>JABHVN010000006.1 GCA_018658265.1 Candidatus Woesearchaeota archaeon | reverse complement strand
TAAGAAATAAAAAAGGAGAAGTTATAAGCTATCAAACCTCTGCATCAGAAGAAAACAAAAGAGAATATTATGCTAGCATTAACTTCAAATGATTCTAATTAATAAAAAGAGAAAATTTAAAACAAATTACAAACTTTGTGACACTACTAAAACACAAGCCAAAGGTTTAATGTTCTCAAAAAAATTAAAAGCAAATAAATCAGCATTATTAAAATTCTCAAAAGAACAAAATATACCTATTCACATGTTCTTCGTATTTTTTCCTATAGATGCAGTTTGGTTAAATAAGGATTACAAAATAGTACATATTGAAAGAAATATCAAACCATTCAATCCTTTAATCAATCCTAAAAAACAAGCAATGGCAGTATTAGAAACAAACAAAAACGCAACTAAAAATCTTAAGATTGGTGACAAACTAACAAATAGTTTATAAACCTCCTTACATCCTTTAAAAACATGGGCATTTTTGAGCTAAAGGGTGTGACAAAGAGGTTCAAAGACAATCTTGTTCTTGAAAATCTTAACTTAGACATTCCTCAAGGAAGTATTTTTGGTATCTTAGGAATTAATGGATCCGGTAAAACAACTATTCTAAGACTTCTTGTAGGATATTACAAACCAACAAAAGGAGAAGTCCTATATCTAAATAAAAAATTAAAAAAGGTCGAAGGAAAACTAAGATCTGAAATAGGATTTACAACTCAAGATAGTGCTTTCTATCCAAAATTAACTGTTGAAGAAAACATAAAATATTTCGGAGCACTATATGGATTACCCAAAAAAACAATTGAATCAAACAGCGACAGAATTCTAAAACTTGTTGAACTTGACCATGTAAGGAATAGGATAGCAGAACAATTATCTGGTGGAATGCAAAGAAGATTAGACATGGCTTGTTCTTTAATCCATGTTCCTAAGGTAGTAATCTTAGACGAACCTACAGAAGACCTAGACCCATTACTAAGAAAAGACATATTACATTTAATCAAGAAAATTGCAGAAATAGGAACAACTGTAATAATTACATCCCATAGACTAGAAGACATAGAAATTGTTTGTGATCGAGTTGCAATTCTCCATAATAAGTCTATGATTAGATCAGGAACACTTGATGAACTAAAAGAAGAATATAGCTCTTCTGAAGAAATACACTTACAAACAAAAAATCAGGATTATAGGACAATAGTAAAAAACATAAGCCAATATGATACTTATTACGTAGACGGAAGTAGACTAGTTATCAGAGCAAAAAATGCTGAAAGAATATTACATGAAATATTACATATAATCGAAAATACTAAAGATAAACTAATCTATGTAGATGTTCAAAGACCAACATTAGAAGAAGTCTTCCAATCATTAACAAAAGACGTAGGAGCACAAAAAGATTTCCTTAGAAAACAATGAACAGATTATTCACATTAATAAAAAAGAATTTTAGACTGATAGTCAGATCTAAAGCATCCGCATTAATGATCATTTTAGGGCCACTATTATTAATTATGCTGGTAGGTGCAGCATTTAACACTGCAAACATCTACGGTATTCGTGTAGGTGTTTATTCTGAAGAGTATAGTCCTCTATCAGAAGCAATTATTCATGAACTCAACCAAGGAGACTATGCAACGCAAAAGGTTGAATCGGAGCAAGCATGCATTGAGGGAGTAAAAAATGGAATATTCCACGTATGTTCGGTATTCCCAAATAATCTTAAAGTAGATTTGGGGGGAAATATACAGTTCTATGTAGATAATACCAAAACGAATATAGTTTACCTCATTAGTGAAACAATTTCTGCAAACATAGGTAAAAAATCCCAAGATCTTTCTTTCCAATTAACCAAGGGAGTTGTTGATACATTAGAAGACATCAAAGATACTATCGAAGATAGAGAAGATTTACTTGATGAAATTAAATCACTAAATGAGGAAGATAAAGTTCTCCTAGGAATCGTCTCAAACGATCTTGCAGGCATGACTCTTAACTATGAAAAAACTGATATCCCCTTAGGAACATTACAATCTCAAATTTCAGACTCAAATTCATCAGCAGGTTCAGCATTTAACGCAGTAGAAAGTAAAATTGAAACTATTTTAGAAGACACTTCAAAAGCAAGCTCCAAAAGAGATTCATCACTTGAAAAAATACAAACACTTTCACAAAACACTGAAAGTAGTAAATTCTCAATAGCCCAAATGCAAAAAACATTCGATTCAATAAAAAGAGATGTTTCTGGAGTAAAAGAAACTGGGGTAAATAAAATTGTTAATCCAATAACTTCAGATATTAAACCAATTACAACTCAGAAGACCCACATAAATTTCATATTTCCTACTCTAATGATAATGATCATTATGTTCGTATCAATGTTACTTACTTCAACATTAGAAATAAGAGAAAAAACTTCAAGAGTTTATTTCAAAAATTTCATTACGCCTACTTCCACCACCATGTTTACATTAAGTAATTATTTAACCAACCTAATAATCATAGGTATTCAATCCACAATTCTCTTGGGTGCAGCATCATATTTCTTCTTTGATAACATAGCAACCTCAATTCCATTATTACTCCCCGCATTATTCATAATAATTTCATTCTTCTTATTTTTGGGAATTTTACTTGGAAACATATTCAAGACAGAAGAAACAAACACAATCACAAATATTTCACTGGGATTCATCATGATTTTCTTCTCATCAGCAATACTTCCAATAGAAACATTGCCTACAGTTATCAGAAGTATAGCCTCATTTAATCCATTTTTCATTAGCGAAACATTATTAAACAAAATTATTCTATTCCAAGCTCCATTAAAGAACGTACTTGAACATTTCTTGCTACTTTCGGGCTACCTGATAGGTATAATCATAATAACATTAATTAGTAAAAAAATAACAAAGAGAGGACAGTAATTTGAAACATACCGAAATTTGCACAGTTGGAGGATATAACGAGGTCGGTAGAAATATGACCGCCATTAATGTAGCTGGCGAAACTATCGTTTGTGATATTGGATTCAATGTACAAAAAGTTGTAGAATATCAAGAAGAAACTCCTGTTCAAGAAGCATATACAAAAGAACTTCTAAAAAAAATAGACGCAATTCCTAACTACAATAAAATTAAATCTTGGATGCCACAAACAAAGGCAATCGTTGCAACTCACTGCCACTTAGACCACATTGGAGGAATCCAATATGTAGCCCCAGATTTTAAAGCTCCCATCGTAGCAACACCATTTACATTACAAGTAATTAGAAACCAAGTACAAAATGATTCACTAAAACTTCCTAATCCTTACATCCCAGTAAAATCAAACAATACTTTCAATGCTTCTAAAAATGTTAAGGTAGAGTTCATAGATATTCCTCACTCAACACCAGAAACCTCAATGTTAGCGATACATTCTAAACAAGGAGTTTATTTATACGCAACAGATTGGAAATTTGACAATACTCCCGTTATTGGAAACAAACCGAATTATAAAAGGTTGAAAGAGTTGGGCCAAAAAGGCGTTAAGGCACTGGTAGTAGACTCATTATATTCTAAGGATAATATTAAAACACCTTCAGAAAAGATTGCAAGAGAGCTTCTAAAAGATGTTCTACTAGGTACAGAAAACTCTGGAGCAGCAATAGTTACATCTTGTTTTGCATCACATGTTGCAAGATTAAAAAGCATAATTGAATTCGGTAAAAAATTAAATAGAAAGGTTGTAATTTTGGGTAGAAGTTTTGGAAAATATATTGAAGCTGCAGAAATGGCAAGAGTTACAAAACTTTCAGATAAAGCAGAAATTGTTTCTTATAGAAAAGCAATTGATAGAAAAATTGCAGAAATAGCAAAAAAAGGACCTGAAAAATACATCATTGTATGTACTGGCGGACAAGGAGAAACTAATTCAGTATTAGCTAGGATGGTAAGAGGAGAAACTAAATTCAAATTTTTCTCAGAAGACCAATTAATATTCTCAAATAAATTAATTCCAGTAGAACCTAATTTAACAAATAGGGAAACCATGGAAAATCAACTAAAAGAGCAAGGGGTTAGAATATTCAGAGATGTTCATGTTTCAGGACACCCTGCAAAAGAAGATCTTAGAGAAATGATTAATCTAACGAATCCAGAAAATATTATCCCTTGTCACGGATTTGACAAACTTATGCAACCAGCTTGTGGTCTTGCAGAAGAAATGGGTTTCAAGTTGAATAGAGACATTCACCTAATGAAAAATGGTGAAAAAATAATAGTCGAATAGTTCTTTTTAAAGAATCTCACTACACTAAATAAATCTATATAAAACAAAATCTCCTTTTCTAAAAACACCCTAATTAGTACCAGGAAACCTCTAAATGAATAACATCTCAGAAAGTTTTAGATTTGCACATCTTGCAGATTGCCATATAGGAGGATGGAAGGAAGAAGAATTAAAAGAACTTTCAATAAGAAGTTTTAGAGAAGCTACTGAAAAAATAATTGATTCCAAAGTTAATTTTTTAATAATTGCAGGAGATTTATTTAACACCTCAATACCTTCAATTGATGCAATAAAGGAAGTTGCACTTTGTATGAAGAAAGTAAAAGATAACAACATTAAAATTTATATTATTCCTGGAAGTCATGATTACTCTCCCTCTGGAAAGACAATGTTAGATGTTCTTGAAAATGCAGGCCTATGCATTAATGTTTACAAATACCATGAAGAAACAAAGAGATTAGAAATAACTTATCATCAATTACCTTCTGGAGAAAGAATCGCATTAACAGGTATGTGTGGTTTAGCAGGTGGACTTGAAAAAATAAAATATGAAGAACTTGCAAACAGATCTGAAATAGAAAATTTAAGTGAATACAAAATATTTTTATTCCATACATTACTTAGTGAATTAAAACCTACAACTAAAGATTGGGAAAAGGTTCCATCAGAACCATTAGGATTATTACCCAAGAATTTCAATTATTACCCTGGAGGACATCCTCACTTTGTTAAACAAAAATCAACACCAGAATATCCCTTGATAGCCTACCCAGGACCATTATTCCCTAATAACTTCAAAGAGCTAGAAGAGCTCAAACAAGGAGGATTCTATATAGTTGATGTTAATAACAATAACACCAATTTAACACGCGTTCCAATTAAATTAAAAGAGATTATTTCTTTAAACATTAATGCAGAAAATAAAACACCAGAAGAAATTAACCTAGAATTAAGGGAAGAATTAACAAAAATAAACATCATTGATGCAATTATAACAATTAGAATTGCCGGAACATTAAGATCTGGCAAACCTTCAGATGTAGAATTCAAAAAAATAATCAGTGAGAATCAAGATGCATACATTATTCTAAAAAATACTTCTAAACTAAAAACTAAAGAATTTTCAGAAATTAAAATTCAAACGGGCAACATAGAAGAAGTTGAAGAAGCCATTATCAAAGACCACATAGGACAAATTGAACTTCCAGACATCCAACTTAATGAAAATCAAGAAATTCTAACAAATCAATTAATGGTTTCATTAAACAAAGAAAAAATTGAAGGTGAAAAAAACATTGACTTTGAAACTAGAATAATAAAAGACGCAATAGAAATATTCAACCTAGGAGATATATTCAATGCTAATTAAAACAATAAAATTGAATAACATTAGATCTTACAAAGAATATGAAATCTCTTTATCTGAAGGATCTACATTACTCTCTGGAAATATCGGTTCGGGAAAAAGTTCGATATTTTTAGCAATAGATTTTGCACTATTTGGAATCAGTAGGGATTTGCCTGGAACTGCACTCCTAAGAAATGGAGAAAAAGAAGGATCTGTAGAATTAGAATTCGAACTTAATGAAACCAACTACTCAATTAAGAGGGGGCTCAAAAGGGGACCTTCCTCCGTAACACAGGATACTGGCCATTTAATAGTAAATGGTGAAAAGACCGAAATGACTGCAATGGAACTAAAGCAGAAAATAATTGAAATTCTAAACTATCCTCAAGAACTTCTAACTAAGTCCAAATCAATGGTTTACCATTACACTGTTTATTCTCCTCAAGAAAAAATGAAGGAAATATTACTTAGCAAAAAAGAAAATCGTTTAGAAATTTTAAGAAAAGTATTTGGAATAGACAAATATCAAAGAGTAAGAAAAAACTCAGAAATATTCATAACAGCACTTAAACAAAAAAGCAAAGAAATAGCAGTTAGGATTGCGGATTTAGAACAAAGGTCTGCAGAGCTTTCCGAAAGAAAAGAAAGACAAGTAGAAATATCTCAAAACATTAATGAATTAAATCCTCAAATAGTTATCCTTGAAGAAAAAATAAAAAATAAAAAAGAGTTGAACATTCATTTAGAAGAAAAATTAAAAGAATCTTTACACATTAAACATGAAATAGAAAAGAAAAAGATTTTCTTAGAACATAAAAATTCAGAACAAAATCAACTAACTAGGGATTTAGAGAACAACAGCAAAGAACTCCTATCATTAGAACAAGAACTGAAAGAATTGCCTATGTTCGATCCTTCGCTTGAAGAAAAAATAAAAATAATTAATCAAAACATATCCCAACTAAAAGACCAAACAGTACATTTTGAGAAAAAAATATCTGAACTAGAAACTAAAAAACATGTTCACCAAAAATTATCTAACGACATAACCAATATGGAGCATTGTCCAGTTTGTACGCAAGACGTTAATGAAGACCATAAACAAGGCGTTTCTTCTAAGGCAGCAAGAAGTATAGAAGAACTAGATATAGAGCTAAGAGCAATAAAGAAAAGTTTAGAAGAAAATAAAATAACAATTGAATCAAAAAACAATGAAAAAACAACTACTGAAAAAATATTTCAATCTCAGAACATAGTTCAATTGAAACAAAGAGATTTAGCCAATAAGAAAACATCACTAAGTTCATTTAATGAAAGAATACAAAAAACAAAATTAGAAATTTCTCAAACAAGTAAGGAAATATTAGATTTAGAATCAAAAAACAAAGAAAACCCTGAATTAGAAAAAGAAATTAAATTACAAAAAGAAGAACTTGAAAATATAATTCAAAGTCAAAAAGAACTAGAAATAAAAAGGGCATCGTTAACTTCTGAACAAAACACTTTAGCAACAATAATTCTAAAGATGGAAGAAGAGATCAAATCCAAACAAATAGCAAAAGAAAATATTGCAAAATTAATGCAGTTAAAAGATTGGTTGGAAAAACAATTTATCAACATGACATTACTTATGGAAAAAAGTATTATGTTGAGAGTCCATTCTGAGCTAGAAAGCTTAATACAAAAATGGTTTTCAATGTTGGTGGATGCTGAAACAGTAAAAATTAGGATTGATGAAGAATTTACACCAATAATTGAACAAAACGGTCATGAAATAGAGTTCCCTCATCTTTCTGGAGGAGAAAAAACAGCTGCAGCACTATCTTACAGATTAGCACTTAATCAAGTGATTAATACTCTTATGAGTACAATCAATACAAAAGACATTCTAATGCTAGATGAACCTACTGACGGGTTCTCCCAAGAGCAATTAAGCAGGATGAGAAATATTCTAGAAGACCTAAACACAAAACAGACTATTATAGTATCACATGATCCAATGATTGAAAGTTTCGTAGACAAAGTCATTAGATTAGAAAAAACAGAATATTCCACAAAAACGACTAAATGAACTTTTAAAGTTTATAAATAACTCAAGAAGATCTTAAAAACTCAGGAGAAGATTTATAAATTTTCCAATAAAGGAGATACACAGAAATGAAAAAACTACTGATTATCCCATTAATCCTCCTAATATTCTCTAGCATCGCTTTAGCTGAAAATGAACTAATAACTAACATCAATGACATTTCCAAGGAAATAGAAGCCGGTGCTGCAGCAGAGTATACTATTAACATTACAAATCCTAGAGATACAAGAGACGTTTTCAGAATAACCTATAACGACTTAGACGTTTATCCATTCTCAGACTTTGTAAGAAATATAGTATTTGAACCTTCACAATTAAAGCTAGGTATAGGGGAAAGCGGAATAATCAAAGTTATACTGAAAACAGTAGATACTGCACCACAAGATAAGGGCTATGAAATGCCACTCACTGTTGCATCATTAACAAATCCAGAAATTTTAGAAGAGTTCATTCTAAAAACATATGTCGTTTCTCCAGAAGATGTAGTTTTAATATTTCCAGAAATACCTAATGAAATGATTCCTGGTGAAGAATACAAAATAAAATTAAGATTCAAAAATCGTGGAAATGTTGCTTTAGAAAATTATGAAATTTTAGTTTCAAGTGATCTACCTCAATTTCAAAAAAACTTCATTGTAAGTTTTGGTCCTAAGGAAGAGATAGTAGAAATAATCTCATTAAAAACTGGTGAAAACTTAAGGGCAGGAGATTACGTTGTTAATGTAAAAGTATATGACAGCAGAAGTAAAACTAAAGGATCTTACTCATCAGCATTTACTATAACAAAAAATGAGAACGTTGAAGAGATAGCAGACAAAGAAGGAAGATTCCTAAAGAAAGTCCATACAATCACTAAAACCAATAAGGGGAACGTAAGGGATGAAATGGAGATAGTTGCAGATGTTAACTTTTTTTCGAGAATATTTTCAAAAGCTGAACCAGAACCTAGCGTAAGAAAAGGAAACTATGTTTGGCAATTTACTTTAGAACCTGGAGATGAATTCGTAGCAATGTACACTACAAATTATAGGTCTGTATTTTTTGGGCTACTAATAATTATTTTAGCAACATTTGGAATGATGCACCTAATAGACAAATCGGTAATCATCAAAAAAAGAATGTACAAAATCAGAAGAACTCCTGACGGCCTATCAGAACTAAAAATATTAATCCATCTAAAAAATGGAAATTCAAAACCAATAAAGAATGTATCTATCATGGATGTATTACCAAACACAATGGCTTCAACAGAAGAGTTTGGAACATTAAAACCTACTAAAGTTCAACAAGGGACAAGAGGAAGGAGATTCATTTGGGAAATTGGAGAACTTGCACCTCAAGAAGAAAGAATATTATCTTACAAGATTACTTCCAAAGTTAAACTAATTGGTGAGACTAGATTACCTCCAACAGTAGTTCAATTTACGTCTGCGAAGGGCAAATTTATATCTGAACATTCAGCAAGTATAGTTTTGGAACATGGCCCAAAAGTCCACCAAAACAAAAGTTTATAAATTAACTAAATTCTTTTTGATTCAGCCCACCCTAGCTCAATGGTAGAGCGTTCGGCTGTAGATACTATTTGACGTTGCAAATTTGCAAAGAATGAAAATAAGTCAGCTGAAACCGAAAGGTTCCAGGTTCAAATCCCGGGGGTGGGATCATTTCTCAATCTCAACAATATTTATAAGTAAGTTAAGCTCCTAAAAGAACAAGAGGAAGACAAATTCTAGCCTGTGCTATCTAACAGAAAGGCTTATATATTGATTTTGGACACAAATTCCCATAATGAGGCAGTCTTTTAAAAAAGCAATAGTGATGGCAACAAACAACAAATTTTAACCAACTAAAACTTAGAGATAGACTGTAATATACAAATAAAAAAACCACCTGCTCTAGTAGTGTAGTGGTTATCATACGGCCCTGTCGAGGCCGTGACGCGGGTTCGATTCCCGCCTAGGGCGCTTCAGAGGCAACGGGCCGGTAGCTCAGCCTGGCTTAGAGCACTTGGCTTTTAACCAAGGGGTCGAGGGTTCAAATCCCTTCCGGTCCGCTAATTCAAATAAAAATGGCAGAAGAACAAACCCCAATCAAACATCAACTCATACCAAAACAAGAGGTATGTACAGAAGAAGAGATAAGTGAAATTCTAACAAAATATAATATCAAACTTGAACAACTGCCATCAATTAGCGTAAAAGATCCATCCATTGCAACTCTAGATTTGGAACATGGAGCAGTAATTAAAATTCATAGAAGTAGTAAAACAGAACCAAATTCTTTATTTTACAGGATGGTAGTAGAATGAACCAAGGGACTGAACTAATTCAAAAATATTATGAAACTAACAGTTTAATCTCTGCAGATGTTGATTCTTTTAATAATTTTATAGAAAATGAAATGCAAAAAATAATTAGTGAAGTTGGAGACATTATCCCAACCGTTATTCCTGCAGACATGGATGACTTCAGAATTAAATTCGATAAAATCTGGATCGAGAAACCAGAAATGATTGAAGCTGATGGAAGTAAACGTGATATTTATCCTTCTGAAGCAAGATTAAGAAAAATAACTTATTCAGGACCAATTAAATTAGAAGTTTCCGCACACATTGACGGAGTACAAAGAGAAACATTCACAACTCAAGTTGGAAAAATTCCAATTATGATTAGAAGTAAATTCTGTCACCTTTACAACCTACCAAAAGAAGAACTAATCAAGCATGGAGAAGATCCTGATGATATTGGTGGATATTTTATATTAAACGGAAATGAAAGAGTATTAATCACTGTTGAAGATTTAGTTTCAAACAGAATGTTCGTAGAGAAGGTTAAAACTGGACCTATTAAATTCTCAGCAAGAGTATTTTCAGAAAAAGGATCATATAGAGTTCCTCACTTAATTGAACAAACTAAAGATGGTGTAATCAATTTATCATTAACAAGATTAAAGAAAGTTCCGCTTGTTGCAGTTATCAAAGCACTTGGACTTACAAAAGATTCAGACATTATGCAACACATCGATTTAGAAGAAATGCACGATGATGTTTTTGTAAATTTATACAATACTATTGATCTAAAAACTTATGAAGACGCATTAGATTTCATTGGTAAAAAAATGGGGATTAACCAACCTCCAGAAATAAGAGCTGAAAAAACAGCAGACAATTTAGACAAATATTTGCTTCCACACTTAGGATTAACTCCTGAAGACAGAATGAAAAAGGCAATTAATATGTGTAAACTTTTGAAGAGATTCTTACTAATTACAAAGAAAGATTTGAACAATCAAGATATAGATCATTATATGCATAAACGTCTTAAACTACCAGGAGACCTTATGGCAGACCTATTCAGAGTACACTTAAGATCTTTAATCAACGACATTATGTACAATTTCCAAAGATTGGTAAAACGTACTAAGTTCACATCATTAAACATTATTATCCGTGATAAACTTCTAACATCTAGAATAAATTCTGCAATGGCAACAGGTGTTTGGGTTGGAGGAAGAAAAGGATTATCACAAAATTTAGATAGAACTAACTATCTTTCATCATTATCACATCTTCAAAGAGTTAATTCATTATTATCTGCAACTCAGGAAAACTTTGATGCAAGAGCATTACATTCAACACACTGGGGAAGATTATGTGCAATTGAAACTCCTGAAGGAACATCAATTGGACTAAGAAAGAATCTTGCATTAATGGCAAAGGTTACCTCGGAAGATACTAACGATATCAAAGTAGTAAAATCACTAAAGGGATTGGGACTAATTCAAAATGAGTAATACTAAAAAAACAGACGTATACTTGAAAGACGTATTCATTGGTCAAGTGGAATCACCTAAAGATTTTATACAAAAAATAAAAACTGAAAGAAGAGAAGGTAAAATGCCAGATTCAGTTAATGTTGGATACAACAAAGATCTAAATGAAATTTTAATTGAAACTTCTAAAGGCCGTTCAAGAAGGCCATTAATAATTATTGAAAAAGAAAAAAGTAAATTAACACCGGAACATGTTAAGAAATTACTAAGCAATGAAATGAAGTGGAAAGATCTAACTACTGAAGGGATCATTGAATACATCGATGCAGTAGAAGAAGAAAATGCATTAGTTGCATTAAACGAAGAAGATATTACTCCTCAACACACACATTTAGAAATAAGTCCTATTGTTATTATGGGATTGACAACTTCATTAGTACCATTTTCAAATTTTGGACAGTCCGCACGTCTTAACAGAGGATCCAAAGCACAAAAACAATCTCTAGGTATTTACGCTGCTAACTACTTAATCAGAATGGATACTGATTCTAATATTTTGCATTATCCATCAAATCCAATTGTAAAAACTTGTAACTCAAAATTAGCAGGAATGGAAAATCACCCTGCAGGACAAAACATTGTTGTTGCTCTAATGAGTTATGAAGGTTACAACATGCAGGACGCTTTGATTCTTAACAAAGGATCTCTAGCAAGAGGATTATCACGTTCAACATATTTCAAACCTTACACAGTAGAAGAATTAAGATACTCTGGGGGATTAACAGATCAAATTTGCGTTCCTGACAAGGAAGTTAAAGGTTACAAAGCAGAAGAAGATTATAGCTTACTAGAAGATGATGGAATTATCTATCCTGAAGCTAAAATTACAGAAGATGATGTTATCATTGGAAAAACTTCACCACCTAGATTCCTAGGAGAAATGGATGAATTCAGTATTTCAGCTAACAAACTAAGAGACAGTTCAGTTAAAATCAAACCTGGAGAAGATGGTAAGGTTGACATGGTTGCTGTTACAGATAATGAAGAAGGTAACAAACTTGTTCAAATTAGAGTTAGATACCAAAGAATTCCAGAAATTGGAGATAAGTTCGCTTCACGTCATGGACAGAAAGGAGTTGTTGGACTAATTGTACCTCAACAAGATATGCCATTTACAGGAACAGGAGTAACACCGGATGTTATTTTCTCTCCTCACTCAATTCCATCCAGAATGACAGTTTCACATTTAATTGAAGCACTAGCTGGAAAAGTTGGAGCATTAAGTGGAAAATGTATTGACGCAACTGCATTCTCATCACAATCAGAAACAGGATTAAGATCACAATTACAAGATATGGGCTTTAGGGAAAGCGGATCAGAAAGAATGATCAACGGTATCACCGGTGAAGAATTTGAAGCTAAAATATTCATTGGTAACATGTACTATTTAAGATTAAAACATATGGTAGGTAACAAACTACACGCACGTGCTGCAGGTAGAATCCAATTACTAACACGTCAACCAATTGAAGGACGTGCAAAGGGTGGAGGATTGAGACTTGGAGAAATGGAGAAAGACTGTTTCGTAGCACATGGAGCATCACTATTATTGAAAGAAAGATTCGACTCAGATAGAACAGTTGTACCAATTTGTAGTGCATGTGGACTAATCGGAGTTAATGACGTATTCAGAAAGAAAAAATTCTGTCACAGATGTGGTGGAAACGTAGAAATTAACTCAGTAGAAATATCTTATGCATTCAAGTTATTAATGGATGAACTAAGAGCAATGGGAGTACTTCCTAACATCAAACTAAAAAACAAATACTAAAATGGCTGAAAAAATATACAAGAAAATAAGTGAAATTGACTTTAGTATGGAAAGTCCTGAATTCATGATAGATACATCTTCTGCTAAAATAGTGACAGCTGAACTTTATGAAAAAGAAGGATATCCTGTAGATGGCGGACTAATGGATGTTCATTTAGGAGTTATTGATCCTGGATTAAGATGTAAAACTTGTGGTGGAAAATTAAAAGAATGTATGGGTCACTTTGGTCACATTGAATTAGCAAGACCAATTGTTCACATCAATTACACTACTCATGTATACAATGCAATTAGAAGTACTTGTAACGAATGTCATAGAATTTTACTTAACGATAAAAAACTTACAGCTATTAGAGAGAAATTAGATGACGGAATAAAAAACAAGGATTCCGATAAAATGAGAAAGGCTACAAGAGAAGCTATTACTAAATCAAGATTGATTAAGAAATGTCCTTACTGTAATGCTAAACAAGAAGTAGTAAAGTTAGAAAAACCTACAACTTACATGCAAGGGGACAAAAGAATAAGTCCAATTGAAGCAAGAGCTAGATTAGAAAAAATCAGCGATGATGATGCTGAAGTTTTAGGATTCAACCCTAAAGTATCTAGACCTGAATGGATGATTCTAAAGATTCTTGCAATACCTCCTGTAACAATGAGGCCTTCGATTACATTAGAAACTGGTGAACGTTCCGAAGATGACTTAACACACAAGTTAGGTGACATCGTAAGAATTAACCAAAGATTATTCGAAAATATTAATGCTGGAGCTCCAGAAATGATCATTGAAGATCTATGGGACCTACTCCAATATCACATAACAACATATTATGATAACACTGTTTCAAGTATTCCTCCTGCAAGACATAGGTCAGGACAGGAACTAAAAACACTTACAGAAAGAATCAAGAGCAAGGAAGGAAGATTCAGACATAACCTTGCAGGTAAACGTGTAAACTTCGCAGCACGTACTGTTATCTCACCAGATCCATGTATTAATTTCAACGATGTTGGAATCCCTAAATCAGTTGCAATGGAACTAACAATTCCAGAAAGAGTAACTACATGGAACAAAGAATGGTTAATTAAAGCTATCAAAAATGGTCCAAAAGTTTACCCTGGAGCTAACTATGTTATTTGGCCGGACGGAAAGAAAAAGAAAATCACAGAAGAAACCATGGAACAAATCATGGAAGAATTAGACTTAGGATTCAAAGTTGAAAGACATTTAGTTGAAGGTGATCAATCATTATTCAATAGACAACCTAGTCTACACAGAATGAGTCTTATGTGTCATAGAATTAAAGTTCTACCTGGAAGATCATTTAGAATGAATCCTTCCGTATGTAATCCTTACAACGCTGACTTCGATGGAGATGAGATGAACTTACACGTCCCTCAAACTGAAGAAGCAAGAGCAGAAGCTGAAGTTCTTATGGAAGTTCAAACACAAATTATTACTCCTAAAAACGGATTTAATATAATTGGTTGTGTAGAAGACTCAATTACAGGATGTTTCTTGTTAACAACTTCTGGAAAAATTTCAAAAGAAGAAGCTGTAGACTTACTAACTTCAATTGGAATGGATACAGTAAAATTCGATAAAGAAATGTTAACTGGTGCTGAAGTATTCAGTACAGTATTCCCTAAAGATTTCAATTTCATTAGAAAAGACAAACATGGAGAAATAACTGTTAGAGTTAAAGACGGTCTTTTAGAAAAAGGAATTATCGATAAAAAAACCATTGGAGAAAACAATGGAGAATTAATCAGAGAGTTCTACAGAAAGTACGGTCAAAATAGAACAATCGAATTACTAGGAAACATTTTCCAATTAGGAATTAAGATTCTACTAAAGAGAGGATTCACTACAGGTGTAGCTGATACAGATATCCCTCAAGAAGCAGGTAAGAAAGTAGATGCAATGATTAAGAAAGCTTATTCAAAGTTAGACGAACACATTGAAATATTCCAAAAAGGTAAAACTGAAGCATTACCAGGTAAAGATCAATTAGAAACTCTTGAGATTAGAGCTATGGAAATCTTAAACAAAGCTAGAACTGAAATAGGTGACTATGTGAAAGATCTAGCTGTTGATGGAAACCCTACATTAGTTATGGCTCAATCAGGTGCAAGAGGAAATATCCTTAACTTTACACAGATGACTGGGTGTATTGGACAACAGGCATTAGGTGGTAAGAGAATTACAAGAGGATACAGAGGAAGAACACTATCAACATTCAAAGAAAACGACTTATCTCCTGAAGCAAGAGGATTCGTAAAAAACACATTCAAGAAAGGAATTACACCAACAGAATTCTTTTTCCACGCTATGACTGGAAGAGATTCTCTGATGGATACTGCATTAAGAACTCCTAAATCAGGTTACCTATACAGAAGACTTGCAAACGCATTACAAGATCTAAAAGTAGAATACGATAGCACTGTAAGGAATGCAACTAAAGAAATTATCCAATTCAAATATGGTGAAGATTCAATAGATGTTTCTAAATCGGAAGGTGGAACTATCAACGTAGTAAACGCAATACATGATGTACTGGGAGAAAAAGTATAAGATGACAATTTACAAAGAATACGAAGGTAAACTTCCTGGAAAAATAATTAACGACATGAAAAGCGAAGCTGATAAAAGAAACCTTAATGATAATCAAATAAAAAAAGTTATGGAATACTTAGTTGACCAATATAATGCAGCAAAGATTGATCCTGGGGAGGCAATTGGAATTATTACTGCAGAATCATTTGGAGAACCAGGTACACAGATGACACTTAACGTGTTCCACTTCGCTGGAGTAGCTGAAGTGTCCGTAACACAGGGCCTACCACGTCTTATTGAGATCTTAGATGCAAGAAAAACAATCAAAACTCCTTCAATGGAAATTCACTTAGATAAAAATCACAATAAAGAAACAAAAGATGTTAGAAATGTTGCAGCTCAAATTAAAGAAACTGTTCTAAGAGAAATCTCAGAAGAATTT
>JABHVN010000005.1 GCA_018658265.1 Candidatus Woesearchaeota archaeon | reverse complement strand
TTAGTATTAACTCAAACAACTAGAGATTTCACATTTGAAGAAGGATTCAATGAGATAGTAAAACTTGATGAAAAATATGGAACAAGTTTCAAAACTGAAAAATTAACAACTGATTTAATCAACTACAAAAATGTAGATCCATTTATTGAAGATCTTGGAGAACTGAGAGAAGAAGTTGCAAAATCAATAGACAAAACATACAGTAAAGAAAAAGAAGCACTAATACTATTCATAGATACAAGAGCATTAATGATCTTATCTCAAAAAAGTTATACTATGGCTGAAACAATTGGTCCTAGAGGGTTAGCTGAAGGAGAACAAGGATTCAGTTGCTTAGATGCAGGTTATTTAATCAATGGAGCATATTATACTAACAAAAGTTATGGTACTGGACTTGAAGCTTATTTATTATTGGATAGACTTTTGGGAAACAACCAAAAAACTCCAATGGTTTGGGAATTAGTTGGAGTTAATGAAGAAAAACCTAATTTCTTTTACTCTGATTTAGGCGGAATGAAAACAACCGTAGAAAGAAACATTTTGGCACTGGAAGAATACTGTTTAATTGATATGAGTCAAGGACTTGTTTCTCCAGTAGATCCAGAAGAGTATATTCTAATTAATAGAAATTGAGCTTTTAAACTAAAGGAAGAAAAAGGCTTAAATATTAAATACACCACTTGAGAGGGTTAACAAATTTGGGGGCATTATTATGGAATATAAAGACGATAAAGGGAACACACTCTACGGATTTTCACAGGAAAATTTAGAACAAACAAATCAAGCTATTAGAGAAACAAATAAACTCCTACAAGTATTACTAGTTTTGATATTAATCTCATTACTCCTTGGAATTGGATTTATGAGTTGGCTCAAAATGAACAGTATCATTGATTTATTGATAGGTTAAACCTATCCAAAACTCTTATAAATCGTTCAGAACACGAAAACCTTGGACGACCATGGCGGTTTGGTTCTACCCGTTCCCATCCCGAACACGGAAGTCAAGCAAACCTACGTTCCAAGTTGTACTGCACTTTGCTGTGGGAACCTTGGTTAGTTGTCCGCCTTTATTTTTCTTAAGACCAAAGGTTTAGAAATATCTTGAAACACAATCAATAAGAATTAGTTTATATTATTTGAAAGGGTTATTAAAAGTGCCTTGTGATCTGACAAGTCCTCCCCTAAACAAGAAATTTTGTCAAAGGTATAATTCTTTTTTGGAATGAGAGCATAATCAAGCGTTTCTCCTTTCGAAGGAAAAGAAATATATTTTTCAATTTCCCATGAGCTTTTATATTCTTCACTTGAAAATTTAATCGTATCTTCTGGAATTCTTATATTTAAATCTCCCAAAATTATTGGAAAGTTTGGTTCTTGTTTAGCAATTTCTATCGTTTCTATTAAATGATTTCTCTCCAAATCATCTCTATTAGAAAAATGTGTATGAAATATATTTATGTTCTGGTTATTTTTTTCAACAACTATATTTTGAACAATTCTAATATGTTTATCATCTTCAGCTTGTTTTAGCATTATATCCTTCTTTTTTGTTATTGGAAGGTTTGTCAAGACACATAATCCATCATAAGCAGGAACATCAATATCTTTACCACCTTCAGATTTAATTTTTTCGGCAACAGAAAATAGACAGCTATTAAATCCAAGTTCTTTATTTAATTGTATTCCTTGATTATCTCCCAATTTATTATGTCTTGAGTCATCAAAACATTCTTGAAGAAAAACTATGTCAGGATTAACTTCATTGATAAATTTTAGAATTTTTAGCTTTCTAGTCTCCCAATCTTGATAATATCTAAAAATATTAAGAGACAAAAGTTTTATTTTCATTTTAAGAAGCCCTGGTAATAGCCGTATATAATCCTTTCTCCAAATGTAATTGAGAAACAACCCTATACCTTTTATCTAAATCACTATTTTCCGATATTTTTCTTAAGACCAAAGGTTTAGAAATACACCCCAATAGTGTAAAATCACATATAACCATACGATATAAAATAAGACAGCACTTATCAAAACAATTAGCACTGTATTAATTATTTCATTTCTTCTTTTTTTAACTTGATCAACAGTACATATTTTTTTCTTTCTAAAGTACATAATTAAAGAAATTGCCAATAAAATTAAACCGAACGATCTAAACAACCATTTATATTGGCCATACAATATATCTGTTAATGAAGCTAAGTATCCCACTGTTCCAAAACCAAACAACAATAAGACTATTGGAGACAAACAACACAACGATGCAAATAAAACTGGCAAACTAGTTATCTTTAGAATTTCTTTTAGTTTAACCATTAGATCATTTTAAGTTCACCAGTTACGGTGTCTATTTTATCCTCAGCATCAGGTCCAATTGCACAACAAGTTGTTGTGCTTGTATTAAAGAAAGTCTTACCTGCATCAGTGATTATTGCAGTTTTAATTTTATGTGCCCTTGCCTTTTTCAAATAATATCTTAGATCTTCTTCATCAACAACCCTTAGGACAACTTTCTTCATACCTTCTCTTCTCCAAGAGTTTACTTTTTCCGAACTACAACCTAGAACGGCTTCAACACTAGCGTGGGCAACTTGAACAGCCAACTTACCCTTAGGCATTTTCAAATCATCCCTCACCAATATCACTTGTTTATAGCTCATATAAACTTCACCAAGCCCTTAATTTTCATCTTAACTCTTTTGCCAAAACCATCTTTAGCCTTCTTAGGATGAAATTTCTGTTGTTTTTGGCCCATTACATGAAACTTATGTTCTGCGGCAGTTAGCAATTTTCTCATAACTGAATGAACATTTGTCTTTATGGTCCAACCTTCTACTTCAGAATTCAAAACATCCTTTCCTACGCTCAAATGAGTTCTAAAATTATATCTAACTCTTCCCCCAACTTCATGAGTTTTCACATGAAATTTAAGAGCATTTTTAATTCCTAAACGCTTTATATCTACACCATATTTAGAAACTATTTTTTTCAATCTCTCTCTGTCTATTTCATCCAAAGAGTTTAATCCTACATAATTTACTGCCATAATATCACCTCAGTTGTTGATTATTAAATACTTATTGTTTAATATTAGTTTCCAAAATACTCTTCTATAATCTTTCTATGTTGAAAACCTATTTTAAGATCAGTTAGTTCATCTAATTTGAACCATTTAGCTTCTAATATTTCTCCCTCATTTGCCCCTTCTGTAGAGATTTCACCTTTATGGCTCCCAGAAAATATGGAAGAATATGCAAAAAAACCAAGTTCTTCAAAATTGTCTTCATAGCTTCCAAAATAGTTTGGTTCAAAAATCATACCAGTTTCCTCTTTAACTTCCCTAATAACTGCTCCCTCTTCAGTCTCACCTTCTTCGATGTGCCCTCCTGGCAATGCCCAAGTATTCCTAAAAGGAAAATGACCTCTTTTGATTAAAAGAACTGTCCCATCATTTGACAAGATAGCATTAACCACTTTCTCTCTTTTAGTTGATTTTTCTTCCTCAGAATTCTCACTAATAAATTGTTTTAATTCTTCTTCAGAATTATCTTCTTGAATTTTAATTTTACTAATGTCCATCATTTGAATACTTCTCCAGTTTCGCTATACCAAAAATAAAGGTCTAATTCGTCCATACTAATGCCTACATTAATACAATAAGAACTAAACATTTCTTCTATTAAAAGATATTCATTTTTTGAAAGTCCCTTTGAAATATCACCTATAACTTCTAATTCATGCAAATTTCTTAATATATGACGATCTAAAATTGCAAGGTTTCTAAACCCTATATTTCTTAAAAAGTGACTAGATTCTTTAAAGCCAAGCCCTTTAATATTTTTTATTAACCAATTTCTTAATTCATAAGAATCTAAATTTTTATCTGTCAAATCAAAATTTTTCCAAAGATCTTCAAAAAGAGGTTTTAAATTATGAACATATTTAGCCTTATTATTGTGAAATCGGGTTTTAGTCTTCAGAACACCTCCGATTTGTTCAAGATCAACTTCAGAATTAAACAAATCTAATTCTTTTAAATCTTCAATTGCAAGTGCACATCGTTTTGCATTACTTTGTGGCGTCAATAAACAAAAACAAAGTTCGTAAAAAATCTCAGACTTGTCAACAATCTTAGAAAATTGATTTAGCCTAGTTGCTATCACAGATTTAATTTTATTATAATCTTCAATAACAAAAGACTTCATTTTAAGTGCAATTCTACTACATCATCATCTTGCAATATGTGGTCTAAACCAACCATTTGACCTTTGAATTTAGCACTCTTACCGTAAACTTTAGCATATTTGAAACTCTTCAAAAAATCTTTATGAACTTTTTTAGCAACATCTCTCAAAGTTGAACCTTTCTTAAATGCCATAGGGGGTTGGTCTTTAACTCTTCCAGGTTGCTTGGTATATATCTTCATAACATCTAACATTTTCCAAACAACGCCCTTGAACTTTTCTGCTTCTTGATCGTTGTAAATGGTTCTTTTAGTTTTAACCTCTGACAATTCTTTGTCCAGAAAATTCTTATCTTTAACTGTATCAAAAAGTAATACCATTAAATCTGATTGTTTTAAAATTCCTGAATAAGTTGGACCCATAACACTTCCTTCAAAATCTTTTACAATTGCCGGAAGTTCAACAATTTGAATTTTAATACCTTTGTAATCCATAATCCCAATTTCGGGTTTCTTTGTTGTAAACTCATATTCTGCAACTTCTGCATTTGTTCCAGTTAATGCATTAAGTAATCTACTTTTGCCAGAATTAGTTTTGCCAACCAAACATATTTGCGCAGCACCTTCTTTCTTTATTGTAGGAGAATATCCCTTTCCAGAAGATTTACTTTGCCTCTCAATATTGGCCTTTAATTTAGCTATTCTTTCTTTAATAGAAGCATTTAATTTTTCACTAGATTTATGTTTGGGTGCAGTTTTAAGCATCTTCTGAAGAGCTAGTAATTGCTCAGCAGGACCATTTGCATCCCTATAAGCTTCCTCCGCTCTTTGAAAATCGAATCCAGGATTAGTTGCCATAGTGAACCAACAATAAATGTCTTTAAAAGTTTTACAGATTACTAATAGAAAGGCTTAGCAGAATTTTCAGAAGGCTTTTGACCCCAAGAAGCATTCTTTCCAGTACCTAAGTCTCTAGGCGTAAATTTAACAGGAGAATCCCCACTACCAGAATTACCCTTACCTGTAAACTTATGAACAAGAATCATCAATATTAAAATAACTACAATTAAAATTATTAAGGTCCAAATCCAACCAAGACCTTCATTGGTTTCAGGAGCTTCAACAACATCTCCAATAGATTCATCTACAGGTGATTCCATTACTTCTCCTTCAGCAACTACAGGAGTAGTTATTTCCTTAAAGACTAAATCTGCAGCCTTTTGATGAATTTTATGTAAGTAAATTTCAAGATCGTTCATTCCATCAGCATTTACATCAACTTCAATTGTTTCATTAACACTAATATCTACATTAAAGGGTTCACTTGAAATAAGTAATGTAATTGACTCATCTTCAATCTCTTCAACTTTAACTTCGTGTTCTTCTTCTGCAAGCATTAATCTAACTCCGCCAAGTTTCTTAATCAACCAAGCTTCTCCATCTTCAGGCAGGCTACCATACTTACCTGCATAGTCTTCCATTGTACCCTTACCAATAACTTTCTTAGCTATGGGTGAAACAAAATCTTCATTAGCAAATGGAGACGATCCTCCAAGGATAACGCTCTTAGTTGTAAAATTTAATATCGTTTCTAATGAATTTCCCGCATAATCTTGAACAAAGCATTTTACGCTAAAGGTTCCAAGTCTAGAAGACTGTGCAGCCGAAATAGTGGCCAATACCTTGGTAGTAGTATTTGATGTTAAAGAGATATTATCGCTATACGAACTTAATCCTGGGTATTGAAGGGAGATATAACTGTGGTGTACATTAATTGCAACATCTGTAGGAGTGCAGTTAACTAGAACCTCACTTCCATAGTCCGCTTCTAATGATTTTGTGAGGTTATTAAGAAGATTATCTGTGAATTGAACTGTAGCTGTTGGATTAGTTGTATCCAAATTCATAACATTTGAAACACTGGTACTGTTACTGAAAGTACCATTATATGTTGTAACATTTATTGTCCAATTTCCATCTGCAGTAAAATTACCAGATAAAACAGTTTCATTGAATGCCAATTGATTTGCACTAGAATTTGTCTGGTTTGAAACATTTGTCCAAGTCGTTCCTGCATCATTTGAAATATAAAATGTTGCCCAGAGAGTATTAGTATTGGTAGTAGTCGCATTAACTATCAGATTTGTAGCGGCAGCAACATAGCTTGTGCTCGTCGAAGGTTGATCTATTGTAACTTGTGCAGAAACAGTAATAGCACTAAGAATAAATGTTAAAACCAATACACCAATTATTTTGTAATTAACAAAAGCACCATCTTTTGTGACCATAGTTCAATAAACTACAAAATTATTTATAAACCTTTTGATTAAAAGATAAACACTAAATATTCAAATCACAAGATTTAAGAAAGATTATTCTAAGTTTAAATTACCTGTGGGAGTGCCGGAGTGGTCAAACGGGATGGCCTCAAAAGCCATTGGCTTAGTGCCTACCAAGGTTCGAACCCTTGCTCCCACACCATTCAAAATGATAGGATACATCGTAGGATTTTTTGCATTGTTAAGTATTTACAACGAGATTAATTTCTTCTTGATTAAGAGAAGAATAGTTGGACCGATAAAAACTATGAAGGGTGCAGAATCTTTTTCTAAAAAGAAAGGTAAAAAAGTTGCACTATTAATTCACGGTTTTTCTAGCAGTCCAAGAGAACTCAGAGAACTTGGAGATTTCTTAGCTAAAAACAATATTTCTGTACATGCTCCACTACTCCCTGGCCATGGAACTTCTCCTGAAAGGCTTGCAATAACTAAATATTTTCAATGGATTGAATCAATAAATGATACAATAAAAAAATTGGAAAAAGAATATTCTGAGATATATTTGATTGGAAATTCCCTTGGAGGAAACCTTGCATTAATTTCAGCAAGTAAATCAAAAAAAATCAAAGGTATTGTAACACTTGGAACACCCATGATATATAGAAAAGATAAACTAAAGAGATATGTTTTATTCCCTATATTAAAGAGAATTAAGATATTCCAAAAGAAGAGCTATAATAGAGACATGACTGAAATTGCTAAAAGAAGAGTAAGTTATAATGTAATACCTCTAAAATCTATAAATCATATGTTAAAAATAGTGAGCTTATCAAAAAAGAACTTAAAAGAAATAAAAACACCTATACTAATCATGCAAACTAAAAATGATGCAGTAACTAATGAAGTAAGTGGAAAATATATCCTAGATAACATCTCCTCAAAACAAAAAGAACTAGTTACAATTCCAGAATCATATCACGTATTTATACTGGATAAATATAGGAAACAAGCTAACAAAATAATATTAGATTTTATACAAAAATGAAAGTATTGATTAATTCAAACGGAAAAAGATTTCTTTGGAAATCTGGAGATCTCCATACTGAAGATGGAATCATCAAAGAATCAGACATAAGAAATAGATCCAACAAAATAAAAAGCAATGTAGGAAAAGAACTTATCAAATTTGAAGGGAAATTTCGAGATCAATTAAATGAATTGAGATCTGGGCCTGCAACAGTTAATGCAAAAGACGCAGGAACAATAATTGCTCAAACTGGAATAAATTCTAAAAGTAAGATTGTTGATGCAGGATCAGGTTCTGGGTTTTTATCTGCATATCTTTCAAACATTACAAATAACATTACTACTTATGAAAAAAATGCTAAACATTTCAAAATAGCTAAAACTAACTTGAAAAAGATAGCTCCAAAGGTAAAAATAAAAAATAGAGACGTCTTCGAAGGAATAGACGAAACAAATATAGACCTAATTACTTTAGATTTACCAGACCCAGAAAAGGTACTAACTCATGTAGAAAACTCCCTTAATTCTGGAGCATATCTAGTCTGTTATTTGCCAAGTATAACTCAAGTACAATCATTAATCAAGGCTTCAGAAAAACATAATTTAATTCTTGAAAAAGTTTTAGAAACTATTGAAAGGGAATGGACTGTAAAAGACAGAGTATGTCGCCCAAACCACCAAATGTTAGGCCATACAGCATTTTTAGTATTCTTTAGAAAGTATTAAAAACCATTGTACTAGATAACTTTTAGTGCTTATTCTATTAATCATCTAGTACAAATATACTAGTTAAACCACTTTTAAAAGGGTTTCGGAGACCAAAATATGAAACAAACAATGAAAAAATATGTTATTGATACATCAGCAATAATTGAAAAAATACCTTCAGTAAAAATAAAGGAAAAGAAAATCACCGAAGG
>JABHVN010000004.1 GCA_018658265.1 Candidatus Woesearchaeota archaeon | reverse complement strand
GAAAAGGAAGTATTGTTGGAGTAGTTAGAAAGAAGAAGTAAAATGGGAACTGTAAAAAGATTAAGGAAAAAGTACGAAGGTCCATCACACCCTTGGGAAGCTGAAAGATTAGAAGAAGAGAGACAGCTAAAAAAGGAATACGGATTAAAAAATAAAAAAGAAATCTGGAAGATTGCTTCAAAATTAAAGGGAATCAAAACTCAAGCTAAAAATTTAATCGCAGACAGAAGTGAACAAGCAAGAAAGGAAGAAGCATCACTTCTTGAAAAATTATCTAACTTAGGAATTTTAAAAGAAGGTTCTACATTAGATAATGTTCTAGAAATAAATGTAGGTCAACTAATGGCTAGAAGACTCCAATCAATGGCTATGACTAAAGGTCTTGCAAGAAGTAGCAGACAAGCTAGACAAATGATTTCACATGGACACATTACAATTAATAATAATAAAACGAGCATTCCTTCTTACTTAGTTAAGGTTTCAGAAGAAGCTTCAATAGAATATTCACCTAATTCAAAATTCAAGGATCCAGAGCATCCAGAATTAGTTATTGTAAAAAAGGAAGACATCAATAAAATAGATGTAAAGGCTCTTCCTGCAAAAGAAAAAGTTGAAGCTCCGAAAGAAGAAGCAACTGGGGAAAAGGTTGAACAACCTAAAGGAGAAGCAGTAGAAAAACCTGCAACTCCAGAAACAAAAACTGAGGAAACTAAACAATGAGTGAAGAAAAGATGAGATGGGGAGTGGCACACATTTATTCTAGCCACAATAATACAATTATTCATGTTACAGATTTAACAGGTTCAGAAACTATTGCAAAAGCATCCGGTGGAATGGTTGTAAAAGCACATAGACTAGAAAGTTCACCTAACGCAGCAATGGCAGCAGCTAAACAAGTTGCAGAACAAGCAAGAGAAAAAGGAATTACAGGATTACATATTAAAATTAGAGCACCTGGAGGACATAATGGTCCGAACTCACCAGGACCTGGAGCACAAGCTGCAGTAAGAGCTTTATCCAGAAGTAGAATTAGAATTGGAGTTATTGAAGACGTAACTGGACTTCCAACAGATGGTTGTAGGAAGAAAGGCGGTAAAAGAGGAAGGAGAGTTTAAGGATGGATATTAAAGTTCTTAAGAAAGATGATTCTAGATCTATCTTCCAAATTTCCAAAATTAATGCCTCAATAGCTAACGCAATTAGAAGATACATTATTGCATACGTTCCAACTATGGCTATCCATGATGTTGAAATAAAGAAAAATGGTTCAGCATTATACGATGAAGTTCTAGCACATAGATTAGGATTAACACCTCTTAAAACAGATTTAAAATCTTACAAACTTTGGGAAGGTAAAAAATCAGAAGTTCCTAAAAGTGCACAATACGAATTAAAATTAACACTTAACGCAAAAGGACCATGTACAGTTTTTGGTTCAGATTTAAAATCTCAAGATCCTAAAGTAGTTGCAGCATTTGAAAAAATGCCAATTGTAAAACTTCTGGAAGGTCAAGAAATTGAATTAATTACTACGGCAAGACTTGGTCAAGGAAAAGAACATGCAAAGTTCTCACCTGGACTAGCAGTTTACAAAGGTGTTCCTGAATTAATAGTAACCAAAGACAGCAATGTTAAAGATTGTTTAGAAAAATTATCTGAAGTTATATCTAAAAAAGGAAACGGTCTTGAAATTAAAGATTTAACTAACTGGAATGAAGCTAATGAAGACATTTGTGAATCATTCGGTGTTGAAGTTGAATCAAGTAAAGAAGACTTTATTTTCACAATAGAATCATGGGGACAATTACCTCCTAGAGAAATTTTTACAAAAGCAATTGATATGTTTGACACAAAATTAGATGAGTTTCAAACAATTGTTAAGAAAATTAAATAGTTCTAGAAAGACTTAAAATTCAATAACATTTAGCTACGCCTACGCGGGGGTCCCATAGTTCGGTCAATTGGACTAGGTTGAGGGCCTAGTGGCTTAGTGCCTGCGCAGGTTCAAATCCTGTCCTCCGCATACCATAACATTTATAAATCGTTAATTCACAAACTAGTTACTCTGCAAGCGTAAGCGAACAGTAGAGCACAAACGTGTTCTAAATGCAGATTATAACAAAATGAAAATATCTGGACCTACAAACCCAAATTTACAATCTCTTATCAAAGAGCTAAAAACATGTAGTATTACTAATAAAGTAAATATTTGGAAAAGAATAGCAACAGAATTAGAAAAATCCACAAGAAATAGAAGAAAAGTAAATATTCATCAAATTCAAAAATACTCCAATGACGGAGAAACAATCATTGTTCCTGGAAAAGTTCTATCCATGGGTAATTTAACAAAACAAGTTAAAGTTGCAGCTTGGGCATTTTCAGAAGAAGCAAAAACTAAAATTAAAGATTCTATCACAATCGAACAATTAATGAAAGATAATCCAAAAGGGAGTAAAGTAAAAATAATCTGTTAAAATGATAATTGATGGTAAAAACTTAATCGCTGGAAGACTTGCAAGTTTCGCAGCAAAGCAAGCTCTATTTGGAAATGATGTTGACATTATTAATGCAGAACTAGTTATGGTTACAGGAAGTAAAAGAGTTGTAGTTGGAAAACAAAAAGAAAGGCAAGCAAGGGGACATCCTTACAAAGGACCATTCGTTCCGAGAAGAGAAGATAAACTTCTAAGAAGAATGATTAGAGGAATGTTACCTTACAAACAATCAAGAGGAATGATCGCATTCAAAAAAGTAAAATGTCATATGGGAGTTCCAGATGAATTCAAAGACAAGCCTACAACAGAAGTACAAGGCGCAAACATCACAAAGACCCATACGCTTAAATATATTCGTCTAGCGGAAGTTAGTAAGCTAATAGGTAGAAAACAATGAAAACAATAAATCTTTCAGGTAGTAGAAAAAAAGCAGTTGCTAGAGCTACAATCAAAGAAGGAACCGGAATAATTAGAATTAACAAACAACCTATTAATATAATTGAACCAGAAATTTCAAGATTAAGATTACAAGAACCTTTAGAAATTGCAGCAGATTATGCAAAGAAGGTAAACATTGATATTAAAGTTGCAGGCGGCGGATCACAAAGCCAAATAGAAGCTTGTAGATTAGCAATTGCAAAATCAATTTACGCTTTTTCAAATAAAAATCCTCAACTAAGAATAGATTTCTTAGCATATGATAGACATCTTTTAGTTGCAGATACTAGAAGAAACGAACCTCACAAACCTAACGATTCAAAACCAAGAGCAAAGAGGCAATTCTCTAAGAGATAGAAGATGATTATACCTATAAGATGTTTTTCATGCGGTAAACCATTTGGACACCTATGGGAAGAGTATAAAACAAGAACAGAGAAAGGCGAAGAAGCAAAGAAAGTTATGAAAGACGTAGGTTTAGAAAGATACTGCTGTAAGGCAATTTTCTTGGGCCACATCGACTTAATTGATACTGTTGCTAGATTTAAGAAAGCTTAAGTTTAGAATTTTTTTATAGATTAAATCTCTTAGTTTAACTTATGATTAATCTTTTGTACAATAAACTACATTTGTGTATGAAGGTTCATGAACTGCCCAAGGTCCAGATTTCCAAGCACCATCATTAACTCCTACTTGGGAAGATGATTCATCCTTCCATTCAAATTTAATAGAAGCAACTTTAACTGTTCCACTACAACAATCTGCACCGGAACCATATGTATGAACTCTATATTCATTACTTCCGCCTTCTAATCCAACATTAGCACCAATGTCTCCACGAGGAAATTTGCCATCAAGTTCAGAATATCTAGTCCAACCAATTGGACAATCGCTATCGAACATTCCAATCATTCCAGTAAACATAACATCCAAACCATCAATTTGATCGGCAGTATGTCCAAAATTAGAAACACCTTGCCCCTGTACAAAAACTATAGCTCCGAAAGCTAAAACTAATACACTAAGAACATACAAATGCCTCTTTTCAACTGAAATATTAATGTTCACTTAACTAGAATAGCTAAAAGAAGTTTATAAATATTCCTTAACATAAAACCTTTTAATCTACCCAGTAATATTCTATAAAATGAGAGATGATGAATGGCTTGAACAGAGATTTGATCAACTATGGTCATTATTTTTTCCTGACGTAGAAAAGAAAAACATTTCTATCAGATGGAAAGGTAAATGGAAAAATAAGTTTGGACATATTACTACAAATAAAGATAAAAAACGTGAAATAGCAATAAATAAACTTTTCAAAAATTTACAAGTTCCAGAAGATGTAATAAAATTGACAATTGCACATGAGATTGTACATTATTCCCATGGATTCCATTCACATTTACCAAGGTTGCATAAGCACCCTCACTTGGGAGGAATTGTAGAAAAAGATCTAAAAAAACGAGGATTCTCTTACATGTTAAAAAAAGAGAAAGAATGGCAAAAAAATGAATGGTTCAACCTATACAAAGAACTAATGCCTCATAAAGTTCAACCTAGAACAAGAATAATTCAACAAAAGAAAGTGTTTAACATATTCAGACTTTAGGTTTTAGTAACATTCTTCTATAGGTTTTACATCTATTACAAAAAACAATTAACTTTCCTTTCCTTGTCCTAACTTTGGAATTTGCTCCAGAAGACAAGTAAATTTTACATTTCCTACAATAATTAGATCTAAATTTTTTAGGAATTCTAACGCCTGATTTAGCTGCAAGTTTTAAAATAATTTTAACATATCTATGACTTCTCTCAGAATGGATCTTAAACTCAGAATTAGCTTCATTAAACAATGTGTTAATTCTTTCCAAGGCTAAAGCCCTTACATTGCCTGCTCGTTTTGCCATACAAAAAAGAGTATTTAGCCATATAAATACCTTATTACAGAAAGAATTATAAATTAAATTCAAAAAAGAAAGTATATGGTGAAGAAAAAGAAGTATCAAATTACTAACAAGGCATATGCATTACTAGGCATTGCAATAGTAAGCATTTTATTAGTATTAACTCAAACAACTAGAGATTTCACATTTGAAGAAGGATTCAATGAGATAGTAAAACTTGATGAAAAATATGGAACAAGTTTCAAAACTGAAAAATTAACAACTGATTTAATTAACTACAAAAATGTAGATCCATTTATTGAAGATCTTGGAAAGCTAAGAGAAGAAGTTGTAAATTCAATTGAAAAAACCTACAGCAAAGAAAAAGAAGCATTAATATTATTTATAGATGCAAGAGCATTAATGATTTTATCTCAAAAAAGTTATACTATGGCTGAAACAATTGGTCCCAGGGGGTTAGCTGAGGGAGAACAAGGATTCAGTTGCTTAGATGCAGGTTATTTGATCAATGGGGCATATTACATTAACAAAAGTTATGGTACTGGACTTGAAGCTTATCTGTTGTTGGACAGACTTTTAGGAAACAATCAAAAAACTCCAATGGTTTGGGAATTAGTTGGAGTTAATGAAGAAAAACCTAATTTCTTTTACTCTGATTTAGGCGGCATGAAAACAACTGTAGAAAGAAACATTTTAGCATTGGAAGAATACTGTTTAATCGATATGAGTCAAGGACTTATTTCTCCAGTAGATCCAGAAGAGTATATTCTAATTAATAGAAATTGAGCTTTTAAACTAAAGGAAGAAAAAGGCTTAAATATTAAATACACTACTTGAGAGGGTTAACAAATTTGGGGGCGTTATTATGGAATATAAAGACGAT
>JABHVN010000047.1 GCA_018658265.1 Candidatus Woesearchaeota archaeon | reverse complement strand
TTCATGATCTTTAGAATCTGCACCAGAAATTGAAGATGCAAAATAAATATTTGGTTTAGGCATCACAAAAAGAAATTCGAGAACTATATATAAATTATCAACTAAAAAAGTGGATTTTTCAAATTAAGGTTTAGATACTATCTGATGGAGTCTAAGTATAGATATAAACTATTCTCCTAATTTAATCAGTATGGAAGCATATTTGAGAATTGTTGACGATATTTTAAAAAATGGTGTTAATAAAGGGAATAGAACTGGCGTCGATACTAAAGCAATTGCAGGCACAATGTTTGAACATGAAATGAGTGAAGGTTTTCCACTTTTAACAACTAAGGAGGTATCTTTCAAACGAGTTGCTTCAGAACTAGAATTTTTTATTAAAGGACTTACTGACAAAAAATGGTTACAAGACAGAGACAATCACATTTGGGACGCATGGTGCACTTCAGAAAAGGTTGAATATGCGCATGATGATGAAACCAAACAAAAAATGAAAGAAGAGAGAGATCTTGGCCCAGTTTATGGGTTCCAATGGAGACATTTTGGTGCTAAGTACGAAGGATATGATCAAGATTATACTAAAAAAGGAATAGATCAATTGGAGAAATTAGTTAACACTCTAAGTGAAAAACCTGAAGATAGAAGAATGATTGTTTCTGCATGGAATCCTGCAGACATTGATAAAATGGCGCTTCCTGCATGCCATTATGGTTTTCAAGTAACAGTTATCGATGGTAAATTAAATTTGCAATGGAATCAAAGGTCCGTAGACACTGCCTTAGGTTTGCCCTATAATGTAGCTTCATATGGCTTACTTTTACATTTACTTGCTAAAGAATCTGGGTTGGAAGAAGGCAGACTTACTGGAGCCTTAATGGATACACATATTTATGAAAATCATTTTGAAGGATTAGCTACTCAGCTTAGTAGAAAACCTTTCGAATTACCTTCATTAGAAACAGATAATTTTACCTCAATTTTTGATTGGACCTATAAAGACTCAAAAGTAGTTGGATATGAAAAACATCCTTCAATTAAATTTGAAGTTGCAGTATGACAGATCTAAAAATAATTTTAGTTTCAGCTTACAGTTCTATAGACAGAGTTGTTGAGAAAAATGGAGACATTCTAAGATTTTTTAATGACGACTCCAGAGGATATAGGGATAGCAGAAGAAACCGTCCAGTAATTCTTGGAGGAAGTACGTTTAGAAATCTATTGGAGTTTCAAGGAACAGTTATTCCAGGAAGAACAAATATAGTTGTTTCTTCAAGTTTGGAAGAGTGGTCACCTCCTCCTGAAGTTTCAGAGGAAAACAGAAATCCTCATTATTTTGCAAGTAATCTAAATATTGCACCGATGGGCGTTAAAGTTTGTAGGACTATGGAAGACGCATTAAAATATGCAACAAATGAAGATAGGGTTTTCATAACTGGAGGGAGATCAACAATTGATAGGGCCTTACCATTAGTGGACAGATTAGAACTTACAGAATTACAAAATGAAGTTCAAGGAAGCGAAAAATTTCCAGAAATTGATCTGTCTATTTGGGGAGAAGATTTTATGCAAAAAATATATTCAAAAGAAGATCCTAAGGAAATACATACTCATACTTTCAGAACATACAGAAGAATTACTTCTTAGGATAAGCAAGACCAGTTGTAAACTGAATTTTCTCATCAGCTTCAAAAGCTTTTCTTAATGGTTCTAAAATTTTATTTAACTCTGCAGCTACACCACTCTTCAAGTCAGCAGGATGTAATTTCTTTTCTTTAAAGTCGCATTCAACCTTAGCATAATCTTCAAAAGTTAAATCTCCACCATACTTTTCATCCCTTTTAATCACAAAAGATTCTTCTTTATTATTTAAAATTGGGAAAATAATGTTTTTCAAAAAGGCCAATACACCATTACCTTCAATAACGCCTTCTTCACAGTAAGCCTTATTCATCTTCTTAACAACGGTTTTAACGTCATCCAATAAATCGATTTTAGATGCTTCTTCAGAAGAACTCATCTTATCTCCAGTTAAACCTGGAATCATTGGATTCATTAAATGAATTCTTTTAGAGTATCCAACTTTTCCTAAATACTCTCTTGCAAACATAAAGATCTTTCTTTGGTCTACACCACCGAATTGTGCATCTACTTCCAAATAGTGTTCATCTAGGGATTGCAATATTGGATACAATAATGAACTCATCTTTGGATTGTCAGATTGTTTAACAACTTCAGCTCCAGCTTTTTTAGAGTCTTTAAAGGAAGTTAAAGCGGCTAACTTGTAAACATCCAATGAATACTCAGGACCTAATTGATAATCAGTACCTTTAACAAATTCCAATTTATCTATTGGAACTCCAATTGATTTCAACATTTCTTTAATCATAAATTCATAGTATTCGGTTCTATGTTCTAATTGTTCCCACATTGACTTTTGATCATCCAAATATGCATGTAAGTCGGCAAATAATATCTTAACCTTACAACCTGCTTTCAAAAAGTCTCCAATCTTAACAATTGGACAAAATAAAGCCACATGTGGTTTTCCTGTTGGAGCTGTTCCCCAATATAATTTCAAGTCACCTTGTTCTAGAATTTGCATTAATTCTTCGTCTCCAACTACTTCTTGAAGATTTCTTGTAATTAGCTTGTACTTATCTAATGCATTCATACCCTTGTTTGATTAATTATTGCATATAAATCTTTCCACGCCTACATTCCAAAAGTTTATAAGAGGTCCAAGTAATGTCAGAACATGTATTTATTCAATGGAAATATATGGGTGTACACCCTTCTGAGCGTTATAATTGTAAGTTTAATCTCCCTAGTAGGAGTTATGGCAATTTCCATTAAGAAAAATGCATTGAATAAAATGCTAATCCTTCTTGTAAGTTTATCTGCAGGAGTTATGATTGGTGATGCTTTTTTACATTTAATTCCTGAAGCAGCAGAAAGTGGATTTACTACACAAACAGCATTATTAGTTTTAGCAGGAATAACATTCTTTTTTGTATTAGAAAAATTTATTCATTGGAAGCACTGCCACCTACATCCATCACATAACCACAAACCTTCATATGTTATTATGAATTTAGTCGGAGATGCATTTCACAATTTCATTGATGGGCTTTTAATCGCAGGAAGTTTCTTAGTCGATATTAAATTGGGCCTTGCAACAACATTTGCAGTTATTCTACATGAGATTCCACAAGAAATTGGAGATTTTGGAGTTTTATTACATGGAGGATTTTCAAAAGGGAAAGCAATTTTGTTTAATTTTATTACGGCAGTATTCGCAATCCTTGGAGCAATCGTAGGTTTATTGTTAAGTTCGGTTATTAGATTCTTACCTGAATATTTAATCCCTCTAACTGCAGGTGGTTTCATCTACATCGCAGCATCGGACTTAATTCCTCAAATACATCAACATAAGGACAAAAGAATGAGCCAATCCTTCTTAGAATTATTAATATTCGTTCTGGGTATTTTAATGATGTATGGATTATTATTCCTTGAATAGATATAATTTCAATTACGAGAAGGGTCGCCACCACAATCAAAATAGTTTCCATTTGATTCTCCAGGGTTTCCATTAGCCATATTTTCAATAGCTTGTTGAAGAATGTCTCCTAGTCCACCATCAGAACCTGTTAAAGAAAGGCATTGCGCAGCCAATCCAATATTTGCAGATGCTTCTTCAATTAAGAAATCACTTGTGCGGTTTTTGATCTTTGCAACTTGATGGGGAGAATTTAAAGCATTGCTAAGTATTTTAATTTGGTTAGTAACAATTCCATATTCTCCAAAGTTGCCTTGAACAGCAAGTACGTCCGAGTCCTTAACACCTCGGTCCATTAAGTAATCTAATTCTAATCTATCTGGAAGTTTTCCATCATTCAAAAGTTTAAATCTAAGACTCCAGTTACAAGGGATGTTGCCAAGAGGTTCATCTTTGGGAAATGTTTCTAATTCTAGAGAAGGAACTAAAATATTATTTGCCTCTAAATAAGTTTCCCCTCTCTTTAGTGGGGTTCCGAGAGAATGTTCTTTCAGATGGTCCAAACTATCTTTTTGACCTTCAGCTATCCTCTTAACTTCTTCAGCAGGAAGAGAGCCCAGATAATCTGCCAAAGGATTAGAACTAAAAAGTTCTATTTTTTCTGGAGGCTTAAGGCCATATTCCTTTGCCCTTTCTTGAATGAAATTAATTACCTCTTCTTGAGTTGGCACTCTAAATAGTTTAAGCGATAATAATTCAGTTAATTTATCAGGCACTTTAGGATCATCAGACAATCTGTATCTTCTTCCAAAGACCTCATTAGGTCTAATTGCTCTGTAGGTTGGTAACTCAATATTTGCCATTTTCTTCAAAATTTATCATTTACTAGTAGTACTTAAACCTTCCCATTTAAATAGTTTAAAATTGTTAACAGATACATATTTAAACAAAATTTCTATCTCAAATTAGCTAGGAGTGTCATCCAACAACCGGTGTCCGCACTGAGGAAAGTCCGCCCACCATTTATAGGCCACTTCGTAAGAAGATTCAGAAATGGATGGCAACCGTCCAGAAACAACACGTCCTTTATGTGTTAAGCAATGAGATTGCAGAGTTTAAACACTCTAGGTATGTAATGATACCTGACGTCTTTTGCGAAAGAGACAAGTTAACCAGTCGAGCGTACATAAGGGGAACGGTGAAACAACGAGCCCTGGTTGGTGCAAGCTCTTTGAGCGCTAAGTAGAATGTTGGAAAGATTTCCTCTTTTGAATAAAAAGAAAATCTACATAAGGCGGCTTATGCACTCCTAGCGAATTACACACAACTGTTATAAGTTTCCGCACAAGATATAATGTATGGAAGAAATAAGGAAATCTAAACCTCACGAGCAGAAATATTTTAATCAAGCAGTTATTAATCTCTCTAAAAATAAGAATATAACTTCTATAAATAAAACTTACATTCTAGGATTTATTAGGCAACATTGTGAAATTAGTGATGGAACTCCATTAAGTTTTTCAAGAAGGTCAAGATATATCCATCATCTAACAAAGTTTTCAGAATTTTCAGGTATTAAGGATTTCAAGAAGGCAAAAAGGGAAGATATTGAAAATTTTGTAATAAAATTAAACAACGGAGAAATAACTCAAAGAAGACATAGAGTCAATATGCCCTACTCTATAAAGACCATTGGAGACACTTTAGGAGCGATAAAAACATTTTACAAGTATCTTGAGGGAGATGGATACACTTTCCCTAAGAAAGTAGCATGGATCAAAAAGAAAACAAAATTTCTAGACCCCCAATCATTAACTGAATCCCAAGTTGAAAAATTAAAAGCAGGATTAGGAACTATCAGAAATAGGTTCATGGTTTTAGTTCTCGGTTGCGATCTTGGTTTAAGACCTAATGAGGCAATGAATCTTAG
>JABHVN010000003.1 GCA_018658265.1 Candidatus Woesearchaeota archaeon | reverse complement strand
TAGATACTGATGGTGTTGGTGGAGTAGATATGACTGGTTTAGGGGATGAAGCTGTAGAAAAAGCTTACACATGTTCTGGATCTCCATTGTTTGTGTCGTGCCCTTCAGTGACTTGTGACATTCCCTAATTGATAATTAGTTCAATAAATTTATAAGTGCGTGAGCTATCATCTGATTATGCTCAAAAGTAAATCTGGACAATATGCGGGACTTGATGAAGCCTTGCCAGGATATCTTGCAGGAGCAGCTATAACTTTTGCAATTGTAGCGTTAATTTTTGTATTATGGGGTACTTTTTTTAATACTGGAGGAATAGATTCCACTACACTAAACACTTTTGATTTAGTTGTAAATGATATTTTAGATATGGAAAATTTGGACGAACCCTCTAGGAATGTAAATGTTCAATTTCAAGAAGAATATTCTTTAGTTGCATTTGGTAAGGACACTGCCGCTGTAGGAAGTTGCCAAGGCCTAGGTATAATCAAACCTGCCCAAAATTGCCAAGGTGCCTGTATTTGTATTTGTCTTAATGAACAAGGGAACAACATGTGCGTCACAAAGAATGTTATTTGCAGAGACTTTGATAATTTAGAATTGGACTTTGAAGGTTCATGTAATCTTGTTGATGGGACTGGAAGTCTACAAACTGTTCAAATTAGACAGGAAAATGGTAAGTTTACTACAGTTTAAGTTATCCAAAACCATTTAAGTCTAAGATTTATCTTTTTAATATGAATAAAAGGGGATCATTATTGTATTACTGGCTGTTTTATCTTTTTTTAATAATAGTCATATTCTTTGCACTTTATGGAAAAGTTGTGGCAAGTAAAGATGATACAGGTTACAATTTAGAATTTTATGCCAAAGATATTGCTTATGGTGTTGAAGGCATGTTATGGTCTGATGGAAATGTTTCATATGTTTATCCTCTTAAGGATAGGTATGATATTAAAATAAATAATGATGCTGGAATTGTTTTTGTTAAGAAAGGACATTCTCAAGAGAAGCATTCATTCAGAACTAGATCTGGTTTTTTTGTAAATGTTGAACCTTATACTGGAGATATTTCTGGTTTTGAGAATCCCTATTTGATTAGTAAAAATGAGAGGAAACTTCAATGAGTTTTATTTCTACTATGATGATGATTAAGGCTATTGCAGCCATCATAATAGTTACAATTTCTTCATTTATGTTCGTTGCTATTCTTGGAGGTCATTTGGATAGAGGGGTTCACACAGAAAGAATTGATTTTGTCTTGGCCAAAGAAAATGTTATAGATGTTTTTACTGAAGAAGGTGTGACTAATTTAGAAGTATGGGATTCATTTGAAGATCCTTCCAATTCCAAATTCGGAATTAAAGTTGAACTTGGCAAAAATATTTTTATATCTAATAGAAGAATCTATGATTATGCCGATCTTTGCAAAATAGAAGACACATTTGTGAAGTGTAGTAAGGAATTCAAAGATTTTTATTTAGTGGACGATAAATTAGAAGTGTCGAAAATAAATGTGGTGATGCAAACTGAATAAGAAGGGCCTTTTTGGAATATCTGAAGCATTTGCATTATTCCTATTAGTAATAGCCTTTGTAGGATTTTGGTTAACTTTTGAAATTGCAGATAGTTTTGAATCAGATGAAGAAAAATTTGCAGCATATGAACTTGAAAACTATAAGCAATATGGGTTGGTTTTTCTTAAAGCTCCTGTGGAAGTAGATAATATTAAGATGACTTTTGCAGATTTAATTGCGGAAAGTGTAGAAAATTCAGATTATGAGATACTCGAAGAATCATTAAGGGAAGAATTTGAAAATTCTGAAATTTATTGGTTAGTCAGCATAAGTGATAATGATAATTTGTTAATCAAAAAACTTTCAAGAAGCGGGTGGGCTTCTAAGGGGGGCCAAAGAAGTGGTGCTTTAACCATAGAGATTCCTAGCTATTCTGGCAAACCATTAGAAATACTCATAAGTCTGTCTGATGGAGAAATCTTCAATCAAGCAACTGCAGACTACAATGATCCTTCTAAAATTCCTCGTGGAGCGATAGGGAGTGCATATTAATATGAACTATCTTAAATCTAAAAAAGGGATTTTAATCGAAGGCACTTCTATAATTATTGTATTTTTACTAAGTACTGCATTGGTTTATTTATTATGGGATAATACAGAAATTGATGAAGAACTAAAAGTTGGTCAGATGCTGATGGATGTTTATTCTGTAGAAGAAAAATCTATAAAATTTATTTATAATTTTGAAAAAACAAGTGAATATTCATTGTTAAAAGGTTTGAAAGAGAATATCAACATTGGTTTATTGAATGGGACTGGATGTAATGCCTTTTTTGAATTAAATGTGACAGAAAAATGTTATATTGAAAATTTGGCAGAGGTTTTTGCAAAAAATATTTCTGAAAAAGTAAGTAATCACTTTAAAGAAGATTTTGACAATTCCGAATATAAACTAAATCTAACTAGATTAATTTTTGAAACAAGAAATGTGGGCGGAAAATTGTTTGTGATCATTCAAAGTGACGAGTTAGTTGAATTTTCAAAAGATATTAATAGGGAAATGAAATATACTGTGCCTATTTATTTTGAAGTAAATTTAGATTTTGATTTTAATGATTATGAAAATATATTCTTACCTCTGAGAGAAAATTTGGTTTGTTTAGACACTCCAGAAAATATTGATTCTAAAAGTTCATCTATAAATAACTGCTTAAATGCATATCCCCCGTTTTCTAATCTAAGGGTGGAAAACGGAATACTCCTTTTTGATTATTCTATGGATGGCGTTTTATTTGAAAGGAAAATTGTAGGGCCTCTTGCAGTTGATTTAGAAGGATTTAAGGCAGCAATTTCAATAAAATGATTCGAGCTTATAATACATTCATGATACACAACAACAATCTATAAAAAGAGTTTTTTTCTTTGCTTGTGTATAATGATGGGCTTAAATTTAGATGAAATAATTTCTCAAATAAAAGAAAAGAAAGGCCTATCTGAAGACGATATTAAATTAAAAATTTCTCAAAAAAGAGACAAATTAAGTGGTTTAGTTAGTGAAGAAGGGGCCGCACATATTATTGCTAATGAATTGGGAATAGATTTAATGGAATCTATCCGAAAGCATGGATTAAAGATTGTTAAGTTAAAACCTGGGATGAGAGTAGGTGTAACTGGAAAAGTTCTAAAGTGTTATGAGGTAAGATCTTTTGTAAGAAACGAAAAGACTTCAAAGGTTGGAAGTTTCTTAATGGGTGATGATTCTGGATTAATTAGAATTGTTCTATGGGATGATAACCACATTGCTAAAATGGAAAATGGCGAAATTAAACCGGACACTATTCTAAAACTTGGTAATGGAACTGTTAAAGAAAATAATGGTTATATGGAAATGCATTTAGGAAACTTTAGTCAATTAGAAATTAACCCTGAAGGCGTTGAAGATATCAAAGTTATTCAAAGACCAGATAGTTCTCCTGGAATGGATGCAGAAGTTAAATTTTCAAAATTAAGCGAAGTTAGTGCGGGAGATAATCTAACTGTGTATGGAACTATTGTTCAATTATTTGAACCTAGATCTTATGAAGGCTGTTCTGAATGTGCAAAGAAAGTTATTGAAGGTAAATGTGCAACACATCCAACTGCTACAGCTAAGAAAATCCCAATTTTAAATTTCTTTTTAGACGATGGTAATGCAGGTATGAGGGCAGTTGCCTTTAGAGATGCAGCAGCTAAATTATTGGACTTGGATGATGAAGCTATGCAAGGAATAATTGGAAATACTCCTGCATTTGAAGAAATTCAAAAGAAAGTTTTAGGTACCCAAAAAGTTCTGAGCGGTAGAATAACTTCCAATGAATTGTACAATAGGAACGAGTTTATGGTAAGGGACGTTATTACTATGGATCCTAAAGAAGTTCTAGAAAAAATCATGAAGTAAAAAGATTTTTAAATTAGTTTTGAGTTATATTCCTATGGCAAAAAGACGTGTTAGAAAAACTAAGGTGAGTATCAAGAAAGGAAACGATTTTCTTTCAGTGATAATCCTTATTGCTTTACTATTTATTTTTGCTACATTAAGTTCTGGAGATTTTTTAACAGGTAGATCTGTTGATGATTTTCAAATAAAAAATGAAGTTTGGAAGATTGATTCTTGTAGTTTCAAATCTGCAGAAGATACTGCATTGGAATTAAAATGGGTTTATGACTGCGATACAAATTACTGTCGTGAAGCAGCATATGGATTAAATATGCCTTATAGTATTAGTGTAGATCTGAATTGCGATAGCAGTGACCAGAGATCTAAGTGGGAAACACACTGTAACGATGTTTTCCAAGCTATTTGTTAGATTTTAGGCATTTACTGCATTTACTTTGTAACACATATTTCTTTAAAAAAACCAGAGATTTAACGGTACTATCTCGAAAGGGAATATAAAATCAAAACCTTACAGGGCTTTTGCTAAGCAAGAGTAGGAGAAAAACATGAAAAAAAATGAAAACAGTTCTATGGATTCAGTTCCAAATAGGCCATATAGGGAATGGAAGGCAGGTAACCTGAAAGTTGCTCTGTGGAAGAATAAAAAAGACATGGAAGACGGTTCTGAAATCGAATTTAAGACAGTTAGTTTGACTAGAAGTTACAAACGGTCTAACGAAGACATATGGAGACATGATGTAATTAATTTACGAAGAAATGATCTTCAAAAAGCTATTTTAGTTTTACAAAAAGCACAGGAAGACCTGTTGCTTTACAATGATGGAAAGGATGACGAGTGAGGTGTGAATAATGACTAAAAAAGAAATTCAAGTTACAGATTTGCCTGGAGTTGGTGCAGCTACTGCTGAGAAATTGGCGGAGGCTGGCTTCGATTCTTTGATGGCATTAGCAATTGCAACTCCTGCGAAAGTTGTGGAGATTGCAGGCGTAGGTGAAGCACCTGCTAGAAAAATAATCAATGCTGCTAGAAATTCCCTTGATATGGGTTTTGAAAGCGGTATAGATTTGATGGAGAAAAGAAAAACTGTTGTTAAGATTACTACTGGTTCAAGTAATTTCGATGAAATGCTTGGTGGAGGAATAGAATCTGGAGCAATAACAGAATGTTACGGCGCGTATGGTTCTGGTAAAACAAGTCTTGCCCATCAGCTAGCTGTTAATGTTCAATTACCCCTAGAACAAGGTGGTGCTGAAGGAATTGCAGTTTGGATTGATACTGAAGGGACATTGAGACCTGAATATTTGAAACCTATTGCTGCAGACAAAGGTATGGATGCTGATGAAGCATTGAATAACTTCAGAGGTGTTCGTGCATTTAATTCGGATCATCAAATGTTATTAGCTGAAAAAGTTGAAGATTTGATAAAAAAAGATGGCTTGCCTATTAAATTAATTATTTTAGATAGTTTGATGGGACATTTCAGAAGTGAGTTTGCTGGAAGAGGAACTTTAGCAGATAGGCAACAAAAGTTGAATAAACATTTACATGCACTTTTGAAAATAGCTACACAATATAATATTGCAGTGTATATTACAAATCAAGTTATGTCTAAACCAGATACATTTTTTGGAGACCCAACTGAACCTATTGGTGGACATGTAGTTGCACACACAAGTACGGTTAGAGTTTATCTTCGAAGAGGTAAAAAAGGAACAAGAGTTGCTAAGTTAGTTGATGCACCTGCATTGCCGGATGGTGAAGCTGCGTTTATGATAACTAGTGAAGGAATCAAAGACGTTTGATAAAATAAGTGTCCCTGCCAGGATTTGAACCTGAGTCTCAACCTCCGCAAGGTTACGTGCTATCCAGGCTACACCACAGGGACCTTCTCTTTCTTTTTCTATAGTTCTTTTAAAGCCTTTTCTGAGGGTTTAGTAAGTTTTATAAATCCCTCTCAGAGGTTCTTGATACAATGGATAAAAAAACCAACAAATGTGTAAGCATGGGTACAGAGATCACTAACGATAAAGGAAGTGTTATCTTTGATTGTCCTGGCTGTGGGAAACAAAAAATTGTTAGATCCTATAATGCTAGACAAATTTCAGCTCAGTATGTTTGCCCAGAATGTGATTTTGTAGGTCCTAACTAATAAAATGGCAAGAGTAATTATTACATTCAAAGTTATGCCCGAAAGCCTAGATGTTAATTTAGAAGATATTAAAACAATTTTAACAAGAGAGATTGAAGCTTTTGATGGAGTTCTTAATGGAGAAATGACTGAAGAGCCAGTAGCTTTTGGTTTAAAATATGTTAAAGTTTCTTTTTCATACGATGAAGCAAAGGGAACAACAGATGATCTTGAGGATAAGTTAACTGCAGAAGAATTAATTCAAAGTGTTGACGTTTTAGCTGTTGGAAGAGCTATGGGATAGTTTTTAATATCCTTAATATTCTAAATTCTTATGACAGAAGAAAATAAATGCATTTTTTGTGGAATAGTAGATGGTTCCATGCAGAGCGCTAAGATCTATGAAGATGAATTAGTTGTTTGTGTATTAGATATTTTTCCTGCTTCAAAAGGACATGTGTTAGTTATTCCTAAAAAACATATCGCTGTTAGTGCACAATTAGATGAAGCATTGTCCGCACATTTATTTAATGTTGGAAATAAAATGTCTGCAGTATTATTCGAATCTTTGAAGGCAGAAGGAACCAACTTGTTAATTGCTAATGGTGCTGCTGCTGGACAAAAAGTAGATCATTTAGTTTTACATGTTATTCCTAGGTACAAAGATGATGGCGTTACCATTTCTTGGAAATCTGAACAAATTAAGGAAGAAGAGCTGAAGAATGTTTATGGACAAATAGTTTCTAAGACTCAAGGTTCTCAAGAACCTGTTAAAGAAGTCGAGGAAATTAAAGAAGTAGTTGAAGAGCCTAAAGAAACAACTCTTGAAGATGCTTTAGAAGAAGAAACTTTTGATGATGAAAGAATGCCTTAGATTAAAGGTAAAAATGGTGTTCCACTAACAACTAAAGTTAATATTGTTCCTAATAAGAAAGGAGGTACAAACGGTATTCCTTCTTTTACTAAAACTTGTTTAATATTTGCCTTTTTCAACAGTTCTATTGATTTATTATCTGCACCATAAGGATTTACCTTGTAGATTAGTTTTTTATTTTTGTAAACATCATTGTGGATCCAGTCCCCTTCTGTTAAGTTAGTTACAAGAATTTGTTTGTACATGCATGCTAGTTCTGTACTTTTTAATGCAGTGATCAAATAAGGCACCACTAAGAAAGTTATTGCAATTATACTTGTTACCACCCTTGTTTCTCTTGGAAATAATGTAAATGACAGTATGAATAAAGTTAATGCGATGATCAACATTCCTACCTTTATTCCAATTGTTTTTGGGGCGTGATTAAGCTTTTTGAATTCTTTTTTGAATTCTTTCTTATGTTTGAATGAAAGGTAAACTGCATAAAATAATCCATAAATTGCACCGACTACCAGGATATTTAACAGTAATATTGCTGGGAAAGGGACAATTGAAATTCCTCCTAAAAATGAAGGTTTAATTGCTAAAGCAGAACCTAACGCAGTAATTAATTTTGTATCTCCTCCGCCCCATTGACGAGTGTAGTACATAATGTTTCCAAATGCAAAGAAAATTGCAAAGAAAATCATAGTTTGAATGATGTAGTATGAATCTTTTAGAAGTATTGATTCTAAACCTCTTGTAGCCACAACAAAGAATAATAATCCATAACTTAACCAATCAGGGATTTCTCTTGTCCTAAGATCTGAGATAGAAGCAATGGTTAGGATGATTAATGTTGCCGCCGTTATTAAAATATCAAATAATTCTATCATTGTTTTATAAGCGTCCGAATAGGTTTATAAACTTTTTAGGTTGTTGTTGATTTGATGGTTTCTATTATTGGGGCAGGGCCAGTTGGTAATTATTTAGCTAGTCAGCTTTCTTCTAAAGGGGAAAAAGTAAATGTATATGAAGAACATTCTAAAATTGGAGTTCCCGTTGCATGTACAGGAATTCTAACCTCTTATCTATCTGACTTTGTTAAAGTAAGTGAAGATTATATTGTAAACAAAATTAATGAAACTCATGTTTATTCTCCAAATGGTAATTTTGTAAAGTTAAGGTTAAAGAAAAATTTCATAGTAGATAGGACTTTATTTGATTCACACTTTGCAGAAGTTGCTAAATCTGAAGGTGCAAAATATCATAATAATCATAAATTTGTCTCTATGAAAAATAGTGTTTTAAAATTTCAAAATGGGAATAAAATTAAAAGTGATGTGATTGTTGGTGCTGATGGTCCGAATAGTTTGGTTGCAAGAAGTGCCGGAATCTTTGGAGATAGGAAATTTGTTGTAGGTCACCAAGCAAGAGTCAAATTAAAGAAAAAAATAGATTCTAATGTTGTTGAATTCTTTTTGGGAGAAGGGAATTATATCGGGTGGTTGGTTCCCGAAGATGATAAAGTTGTGAGGTTAGGAGTTGCTTCTCATCAAGGAACTGATGAACATTTTAAAGATTTGATTAAAAAAAGAAATGGAAAAATCCTTGGTTGGCAAAGTGGAGCTATACCTGTTTATGACCCTAAATTAAAAATTGAAAAAGATAATACTTTCTTAGTTGGCGATGCAGCTACACAAGTTAAGGCTACAACCTATGGAGGTATTATTCCCGGAATGAATGCTGCAAATGCATTAAGGGATAGAATTTTGGAAGGAAATAGTTATACTAAGGGCGTGAAAAAAGGAATTGGAAAATCTTTGAAAACACACTTACTTGTTAGAAACATTATGAATAAATTTTCTGAAAATGATTATAATGATTTAATTGAATTATGTGGGAATGATTCTGTTAAAAAATTAATTTATGAACATGACAGAGAATATCCTATAAAATTACTAATGTCTTTGGCAATCAAAGAGCCAAGATTTTTAAAATTCTTAAGATGTTTCTAATGTCTGTAATTTCCTTGAACAGCGTCTCTTACTTCGAGCATATTTTCTAAACTTACATCTCTTGATCTGTTTCTATACCTTTGTGTTCCTAAAACTGCACCTGCGCCAAGTAGTGTTGCACCAGTTAATGCCGCAATTGTTTTGTACGGAAATCCGCCTTCATTTTGAGAATTTTCTGATTCCTCCGTTCTTAGGATTGGCGCATAAAGACGAGTGTTTTCAGTCGGAGTTGTATTGTCATCCATTCCTTTGTATGCTTGTAGTGTTAAGAATGCAACTAAACCTGTGATTGCAAGCATGCCTGAGATTTTTGCAGTTCCAGGATTTGGATCATCGAATGAGTTGAGAGAATTAACTAAGCCATCTTTTCCCAAGCTAAGGCCTTTTCTGATTCCCTTTCCGCCTAATGCTGCGATTTCTTTTACTGGGTCTTCCATTATTTCTACCATTGTACTAATTATAGTCGTTAATATGTTTATAAGTTTTACTATATTTGTCACTTTGTAGTAGTCCTTAGTTTCAACCTATTTTTCTCATGAATGCTTAAATATCTAACAATTGAAGGATTAATATGTCTAAGGAGAAATCTGAATTTTATCTTACTCCTCGATCAATTATAACTGGATCAATTTTGTCGGCATCTGTTGGATTAGTAGGATACGCTATTAAGGAAAATATTGTTGGAGATTCTGAAGGGGAAGACAAATCTCCAATAATGGATTCCATAGATAAATTTCTTTATCGTGATTATTCTCAACAAGAATTTTATTTTGAACCCTTGTGGGATTCTGTAGGAATGGGCTTGGCATTTATGTTAGGAGTTACAAAGAGTGCAAATTATATGTTATCTGCTTCAATGATGACTTTCATGGCTTCTTTTCCAGAAATGATGAATGGTGCTAACGGTCACTTGAGTGGAGGCGAATTTTTTAATGAAATAGGTTATAATTTTGCAGGCGTTACAGTTGCTTATGCTTTGGGAAGACTTTTTAGTTCTGCAGGAAAAACCAACAATAAAGAATCTATTGATGATAAATTAGATAATGTAATTTCAGAATATGAGGAACCTAGTAGAAAAAAACGCCCATGGTGGTAAAAACCTAGTTCAGCAAGATTTAAATATGCAGGAGGATGGTTAATACAATATTGAGGTGTTGAATATAACTAATAATATTATTTCTGGAATCAACAAAAAAGGAGTTATGCCCGGTGCAGCTTATTTAGTAATGATTATTGCATTGCTTTTGTTGATGTACACTATTATGTTGCCTGAATCAGAAAAGAGAGAAATTATGGGTGAGCCTAGTTTAGGCAGTTATTCCGGCCAAGGAGTTCCCTTAGAGAATGGGCAACTACTGGCGCCTTCTAGAAATCTACTAAGTGATAGTCCTGGATTAATGAAGCCTTTTTTATACGATATTACTCAAAGAAATTTAGCTAGCGTTAATTTGTTTTCATTAGAGGAACAAAAATATGAATCTTTAGCTAATAACTTACATTTAGAGAGCAGCGTTTTCAAGAACGATCAAGTAGATTTTGTTTTTACAGTTGACAATCTAAATACTTTGAGAGATGTAAAATTATTATTCTTTGTTATTGAAGGAGAAGGAGAACTTTTAGTAAAACTTAATGGTGCTAAAATTTTAAGTGGAGAAATTACGAACGAAATGTTACCTTTAGTACTTCCACGTTCCATGATTGGAGATGTTAATACTCTGACAATCGAAGTAAAGAAACCTAGCGTATTCCAATTTGTTTCGTCCAATGAATATGTGTTGAAAGATGTTGTTTTAATAAAAAATTATTTAGTCCAGAATAATTATGAAGCCAGACAATTTGTTTTATCTGATTTAGAATTGGCAGATGTGAATCATATGTCTTTGTTGTACAGATTAAATTGTATGACTGTTGATGAAAATGGAAGAATTAGACTAATGTTAAATGGAAGATTAGTTCACGATGCTTTAACTGTTTGTGATGCAGGCATTACCGAAGTTGATTTTAGTATGGCTGATTTGATAGAAGGTAGGAATGTTTTAGAGTTTACCGTAGACAAAGGTCAGTATGTTTTAGAGAATCCTATAATTGAGATAGATTATGCTCAACAAGATTATTATAGATATTACTTTGTAATGGAAGTTCCAGATATTTTCGAAGTAGTTAATGGGGCAGATGTAGTCTTACAAGCAAGATTTACCAACGATGGATATATCAAGGCAGGAACATTCTTTGTTAATGGATACCCTGTAGATTTTGATACTAACAGAAATGAGTTTATCACAGATTTGAATGGATTAATTTACGAGGGCCAAAATGTAATAACTGTTGTACCCGATACAACTTTTGAGATGGTGACTCTTGATGTTTTCCTTGCTTAGTATTTTTTTGAGGTGTTATGTTGACAGAAAATGATAAAACTGGGAATGATAATACTTCTTTGAGTAAAGAAAAGACTGTTAAGTTTTTAGGAAATGATTATAATAATCTTCTTTATGTTATTCCAAAATTAGCTATGGCAGGTTTAATTGCTTATGGTACTTCAATCTTTTTAGGAAATTCTTTTTTACGTTGGCCAATTTGGTTTTTAGTTAGTTTTTACTTTATAGGTGCTGTTTTTTGGGCACTTCCCATTCCTAATGAATTGAAATCTTGGATATCCGGATTGGTTAAATCTTTACTGATGATAGGATTAGTTGTATGGGGAGGTTTCTTTATTTATTCAGGTTTTCAAACAGGTGGTTGGAAAGATCTTGTAATTGGTGTTGAAGAAACTGGCGCAGACAAAGCAGTTGGAACTTCTTTAGCAAGTTTATGGGATAGTGCATTGAATCCTTCAAGAATATTTAATGATTATAGGGACTTCGACAATGTTGATGTTGTAGAAGAAAATGTGAAAAAAGGAATTGAGTTTTTTGATCTTAGGACAAGAAGGCCTTGGTTTAATGAAGGGGACGAAATTGTATTGTATGGTTCTGCAAGAATAACAGCATTACCCGAAACAGATACTAAAGTTACATTTAATTGCGATATTAATGATACAGATATTGAAAGTGAAACTCATTATGATCCTATTGGAAAGTTAACATTGAGAAATATGGATAGCAATTCATTAAACGTTTATGCTGGAAGGGATGAAGTTGTAAGCTTTGAATGTGTTTTGAATGGGATACCTCTGAATTTATCTGAGAAAAAAAGAACAAATAATGAAGAAGACAGTCGAACTTATACTGCAGTTGTAGAAGGAATATATCATGATTTTACAACTACTTCTGTTTTGAACATTTATAATATTAAAAAAGAAGAATATGATCTGTTAAGCGATCCTGAAGATTTAGTACCTAATAAAAATTTGAATGGGAAAATTTCAAGTGAGTGTATTAATGGGTGTGGACTTACTAAAGTTTCATTGACAACAGATCAATTAATTCAAACTGAAATTGGTGCTAATTTACTTGGTATTGCATTGAAAAAAGATTCTGATTGGTATGGGGAAATCGATAGTGTTTCTAAGATAGATGTAAGATTGCCAGATAATTTTCAATTAATTGCTTGTGATTATTTTGGAGGAGACAACATCCTGGATGGAAGTGATCCATATTTAAATGTTTTAAATCAAGATTTGAAAGATAACCCCTATGGGAGTGCTCGTGACTTTTCATTCTATTGTGATTACAATGTGGCAAGACCTAGATTATTTTTAGGACCAAGCGAAGTTTCAGTAGATACAACATATAATTACAAGATTGAAGGTAAAAAGACAGTTCAAATAATTGAAAAAAGATTTACAAATTCAAGTCTTACAGAAAACATTGTTGATTCAGAATCAAATACTAATTCAGGAGAAGAAGATACGAGGTATTACTATGCGTAAAGTTATGTTGCTGTTAATTTTGGGATTGTTCCTAACTGGTTGTTCACAAATGCAAACTGGTAATGCCAATCCTTTTTCTTTTGGCGGAAGCTCAGATGAAGGTGCAAGTTTACAAGAAGAAAATATTCAATTTAACGGACCCCAAAAGGGTGTTGTTTTGAATTTTAGAAGAGGTACGCCTAACGACCCTATTAATGGAAGGTTCGGAGTAATTGTAGATATTGCCAATTACATGGATGAATTTGTTACAGTTAAATTAGACTTGTGGGACTCAACTGCATTAACAGGGTTTGATTCAATTAAAGATGCCCCTAAGGATGTTAACCCTGCAATTTACGATGACCAAGGACGATTCTTTAAACCATTTATTTTAACCAATGATTTAGGGAAGTTTGAATATGTCGGTGTAAGAGATGGATCCGAATCACAATTTTTTGCAGGTATAGAATACTTTGCACATACTAATGCAGAAGTTACTTTTTGTGTAACTGATATTTATGGAGAAAGTTCTAACAATTGTCCAGAAAGTCAATCTTTATCAGGAAGTAAACTTGGAGAATCTAATTCAAGAACACCTGTTACAGTTAGAAATGTTAAAAAAACTCATAGTGGCGGAGGGGGAAGCGCAACATTAACCTTGGATATTCAAATTTCAGATGTAGGTAGGGGAAGAGTTGTAGATTTCTTTGAAGAAGGAAATCCTAATAAAAATATTGTTGAATTTAATATCATTCCTCAAGACGGAATTTCAAATAATTTTAGGTGTAGTTCAAGAGATGCAGTGGACCAATCAGGAAGTCACGATTCAAGTGCAGGAAACTTGCCTATGCAAATCCAATTAGATAAGGGAAAATCTGCAGATATACTTTGTACTACGGATGTCGATGTAGATTCAGCATTGAAAAATGTTCGAGCTAAGATAAGTTTAGATTACAAATATGAATATCTGACTCAAACTAGCACAATTGAAGTGGCAAGTGGCGTCTCAAAAGCGAGGTCTACATGAGGGTTAGTTTTTTAAAGAACATAACACTCAAAAAATAAGATGAAGGTGAACAAAAAAGGGAATGTTTTAGTTTTATTATTCCTAGTAGGTTCTTTATTTTTAATGGGTTGTCAACAAACTACAGATGTTGCACCGGAAGAAGGTCCTTATGTTGGAGGGTTTAATGGAATGCAGTTTGCTTTTCAAGAGAGTGAACCTCCTGTAGCAGTTTTAGATGATAGTCAAGAATCATTCTATTTTACATTAGTTGTTAGAAATTTAGGAGAGTTTACAGTTCCAGAAGGAAGAGCAATTGCTTCATTAAGTGGGGTAGATGCAAATGCATTTGGAATGAATTCACTAGATACTAAAAATTTAGTTGAAATACAAAGTGTATCTCCAGATCAAGGATTTATTATTGAAGGTGCT
>JABHVN010000046.1 GCA_018658265.1 Candidatus Woesearchaeota archaeon | reverse complement strand
GATTTAGAGAAAAAAAGAATTTCTGTGAAAGATATATCTCTCCTAGGTGTAGATGAGTGCCATAGGTCTAAAGAAAATTTTGCAAATACTGTGGTTGCAAAAGAATATGTTGCCAAAGCAAAAAATCCATTAATTTTAGCACTAACTGCTTCACCAGGAGCAACTAAAGAAAAAGTTTCCCAAGTTTGTTCAAACTTATTCATAAAAAACATTGAACTTAGAACTGAAGAAGATGAAGATTTGTCAGAACATATTCAGGAGAAAGAAAGTCTAAACATTAAAGTCAAGTTACCAGTTAAATTCCAAAAAATACAGAACTACCTCAAAGCACACTATAGATCCAAAGCAATTGGGTTGAAAAAATATGGAATATCTAAACCACCTTCTTCTATAAATAAAACCGATTTGTTAATGTATCAAAGAGGTTTTCAAGCGAGAATAAAAAATGGAGATTATTTTGCATACAGTGGTGTTTCAGAAGTTGCTGAAATGATTAAGGCGGGACACGCACTAGGGTTGATAGAAACTCAAACTCCTAATGCTCTAAATGAATATTTTGAAAAACTAAGGGGAGAAAGTAGCAAAGCTTCAAAGAACCTTGTAAAAAATAAATTAATTGGAAAATGTATGGAACTTACAAAAGAACTAATTGCCTCCAATGAAAAACATCCCAAATTTAACAAATTAGTAGAAATTCTAGAAGAAGAATATAAAACTAATCCCGAAATAAAAACTATTATATTTGCAAATTATAGGTCCACTGTTAATGAAATAAAAAATGCTTTATCTTCAATCAAAAATATTCATCCTGCAGTTCTAGTGGGTCAAAAAAATGGAGTTACTCAGAAAGACCAACTTGCCACACTTTCAAAATTTAGTGAAGGTGAATATAATGCATTAGTTTGTACTTCAATAGGTGAAGAGGGAATTTCCATAGGATCATTAGACGTTGCAATATTCTACGACCACACTGCCTCAGAAATAAGGAAGATACAACGTTCTGGAAGAGTTGCGAGAATCAAACCGGGAAAGATAATAAATCTTATCGCAGAAAAAACACTTGATGAAGCAATGCTTTGGACTGCAAAAAGGAAGGAAGTGAAAATGCATAATCTCCTAGGATACATGAAGAGGGACTTAAATGAAAATAACCGTTGATTATCGAGAGCAAAGGTCCGGAATAATTATTGATTTGGGTAAGAAGGGGTTTGATGTAGAGAAAAAATCATTAGAAGTTGCAGATTTTATTCTTGAAACTAAAGATATGCAAGGCAATGTTTATGCATTAGGAATTGAAAGAAAAACCCAAGAGGATTTTCTGAATTCAATTATGAATAAAAGAATTTTGAGACAACTTGTAGAATTGAAAAGGAATTTTTCAAAACAGTTACTAATCATCGAAGGTGATCAAAATATTTACACTCTGAGAAATTTCCACCCCAACTCCATTAGAGGAATGTTATCTTCAATAGCTATTGACTTTCAAATTCCAGTAATTTACACAAAAACAACTAAAGATACCGCTTCTTTACTAGCAGTAATGGCAAAAAGGATGGAAAAACCTTCAAGACATTATTCATTAATTCCTAAAAGGAAAGCTCCAACAATAAAAGAACAACAAGAATATGTTATAGAAACTCTTCCAGGAGTAGGAACAACTCTTGCAAAATCATTATTAAAACATTTTGGAAGTGTAAAAAGTGTGTTCGAAGCAAAGGAACTAGAATTAAGGCAAATTCCCAAGATGGGCGAGAAAAAAGCTGAAAAAATCATAGATGTTGTTAACGATGAATACGCAGGGTTAAATGGCAAATGAAGAAACATTTAAATAGTATAATCCTCTAATAAACTTCATGGAAAGAAAGATCGATAGGAATTTTGTTTTAGCTGTAACATTTATTATGTTGTCAACAATTTTATCTGCACAAATGATTACTAATCCTACTGGACTTGTTGCACAACCAATTCAGCCAACTAGTTTAGGAATGTGCTATGAATATGACCATTCGCCAACACCAAGAGCTACAACATTTACCAATTGTTGTGAAACAAAATTACAAAACCATAGATGGGAAGATAAAGATTCAGTAGTAAGCTATTGCTAGATTATTTACGAGTTATTCTAAGAACAATATAAATTAAACCAATCTATCCTAGTTCTATGAAACTATTAATTTTAGAAAAAAGACTTCTTGCACTAACACTTCTTTGTTCAATGATAGGATTTACTCTGTTAAAATTTAACTAAATGACTTTCCACAGCCACAACTATTTTCGGAGTTAGGATTGCTAAATTTAAATCCACTTTCTTCCAAAGAATCAAGATAGTTTATTTCTGTACCTTTCAAAGCATTCATGCTTTCTTTATCTACAAAAACTTTAATCCCCTTAATCTCTAAAACAATATCACTTTCTTCTGGTTTTTCTTGTAAATTCAATGAGTAAGAATAGCCCGCACAACCGCCAGCTAAAACTGCAACTCTAAGACCATAACCATTTTTCTTTTCTTTAATTTCAATCTCTTTAACTTTTTCAACAGCTGCATCAGTCAATGTAATTGCTTCATTCAAATCAGATTTAACTTCCTGTTCATTCATAATTTGATTTAGATCAACTAAGAGTTTATTCAAAACAGATACATCAAATCCATGGCCTATTACTCCTTGCTCCAATGTTTCAAATGTAGCAGCGCCACAACCCACGCAATGTAATCCTGCAGCAGCCATGACTTCTGAAAGTTTCATTGCTTTGTCAGGATGCCCTTCCAGAATAGAACCAATAGTCATATCTTTTGTTATTTTCTTATCATCTAATTTATCCATTTTATTCTCCAAAGTATTTCTCCTTATAAGTTTTAATTAATTTCTCTACTATAGGAATACACTCTTTATCATGAATTCCCACCTTAGTCTTTCTCTGAACTGCCTCGAGGTCGTACGCCCCTTCTAAAACAGCATGCTCTATATCATGATCAGTAATTTTCAAGATTTTATCAATTATCTTTGCAGACCCTTCAACAACCCTTTCTAATTGTCCGCTCTTTTTGAAATAGTCATTAACTGCTTCCCTAAATGCCTTATCTGCTAGAACACTACAATGGAATTTCCTAGGCGGAATCCCCCCAAGATAATCTGCAATATCTTTTGGTTTAATTTTCAATGCTTCTTCAATAGACAAACCACCTTTGTCTAATAACATTACACTAAATGCAGAAGTACTTGCAATAGCAGTCCCACAACCATAAGTTTGCCATTTAACATCTACAATTTTATCATCTTTTACTTTGATGAATAGTTTCATTCCATCTCCACAGGCAGGACTTCCGACTAATCCAACACCATCAGCATTGAATTCCTTAACTTCCTCAGCAGTTTTGAAAATATTTCTTGGATGAAAAAAATGATCCTTTACAATATCTGTGTAAAACCAATCTTTTCCAGTATGTCCTACTCCGTCACCAACGATTTCTAATTGAGTCATTTTTTACCCTCCATTTTAACATTGAATGGTGATATTTTTCTCAAATTAGAGATTATTTCAGGCAATATTTTTAACACAAAATCAATATCTTCGGGAATTGTTTCTTTTCCAAGGGTAAATCTAATACTTCCATGAGCATATTCATAGGGAACTCCCATTGCAACCACAACATGAGAAGGGTCCAATGTTTTGGAGGTGCAAGCACTACCACTTGAAGCATAGACGCCATTGGAATCTAAATATAACAAAATTGCTTCTCCTTCGACGTCTAAGAAACTAATATTTACGTTATTAGGTAACCTCATCGACGGGTGACCATTTAATCTAGACTTGGGAATACTTTCTAAAATACCATTAGTAAGTTTATCTCTTAATTGAGTTAATCTTGATACTTCTTTTTCTTTAGTTTCTTCACAAATTTCTAGAGATTTGACAAAAGCCATTATTCCAGGAACGTTTTCTGTACCAGATCTTTTATTTCCTTCTTGTCCGCCACCATGAATCAATGGTTCAATAACAGTTCCAGTTTTAATGTATAATAATCCTAATCCCTTAGGTCCATAAATTTTACTTCCATTAATACTCATTAAATCTACATTCAGATCTTTAACATCTAGGCTCAAATAACCTGCAGCTTGGCAAGCGTCAGTGTGGAATTTAACTTTATGTTCTTTGCAAATTTTACCTATTTCAGAGATGTTTTGTATTGTACCGATTTCATTATTAGCATACATAATTGAAACTAATAAAGTATCATCAGAAATATTATTTTTTAATTGTTCAATATCAACTATTCCATTTTCGTCAACATCTAAGTAAACGATATCAAAGCCTTTTTTCTCTAAAAATTCACAAGTGTGCATAACTGCATGATGTTCAGTTTTAGCAGTAATAATCTGTTTTCTTTTACCATTGCTTGCATAAGCTAAACCTTTGATTGCTAAATTAATACTCTCTGTTCCACCTGAAGTAAAAACTAATTCAGAACTTTTACAATTAAGAATTTTTGCAATTCTTTCACGTGCATCTGCAACCGCTTGTTTTGCTTTCAAACCTTCCATGTGAAAACTACCAGGATTACCATAAACTTCTAAACAGTATTTGTCAAATTCTTTTTTAACTTCTGGACCCATTCTTGTTGTAGCAGAGTTATCTAAGTATATTTTTCTTTCAGTCATTTTCAAAACATACTCCACATTCTTTGTCATTTGGATGCCAACTCTTTTCCCTATGTATTTTACAAACAATGCCTTCATTCCAAAGAAGTTTTAGTAATCTTTGAACTTCTGCAAAAATTAAACTAGAATCTTTAACGATGATTTTAGCAGAATTAGTAAACTCGTGCTTCAGATGACTGTCAATACTATAGTCATTTCCTCTTTTGTTATTCACATATTGAGAAACTGCGGCTGCAGTTACACCTAAAGATTTAGCAATCGTTTTTTGATCCAATCCTTCTTGTTTCATAGCTAATGCTAGTTCTTTTCTTATCAAAGGTAGAACGTACCATGCTTCTATTTCTTGAGGTTGAATGACTTTTAGATTTTCTTCCATTTTAGAATTCAATTAACTATTGTTAATTTATAAGTCTTCTTAATCCCCGTAAAAGCTCCGAAAATACTAAAAAATTAGTTTTAAAGAAGATATTATCATACTTAGTATGATCATACCTACGATTTATGGAATAATTCTTGGTACAATCACTGGTTTAATTCCTGGAGTTCATCCAAATCTTGTTGCAACAGTACTATCTAGTGTAAATGTGGACGGAATCATCACAATTATTTTCATTACGGCAATTGCTCACACTTTCTTAAACACCATTCCTACAATACACCTTTCATCTCCAGATCCAGAGTCTGCATTAGCATTACATCCTTCTCAAGAATATTCCCAACAGGGAAAGGCGCATGAGGCAGTTTTACTTACATTGGTAGGATCAGTATTATCTCTAATATTCTTATCTGCCCTAATACCATTAACATTCAAAATAATCAAACCTACATTTTATACGATTGAAAAAATCATTCCACTCTTTCTTTTACTTACAGCCATTTTTTTGATCTTACATCAGAAAAATAAATTAATTGCTGCAGGAATATTCATCGTTTCTGGAGCCATAGGATTCATTGCATTAAACTCCCAAATAAATGAACCTTTACTTGCAATCTTCACAGGCCTATTTGGAATTCCTTCACTATTAATCAATTCGGAGAAAAATAAAATTGAACAAAAAATAACTGAACCAGAAATAACTCAACAAAGTTTAAGCACAATAACAAAATCATTATTCTTTGGATCTTTCTTTTCTTTCCTCCCTTCTGTAGGACCTGCACAAGCCGCAACGATACAAACTACCATTACAAAGAACAACTCTAAGGGGGATTATTTGATACTAACAGGCTGTTTAAACACAGTAAACATACTTTTTAGTCTTGTAATGCTAATTGAATTAAACAAGTCTAGAAATGGAGCAGTGGCAGTTATTAGAGATCTAGGATTTACAAGTTTATCAGAACTTTTTGATTTATTCGCACTTTCATTAATAATTTTATTTCCTTGTACTCTTGCATGTATTTTATTTTCAAGAACATTTGTAAAATTAAGAAACAATATCAGTACTAAAAAATTAAGTCGTGCAACAATTCTCCTAATTTCTTCTATAACATTGTATCTTTCAGGAATAATAGGTTTTGGATTTATGTTGATCTCCAGCGTTATTGGTTATTTACCGTATAGGCTAAACACTTCAAAAACTGTTTTGATGGGCTCCTTAATGATTCCAACTTTAATTTTCTATGCTAAACTAATGCTCAGCTAAAAAACTTCACAAGTCCTTCTTGTTTGTCTTCAGTTTTTCCAAAGATACTTTCAACTCTCATCTTAGTTATGTCTAAAGTTTCTTGTAGATATGGAGAAATTTTAAATTGCTGAGCTAATTTTAAACTAGGTTCTAAATATTTGACAATACTCCCTTGAGATATTGTAAATACAATTTTACCAAAACACTTTCCATGTGTACAATGACCAGCTATGGGTGGTCTACGATACTTTTCATTGCATTTGATACATCTAAACTGTTGCATACTAAACTTCCTCAAATTACCCTTAATATCCCTAATAAAATGTCTTTCAATTACCAATCTTGCAACATCGTCTGTCTTAACGGCTCTAACTTGTTGAGCAACAACCATCTGGCCTTGAACCTTCTCATCCATTGTAGGTAATGTTTTGTAAGCACTGCAATTTACAGCAGCATTCAAATCTGAAACTTTGTGAGTATAACCCATACCATAATATTGTTTTTCTGTTCCCAGAGTACTACCTAATTGTTTAACTTTAACATCCCAAGGTTTTCCACATTTTTGTGCAGCCCTATAGAGTTCCAAAGGATATTCCCATGCAATGTCCATATCGAATACCATATCGTCAACTTCGGCAGGAGTTAAAATACTTGTAAGAACTAAAGGTGCATCTTGAGTGCTTCCCCTATGTGCAGGTAAATATTGTCTTGAAAAATTAATCATAGCATCAGCAAGCATAATACAACAAAGTTCGTCACCATCACAATCTCTCCTAACCATGCTGTGGAAATAAGGATGTGCTAAAATTCCTTGAGTATCACTAAATCCTATAATTCTCCCAACTGCACCAGAACTTATGTGAGGTGCTAAAGCAAGTACTAATTGTCCAACTAAATCACTTTTAGTTTTAACATTGTAATATCCCTTTTCGCCATAAACTTTTTCTAAAAGTTCATCTATGAATTTAGAAACCCTTACAAAAACACCGTCTGAGCCCTCTTCGGGTGTTCCTTGTGGCGCTGGCATTATTATATCTTGTATTTTTAATTCTAAAACTTGATCTTCATCAACTAAATCATTTCCAAATGTATCTTTCATATACCCTAATTTTTTCAATTGTTCTACACTTGTTCCAATTTCTTTTGCCTTAAAATGAGTAAGAGGCATTTCAGTCATATCATATCTTGTGGTTCCGTCTTTGTTAACATAAATTTTATGTTTAGCCCTTAATAATCCCTTAACTAAGTTTTCAGGAACATGATTTTTGTTGCTTGTACCTCTAACACCTTTTACTAATTCTGGTAACATACTTCTACTAATTCCCGAAAGTTTTACAGCGCTATCATAATATTTACCTATTTCTAAATCCCACATTTTGTATTCTACAATATCTTCAGGATGACATTGTACTTCAGTCATACCACATTTTTTACAAAGGTATTTTTTCTTAGTAGCCTTGCCACATTTTTCACAAGTAGGATAAACAGATTCATTGCCACATGGACAAGAATAGATAGGGAATTGATTTCTAACTTTTCCAACATCAACTGCACATTGGAAAGATCTTAACCTTCCACCTTCTTCACCTACAGGAAATAAAACATGAGGACTACCAGTTAACTTTCTCATCTTTGCTTTTTCTGGCCTTCCCATTCTAGCTCCCATAGAAGTCCCTAATTTATCGGCAATAGGGAATTTCTTGTTTAAAGCCTCCAGAACGCTTCCTTTCTCAAAATCGAGATTATCAAAATAGAACTTTAATAGTTTAGAATCTGTACCAAATACTACAACATATTCATTACTAACGACTTTATGCGGTACGCCCAATAATTCTAATGCTCGTTTAGTAGTGCCATCTCCATTGTAAGGTAGAACAACTTTTTCTTCTAAGAAACTTCCACTCTTAACCCATTCATTAATTTCTTTTAATTCATCAATAGTTATTGCAGTAAAATTGTAAGTATATTTTGGATGTAGTGCAACACCAAATGTTTCAGAAATATTAATGGCTTCTTCTAAAGTAATCTTACAAAAATAATCTTTCTTAATTTTTTCCAATAGCTCTTCGAAATAACCTTTTCCTTGTTTGTCTGCAGCTTCTAAAACTTCCTGGGCCCACCATTCTTCACAATATCCAACAGGAACTAAACCATGCCCTCGGTTAAAGAAATCTCCATAACAAATAAGAACATCTCCTAAGTATAAAATTTCAGTAATTTTATCCCTAACAGCCTTAGCTTTTTCGACAGAATCTAACTTGCAAACAGAACCATCTTCTAATTTTACAATAGGTCCTTCAATTGAATCACATGCGGAAATAATTGTACTTTTACCTGGCCGTTCTACCTTAAGTTGTGTACCTATTGCAATATAATCTTGTAAAACTGCCATAGTTGCAGGATGTAATGAATCGGCAGAGAAGCCTGAAACCCTAGTTCTACCATATCTTATCCTGAAACCACCTTGAGCCATCGGATGTGTAAACACTGGCCTTCCAGCAACAATATCTTTAATGAATGTGAAGTCAGGTTTTACTTTATCTTCTTCGCCTTCTTTAGGCTTAACAGCTTTTTTTGCTTTGATGTTCTTTTGTAAGTCAACAAAATCTTTCAAAAAATTCCAATTCTCTAAACCAAAATCTTTTCCCCATACAGATAACTGTTTCCAAAGTTTGGGTGCTTTCTGGGCAATACCTTCACCAGTTACCAAACAAACCCCATTCCTAATTCTATCTGTCTCAATTCTATCAAGACGTTTGTAATTACTAACTTCTATCTTCTCACTTGGGTCCCCATCAATTTGAACAGGAATTTTATTAATTAAAAAAGTTATTTCTTCATCGGAAGGAAAATATTGTAAATTAGTTATTCTCTCATGATAGTCCGTTAATTCTGTACACATCCTTCTTACTTCATTCTCATCAGGATCATAAGGTTCATATCCCATATTTTGTCTAATATAATCTCCAATAATTAATGAAACACTACTTGCCGTTCCCCCTGCACTTCTAATTGGTCCAGAATAAAATAAAGCTAAATATTCTCCACCATCTCTTCTTCTTTTAATTTCTAATTTAGTAAATCCTTCCAAAGGAGATGATACAACACCATTCGTAATGTATGCCATCCCTACCCTAATACCTATTTCCATGGCTTTTACTTTTTCGTCAAATTTAACGAATTTTTCTTGTGCAGTTTCAAGTGCAATCTTTAAAGCAATCCTCCAATCTTGCATACCATATTCTGCTTCAAGTTCTTTGATTCGTTCTACCATGCCAGAACCCTTCAACTCTGGAGCAACAACACTAATAATTCCAACTACTCTCTCTGCCATGTTCTTAGCAAGCATAATCTCAACCTGATTATCTGGATCCAAACCTTTAGATCTACATCTATTTGCTAAGTCAAGGACTATGTTAACTTCATGATCAATACTGTCAAAGTAATTTTTAGTTTCTTCATTCATTTCCATTTTTAATTTCTGGGACTTTATTCTCTGGTGCAAAGTCTACAATCATTGTTTCGCCTGATCCAAAATTAAAGATAGGAACTTTACAATATTCTGGATGGTGTCCAACTTTTTCTTGGAAATCAGTTTTGTATTGCCAACAAGAGCCCATTATATTTGTAACGCCCTTGTACTTGGATACAGAACTCTTGTGAATATGTCCAGAAACAAATATGTCTGGAACATGATCAATTAGTAAATAATCTTCCTTACCATTCGGAACAAATAATGTTGAAGTATGAACTGGTGAAAGATGCCTCTTTTTTAACAAGAACTTCATAATAGAGTCTCCCCTGTCATATCCACCATCCATCATTATAGGACCTATATTGGCAGCATAGTAATCATAACTATACCCATGATACATCAAAATGTCAAAGCCTTCGAATCCCTCAGTACCAAGAACATTTATCATAGCAGGATTTGAAACTAAAGTTAAATTTTTTATTTGCTTTAATGATTCAGCATAAATATCTAAGGGTGGTTGTGGTTCTGCAATCCTTCTTGCATCATGATTTCCAGGACATAAAATAATTTTTATATCATTTCGGATCATCTTAATCAATTCTGCACAACGATCATACTGGCCACGAATACTTTTGATAGTCAATTCTTTATCTTGATTAGGATAAATTCCGACACCATCAACCATATCTCCAGTAATAAACAAATATTTAATTTTCTTACTCAACTCTATCATGTTAGGATCCTTGTGTTTTCCATTCAACCAATCAATAAGTTCTAAGAATTTATCTTCAATAAACCAAGAACTACCTACATGAACATCGGAAATAAATGCTGCGCAAATATCTTCATTGTATTTTTTAACACTTAATTTTTCAGGAATATCTGGGAAAATTATTTCTGAAGCATACATAAAATTCTCATTAACCTTTCCAACAACACCAATTAACTCATCAGGACATAAATAGTCAATTCCTTTTGCTTTATTTGGATCAAAAACAACTCTAATAGTTCCAGTTGTATCTTCCAAAGTAATCATAGTATTACCTTTTTTTGTTATCCGCTTATCATAAACAAGGCCTATAAGCGCTACTTTCTCATTTCGTTCCTTAGATGATGTTCTATTAATAGAAATTACATTCTGCATTTCTTGCCTACTTGCCACAATCTTTCTCAAAAATTCATATCTACTTTTGTAATGGCCAACAAAATCCTTAACTTCTCTCAATTTAGATTCATCACCGTAACTTGTAACAACTTTTAATGGATAATCTGAATCAGATAAATTTGTTTGTTCTTGTGGAGTTTGAATTTCTGGAACTACCTTCTCAACAACCTCTTCAACAACAGGTTGAGATTGTATTTCTTTAGCTACTTCTTCTATAGTTTCAAGTTTTGGTTCGGGTGCTTCCTCTTTTTTGATAATTGTATAACCTGTACTTTCTTCAGAATTATCTTTGGGCTCATCAAAAATTAATTCTAAGAATGAAGAATAAACCCTATTGGTTTTACCCTTCTCATGTAAAACTCTACTCTTTTCAAATTCAACCCAATTAATACCAGTAACACCTTTTTTGGAAACTCCTTTGTAAATATCTGAACCAATAACCACGGGTTTCTCTTTGGATAATATTCTTGTATCTACTAAATTCAAAAAATCTGTATCAAAACCTTCCTCCTCTAAAATATCTGGAGATAATAAAAAACCCTTATCTAAAAAAGAATGTAAAACTTCCTTGGAAATGTTGACAGTCATAAACCTAAACCTTCCTTCAACATATCATTAATTTTTTTCTTGATGTTGTCTGGAACACCCATTGTAATTCGTCTTGTTCTCCCATACCTCCCTTTGCTTATAACTCTAGCATTGATTATTCCTAGCATATCCAATTCTGCGATAATATCGCCAATTCTTCTCTGCGTTAGGGGTTTGGTGCCACATTTTAAGCAATTTTCTTTGTACAACTCGTAAATATCACCAGTGTACACATCTTGGGAATTTCCGTTTTTTGAACATAATTCTGTAAACAACAAAATACTATACAAAGTAATTTTGAATTGTTTGGGTTGGGTTGAAACAATATCTACAACTCTATCTCTTTCTATTTTTTCTTCAGCTTGGTCTAAAAATTTAACATGTATAACTTCAGAATTATTTCTTTCAGCTAACTCACCTGCAACCCTAAATAATTCTAATGCCCTTCTCGCATCGCCATGTTCTTTAGCAGCATAAGCAGCACATTTTTCTATAACACCTTCTCCAACAACATTTTCATCAAAAGAAATATCTGATCTTTGTTTGATTATTTTTTGTAATTGTATTGCATTATAAGGAGGGAAAACTAATTCCTCTTCACTTAAACTACTCCTAACCCTTGGATCAACTTGATCAATAAACATTAAATCATTACTAATTCCTACAATAGACAATTCACTATTTTTTAATTCGGAATTAAGTCTTGTTAAATTATATAATATTTTATCCCCAGTACTTTTAACAATCTCATCAATCTCATCTAAAACTAAAATTAATAACAGCTTTTCTTGTTCAATTATTCTAACAAAAATTTTGTAAACTTCATCTGTAGGTAATCCTGTAGGAGGAATGTCATGACCCATTTCTCTACAAATCTGTGCAATAAGCCTGTACTCTGTATCTGCAACCCTTTTTAGTTTACAATTAAGATAAATAATTTTCAAATTTAATTTACTTTCCTTAGCAACTTCAGCAATTTGATTAGTTACATGTTTCACAGCTAAAGTTTTTCCAGTACCAGTCTTACCATACAAGAAAATGTTACTTGGACGCTCCATACGCAAGGAAGGTGCGAGAATACCTGCTAGAGAATTAATTTGATCTTCCCTATAAGGAACATTTTCAGGAGTATAATTTGATTGTAAAACTTTCTTATCTTTGAATAAACCCTCTTTCTGGGCATAATCTCTTAGAAAAT
>JABHVN010000045.1 GCA_018658265.1 Candidatus Woesearchaeota archaeon | reverse complement strand
CTTTAATTTGGCAAGAAGAAGGAAGAAGAAACAAAATTTAGTTGAAAAATTATCTTGGAGATGGGCAGTAAGCATTACAAATAGATCCATTGAAAAGGGACATAGGATTAGCATTGCAGATAAGTTTCAAACTGTCTGCGAATGTATGCGTGTTGGAAGACCTGAACGTGCAGAAGAATTATTACTTTTCTCAATAGAAGATAGTAAATCTGAGGAAGAAAGAATAAATTGTCTTGGGATGTATGGTTATTTTTTAGAGTCTCAAGGAAGATTGTTAGATTCAAGTGCAGCATTTGGAAGAATTTTTGAAAGTATTGGAAATCAACATAGAGAAAAATTTTCAGAGTTAACTGGTTCTAAGAATGAAGTGTTAGTTCATAAATCTACATTATTGGGAAGAACGTTTGCATTCAAAACAAAAGAAAAACATGAGGAAGTTTATACTGAGCAAGAAAAAACTAAGTTTTTCTCAGATATTTCTCCAGATTTTGTAAGCCCTCTAGGCATTATGGTTTTGGATGGGAGGCCATACGGCGCTACAAGGTGGGCAGGTAAGTTTAGTTTGAAAGACTACATGTTAGAAGAAGATAAACCTCAATTGAAAGAATTTTTTAGAAAGGGACTTGAAACAATTTTACTTTTGCATTTGAAAAGTAGCGGGAGATTGAAAGAAGCAAGAAAGTTAATGGGTGAAGAGGATTATGGGACATGTCTTAGAAGAAGATTTTTAGAAAGAGAAGGATTATATTCAGATTGTCCAAGAGGAATTTCAAAAGGACTTGAAGCATTAGACACTGAAATGATATCCAATTGGCAAGCAGTTGCCCATGGAGATTTTCATCCAGGAAATTTAATAATTGATAATGCCGGAAACATTTGTGTAATTGATCCAGAAAAAGGAATTGTTACCTCCCCTTATGTTGATACCTTGACACTTGTAGAAAACTCTCTTTGTTCGGGCCAATTATCTCAAGAAGAGCAACAAGGTTTGATTGGAGACTATTGCATCAATGTTACAGATAGCGGAATTATATTTAGTGATGAACAAGTTGCAAAAGAAATGCATCTAAGTGGAGTTTTTCAACATCTCAGATTATTCGGATCTGCTAAAAAATTTGCAGAGGGAAAAAATCTTTCAAAAGTTAGAAATCATCATATGAAAAGATGTTTAGATCACATTGTATCATTAGAAGATTTCGGAATTTCTAGAATCGAGGATTTAAGGGGCTTAAGGTCGAACCTAGAAGATATTTATTGTAATGCATAAAGTATTTAAATAGGCCTCCCGATTTATGATTTCACTATGAAAGTTCCTGATGAATTGCTTGCCAGTCTTGTTAAACGAGTTGCTGGTAATGACACTGTTAAAATCTTCGAAATCTTAACTAAAAGAAAAAATGTTTCTGAATTTAAAATAGCTGAAAAGCTAGGAATTTCTGTTAATCAAGTTAGAAATATGATCTATAGATTGCAAGAACATAATCTTGTAAGCTTTACTAGAAAAAAGGACAAAGTAAAGGGATGGTATATTTATTATTGGACATTTGAAAAGCCAAAGGCTGTTGAGTTAATTGTAGACATTACTTCTAAAGAGACTAAAGAAAATCAAAGAGAATTGGATAATATTGAAGACATTAGATATTACCTATGTAAATACTGTAGAACTAAATTGGGTGAAGAAGAAGCAATGGAATTGCAATTCCTTTGTGAAGGATGTGGCGAAATTTTAGAATTACAAGATGCAAATAAAAGAAGAAGGGATTTGACAAAGAAATTGAAAAAGGATAAAGAATCCCATATAATCGCAAAAGCTGCATTAGATTACCATAGAAAATTGGTTGCAAGAGCAACAGATAGGTTAATGGCAAAAGAAAAGGCAGAGAAGGATAAAATACGTGCAGCGGCAAGAAAGGCAACTGCAGATGCTAAGAGGGCTGCATTGGAAGCTAGTGGCAAGAGTGTAAAGAAAACTACTGCTGAAAAAACAACTAAGAAAGCTACAGCGAAAAAGGCTGCTCCTAAAAAGAAGACAACTAAGAAAGCGCCTGTAAAGAAAACTACTGCTAAAAAAACTGTAGTTGAAACTCCTAATAAAAAGAAAGGAATTCTAGGCAGAGTATTTAAAAAATAATTCCAAATAAACTTGTGAATACTTTATATCCGTCGAATGGAGGGAAAGGTATTAAGTTGAAGAGGAATAAGAACATATTAATTTGTTTTGTTAAATGTAATGCCACTGCTTGACTTCTAGTTAAGTTTGTTTTTCTATCTAAGATTAAATATGCAATAAAAAATAGTAATAAGTTCATTAGTGGTCCGGCTAATGCTGTCAAGAATACTTGAGTTTCTGTTAATGCTCCAGATAAACTAACATACCCCGGTGCAAATATAATGAATGGACTACTTATCCACTTAAGGAAAACTCCAACGAATAAACCAAAATATGATGTGAAAAATTCTGTTTGGACTCCAACAGCCAAACCTACAAATTTATGTCCCATCTCGTGTAAAACAATTCCTGGCGCAGTTACTAGTGCTGCAAATCTGAAATCTTGCCAATTGAAAGATTTACTTGAAGATAATACATCGTTAATTGTCGATGGGCTTTTGATATAGCTCATAAAAATATAGCCTAATGCAGCAGTCATAATTACTAATCTTATCAACTCTGCTAGACTGAATATTGCCATAAGGTATTATTTTTGAAGACTATTAAAAATGTTTCTGTACTTACCGCATATATATTGTGAGGGAAATAAGATATTATAAGTAAAAATGACTATTTGGAAGATATGGAAGGAAAATTTAGTTTACCTAATCATAAGTTGAAATATGGTAAAAAGGACTTATCTAGGGCCTATCAAAGTGTACCTCAGCCAAAAGTAAAAGATGTCGTAAGTAGTGAATTCTTTTCTAATTCTCCTCCAACCGTTTTTGTAGGCTCAAAATTGAAATATCCTAATGTAAATGTAGGGATTTTGGCCCCGCCAGTTAGAGTTGAAGATGTTGAAGTATACGATTCCCATAAAAGATGGGTTCAAGAAGATAGGGGAATTCAAGAAATACTGGACTTTCGAGGAAATTTAATTAATTCTAGATTTTTGAGTAGTGTTCATTCTCCAAGAGGCCAAACTGGAGGTAAATTTTTAGATATTTCTCAGGAAGTGGGCATGGCAAAGAAAGCTGTAGACATGGAATTTCATTTGAAGAAGAAAGTAAAGTTGGGTTTGAAGTTTGATAGGGTTTCTAAACCAATAAGTTCTCCTGCAGATTTAAAGAATATGAAAATTACAGACAACACTAAGATTGAAAGACCAATAGATAAAGTGTTTAGTGATACTGATTTGAAAGCTGCTGATGCAGTAAGTTATTTGTATAAAAAGAAAACTGAAGATCAAAAATTATCTCAGTTGTTATCTCTTGGTACAATGGGACTTGGCAAAAACCGTAGATTAGTTCCAACAAGATGGAGTATTACTACTGTTGATGATATCATTGGTAAAAATTTGATTAAAGAAATTAAAGATTGTTCATCAATAAATGAGCATTCGTTATTCTTTGGATATTTTTTAGGAAATTATTATTTGGTATTTTTATTTCCAGATGTTTTTTCTTATGAGTTATTTGAAATGTACTTACCTGGAAGTTCGTGGAATCCTTCTCTTGGAAATCCTAATGGAGAAATTACCGTTGCAACCGATTATGAGAGTTATAGTGGACGTAAGAACTATGCATCTAACTGTGTTGGAGGATATTATGCTGCGAGATTACCCTTACTAGAGTCATTGAAAATGAATAAAAGGCAGGCATCCACATTAGTCTTAAGATTTGAAACTCCTGATTATTGGGCAGGACTAGGAGTGTGGGTGGTTAGAGAGGCAATGAAAAAAACTATGGAAACTAGAAAACTTGTTTTTGATAGTAGGGATGATATGCTCAAAAGGGGAAGAGAAATAATAAAGGAAGAGCTTAACTTTGATATCAATCAATTATTAGTTAGAAGTAAATTATTGGAAAAAGTTAAAACTCAAATGAAATTAAGTAGTTATTTCTCTTAAAATTAACTATCTGTTCTTACAAGTCTTTAAAAATAGAATAAACCTGTTAAAAGTATGCATAACCATAGACAACATAATCATTATATCCATATGATCCTTAAAAATAAGGAGTTAAGAGATATGTATCTTGCATTGTCTTTGAAAACATTGGCAATGAGCATGGTAGGGATATTTATTCCTATTTTTTTAATTGTTGAAAGGGGCATGGATCTCGGAGGAATTATTTTATTTTATTTTTTTGCATCATTAGGATATATTTTAACTGCCCCATTTGCAGGAAAGTTTGTTAGTCGTTTTGGATTGAAGAATTCGGCAATGTTGACAATCCCCATGTTCATAATTTTCTACTTGGGTATGTTCAGTTCAGAAAATTTAGGATTTAGTCTAAATTACTTGGCCCTGTTTTTAGGAATAACGCAGGCAATGTATTGGATTCCATTTACAACTCACTTTGTTAGATCTTCAGATAAAAGACATAGGAGTGAAGAAGTTGGTCTTTTGAGTGCAATTATGATTGTTTCTTCAATGAGTGGACCTTTTTTTGGAGCTTTAGTTATTAACTGGTTAGGATTTGGTTTTTTGTTTAAACTTGCAAGCGGATTATTAGCACTGGGCATTATACCTTTGATGTTTACAAAATATAATCATGAATCATTTAGATGTAGACTAAAAGACATAAGAAAAATACCTGGTAGACTTACACTGAAAATGTTTGCGTTTGGTGCAACAAATACTGTAGAGTTAGTATTTTGGCCAGTGTTTTTATTTTCAGTAGTTAATGCATATACTAGTTTTGGCCTGATTTTCTTAATAGCCGAATTTGGTTCATTGTTGGGTGCAATGTGGTTAGGATCTATTGAAGATAGAAATAAACTTTTGAAGATTCTTAGAATTGGTGGAATTCTTTGTTCATTTATTTGGTTATCGAGAGTATTCCTTACTGGAGCAATAGTACTTGCAGCAGTAACTATTGTAGGTGCATTCTTGCATAACCTAGTTGAAATCCCCTTCAATACATTAGAATACGATAGATTTGTTAAAAAGAAATATTTGGCCGAATTTGTAGTATTTAGAGGTATTTTGGAAAGTGTTGGAAGAATTGTTTTATTAGGCATATTGGCCATATTCATGCATTATAACGCAGCATTCCTTACTTCATCTTTAATGTATCTGACATATTTGTTCTAATAGAAAGGCTTTAAAACGCTGGTTTTAGGTTAATTCTCAGTGGGATGTGGGCTTCACTCGCCTGAACTGCTTATCAAAATAAAATAATGGAAGTGCAATAAAATGGGAATGTATAAACACATTAGAGAAACTGCAAGAAACACTACTCCTGAAATGAGAAGAGAGAGACTTGCAGAATGGAGACGTTCTTTAGCTGTTTCTAGAGTTGCTAGACCTACAAATTTAACTAGGGCTAGAAGTTTAGGATATAGAGCAAAAGAAGGAATTATAGTTACAAGAGTTAGAGTTCTTAGAGGCGGAAGAAAAAGACCTTTGATTAAGAAAGGTAGAAGATCCAAAGCTCGAAGAATGAAGAAGATTCTAGATATGAATTACCAAACTGTTTGTGAAAACAGGGCAAATAAAAAATATCCTAACTGTGAAGTTTTGAACAGTTATTGGTTAGCTAAAGATGGTAAACATATTTGGTATGATGTAATATTAATTGATATTAACAGCCCTTCAATAATTAAGGATAAAAAACTTAGCTGGATTACAAAAGGGAAACATAAAGGAAGAGCCACAAGAGGGTTAACATCTTCTGCAAGAAAGTCAAGAGGACTTAGAAATAAAGGAAAAGGTAGTGAAAAAGTTGGGAAGTAACTACCATGAGGAATTATAAACCTGAAGAAATTGCAGAAACTAGAACTTTTCTTGAAAAGAAAGGTTGTCCTGAAATAAGTGTCGGTGGAAGAGATTTCAAATATTTTGTTGTTCCTCAATCTCTAAACCCTGAACTTCCAAACTTCGTTTTAAGAAGAACGGGCAATAGTCCTTCTGATGGATCAGTTTATGGCATTTCTTCAAATGTTAGGCCAGATTTTAGGAAATATGCAGTTTTCCATGAACTAATAGAGTTTGGAGAATTAGGCATTAATGCTCCAGGAAGATGTAGAACTGCCCTAGATATTGAACTTAAGGTTGTACCTGAAGAAATAAGATCTGATTATGTTGCGATGAGAACACAGTTTTTTAAAGATTTAATAGGTTTTTTCGAAAATAATCCTGCAGAGTTTAATCCAGGAGACTTAAAAGAAATTAGGGATTCCCTTAGTGGACTAGAAGCTTTAGTTTGATTACTTCCTTATTATATTTATTTTTATTCTATTCAACTTTGGAAGCTTGGGTTTTTTACCTGAAAGTAAACTAATTATTGTACCCATTATTAAAATTACAATTAATGCTCCAAATATAACTGCACCAAAAACTATTCCTATTGCAAATATTACTGGGAAAAATAATGCTAAAATAATTCTCCATTTATTAGGAATTAAGGCACGACCCATAACTTTTAATTTTCCAGTTTGGACATATATGGCCAATCCTAGGAGTAAGAAAGTATATCCCAATACTTTTTGCCATAAGGGCATTGTAGCGATGATTTCTTCAAGCATGATAATTTCTATGTAGAATGATTTATAAACATTTATAGGAGACATGGAGATATGTTAACAGATGCTCAAATTCAGGAAATAAGAGGCTTTTTAGAAAAGGCAGAGAACCCTTTGTTTCTCTTTGATGATGATCCAGATGGGTTAACTTCATATTTATTACTGAAAAAACATTACAAAAAGGGCCATGGGACTTGTATAAAATCTTCTCCTAAGGCTAATGTCGTTTACTCTGCAGCATACAAAAAACATAAACCTGACTTAGTAGTTATTTTAGATAAACCTGTTGTGAGTCAGGAAATCTTAGATGGATTTAATGTTCCAGTTGTTTGGATAGACCATCATCAAGTTATCGAAAGAGATGGAGTAAATTATTATAATTCTATGGCAGGAGATAGTCCTGACAATAGACCCACAAGCCATTGGGCATATAAAGTTGTTGAGGATAATGAATGGGTTGCATTAGTTGGAATAATTGGGGATTGGAACGTTCCAGAAAAGTCAATTGTTGATAAATTTAAATATCCTGAACTTTTAGGAAATGTGAAAACTCCTCCAGAATTAATGTTTGATACAGAATACGGTAAAATGATCAAAGTTTTTTCTTTTATTTTGAAAGGAAATAATGACAGTATGAATAAATGTATTGAAGCATTGGAAGAAATAGAAGATCCAATGGAGATTCTTAATCAAACAACTAGTAATGGTAAATTAGTTTATGAAAAATATGAAAAGATGAATAAAGAGTATGAAACTCTTTTAGAAGATTCTTTGTCTCAGGATGAAGAGGAAGTTTATGTTTATACTTATGTTGAGCAAAAGAATAGTTTTACAGGTAACCTGTCTAATGAAATGTTACATAAATTAAAAAGTGAGGTAATTATTATTGGTAGAGAAGCTAGTGGAGATGTAAGATTAAGTTTGAGAAGCAAAGGTAAACCAATTTTACCTATTTTAAAGAAGGCTTTGGAAGAGGTTGAAGGGTATGGCGGGGGCCATGCAATGGCATGCGGAGCTTCCGTTAAAATGCATGATTTTCCTAAATTCGTAGAAATCATAAAGAGAGAATATAAAAAAGAGTAAGTGGTTTGTTTGTTATGAAGAAAATAATTTTATTTTTGTTTATATTAACTTTAGCAATATCTAATGTTAATGCCGAACCAATTGAGAACTACAACGGAGTTCAATATTTAGAGATAGCATTGTCTATTTCTTCAAATGTAGACATTGAATACACTTCTGGATCCCATTCTGTAGATTTTATTAAAAGTGAACTTTCTTTTTTTCCAAGAAGCAGCGATAGTCAAAATGTTAAACAATTAGATGCATTTGCAAATCCGGATGCTAGTATTCAACAAGGAAGTGAAGTCATAAAATATACTTGGTCTGAAGATGATGCTCTGAGACTAACTTACGGTTATGATGCAATTGTAAGAGTTGAAAATTCAATTACAAGATTGGATGAAAAAATTGCATTTCCTTTGGCTAAATTAGACTCTACTGTTTTGGAATATACTCAACCTACAGAATTTATAGACATCAATACTAAAATTGAAAATAAAGCTAAGGAAATAATTGGGACAAGTGATGACCTTTATGAATCTGTTTTTAAAATTGCAGATTGGACTAACAACAACATTGAATATGATTTGAACACTCTAACTGCCGAAGCTGTTCTTCCAAGCAGTTGGGTTTTGGAGAATAGGCAGGGTGTTTGTGATGAAATGACTAATCTGTTTATTTCTCTTTTGAGATCTGTTGGAATTCCTGCAAGGTTTGTTTCAGGAATGGTTTACTCAAATACCAATTACGAGTGGGGGCCTCATGGATGGGCCGAAGTTTATTTTCCTGGTGAGGGATGGGTTCCCTTCGATGTTACTTTTGGAGAATATGGATGGTTGGACCCATCTCATTTGAAATTAAAAGATAATATTGATTCTGGAAGTCCTACTGCTAAGTATTCTTGGAAATCGACGGGCGTTGAGTTGAATGTAGGTGCATTAGAAATAGAAACACAGGCATTGAAAGTTGGGCCTGATGAACCAGGTGCAATAGAAATAGAAGTTATTCCTATGTATTCGACTTCTAAATTTGGAAGTTATGTTCCCGTAGAAGTTAGAATTAAGAATATTAAAGATAGTTATATTATTCCTAAATTAGTTGTTTCTAAAGCTCCAGGTTTAACTGAAGATAATGTAAAAAGTGTTCTTTTGAAACCAAAAGAAGAAAAAAGTGTTTATTGGATTGCTGAGATACCTTCTGCAGATGAAGGCTATATCTACACTACAACTGTCGAAGTAAATAGTATGTATGGTGAAACTGGCATGGCTATAATGAAATATGGAAATGATTTTGAATTTCATTCTGAAGAAAATGCATTAAGTTTTATTGCAGGTCAAAGAGAAAGAAATGAAAAACTAAAATTAGAAGATGTAAATGTGAAATGTAACTCTGATAAAGAAATATATTATGCTGGTGAAGAAGCTTTAATTGAATGTGATATTGGAAATTCTCAAGAAAATATATTGGACATAGATATTTGTTTCCAGCAAGAATGTACTAATTTTGACATTGCTTCTGGCGAAAATGTATTAGCAAGTGAAACATTTGAATTAACTGAAGGCATTCGTATTCCGATTGTTTTAGAAAGTTCTGATAAGATTAAATATGAGTATGTTAACCTGAATGTTATTCCTATTCCAGAAATTAGTGTAAGCAATCCTGATCCTGCAGAAGTAAATTATCATGATGCAGCAGAAGTTAGTTTTGACATCAGTTCAAATACCGATGTTACAGATTTAATAATTGAATTTGACTTTGGTGACATGTCTTATGAAGTTTTCAAAGATAAAGAGGTCAGAACCATTACAATTAACACTCAAGGAAGTGAGCTTATGAGCGATATCAAGTTCGAAATGAGCTATAAAGATGAGTTAGGCATGGAATATAGGGAGCAGAAGGCCCTCCATATAATTGTTAAGGATATTCCTTGGTATGGTCCTTTTGTTAATTGGATGAGAAATATTTTCTAATAAGATTTAGCTGTATAAACAATATGCTTTGCTTTTTTATCACACATTATACAGTTTCCAGATGCTTTTTCTTCTTTAGGATATAATGTTCCACAAACATTAACTCCATCTGTTAATTCTTTCAATTTGTCAGCACATTTCTCCCCGTCTTTTTCAACTGAACAGAAAGGAACTCTTACAAATCCCCTGTGAGATTTCATAATTTTCTTTAACTCATTTAGATCTTTTGCATCATGAGTATTATCTTTGAAATAAACTTTTGCCCTTTTTTCTATTTCTTTGTCTAGTGTTAGAGATTGTTTTTTTATTTCTGAATTAATATCTTCTATTTTAACTGAAGTTTTTGTTTTGTCAGTTCTTAGTACAACTGTTGCAGTCTTTTCTGAAACTTCTTTAGGTCCAACTTCTATTCTAATTGGAACGCCTTTCATTTCCCATTTATTGTATTTGAATCCAGGAGTTGCATCTGTAGAATCAACAATACAAGAAAAATCTAAACTTTTCTTTAGGTCTTCGCAGTATTTTATTACTGAATCTTTACTTCCTTCTTTGAAAATTGGGACAATAACTACCTTTTTTGGCGCTAGATCAAATGGAAGGATTAGGCCAGTATCATCGCCGTGAATGCCTATTAGGGCAGCCATAATTCTCCATATGCCTGGACCGTAGCAAGTTTGCCAAGGAAGTTTTTGTTTTCCATCTTTGTCTTGGAAATTTATATCGAATGCTTTTGCAAAATTTTGACCTAGGTCATGTGTTGAGGCCATTTGGTTTCTTTTCCCATCAGGCATTAAGGTATCTGGAGTAAAAGTGTTTAACGCACCCATAAATTTGTCCCATTGGGGTCTTTTGAAAGATAAGAATGGAATTTTACATTGTTTCCAAATTACTTCATCCGAAGTTGTTAAATCTTTTTCAACTTGTTCCAATGCATCATCATGTGTTGCAAAAACATCATGAGTTTCAAAGAACATAAATTCTCTTCCCCTTAAGAACGGCCTTGTTGTTTTTTCACTTCTGTAAGTACAAATTCTTGATTGATATCCCTTGTAAGGTAAGTCGTTATAACTTCTTATCCATAATGAATACATAGGATAAATTTGAGTTTCTCCCGTTGGACGAAGAGCAACTTCTTCTTCCATTTTTTTACTTCCAGATTTTGTTACCCAAAATACTTCTGGAGCAAACCCTGCATGTTCTTCTTCCTTGTCTAAATTTTCTTTTTTAATTACTAAAGGAAATAAGAAAGGTTCATGGTCATCTGCTTCTACATCTTGTTCTAGTAATTCATATATTCTTCTTAGAATCTTAAAACCCCATGGAGAATGTACAATAAATCCTTGTACACCATATCTAATATCTGCTAATTCTGCCTTTTGAACTACTTGAGAGTACCATTCTGAGAAGTCTTCGTTCTTTTTTACTGTGATACCTTCATTGGTCTTTTTTGACATTTGATTGTGAACGAATTTAGTTATATAAATGTTATTCCTTCTTGAGATATACTGTTCTTGTTGGGAAAGGTATTCCTATCTTGCTTTTGTTTAATGCATTGTAGATCTTTTCTGTTGCATCTAATTCTGCTGAAAACTTATCTGAATAATCTGTAACCCAGAATCTTGCTTTGAATTCTAATGCAGAATCGCCCATGTTCAAAAATAAAACTTGAATAGGTTTTTTTGTACTATTAGGTATAACGGTTTTTATGGTTTTTATTGCATCTTTAACAATTTTCTTTACACTAGTAGTGTTTGCACCATATTCTACTCCGAAGTTAACTTCTCCACGAACGCTTAAATCTGGTTTTTTGTAATTTTGAATTGTAGTGTTTGCTAGTTTTCCATTAGGGATAATTAGTAATTCATTGTTCCATGTTCTTAATTTTGTACTTCTTAATCCTACATCTAGGATTGTTCCACTTTTACCATCATCTAATTTAACTACATCTCCAACCTTTATTGCCTTGTCTAAGATAATGCTAATGCCTCCAAATATGTTAGATAGGCTATCTTTTACTGCAAACCCTATTGCTAACCCTGCTATACCTACTCCTGCAAGTAATCCAGTTACATCTATATTCCATTCACCTAGGATGAAAAATATTCCTAATATGATAACTACTGCGTGTACAACTTTATGTAACAAAGGTAACAATTCATCGTCTAAACTACTTTCAGTTTTTTCTGCCCAATGTTTTCCCCAAGTGTTTAACAGAACATCACTTATTTTTACTAATAATCCTATAACTACAACTATCATTAACGTATTAATTATGTGGTGGAAATTTGTTAGAACTGTTTCTGAAAAAGGTAGAACATTAACTGCTATCTTTATACCCATCAATACTAAAAATTTAATTAAAGGTTTTCTTGTTGAATCAATTAAAGTATCATCAATTGTATTTTTTGTTTTCTTTGCTAGTCTTCTTAAATTTCCTAAAATTAAAACTTGAACTATTTTGGATAAAATGTAAAAAGCAAATGCTATGAATATGAATCTGTAATAAGGATTTTCTAAAAATCTCCCATAAAGAATGTCTTGTATCACCGTAAAGAGTAGACCAAAGATTAGTTTAAATAGGTTTTGGGATGAGCCCGCAAGGATTTGAACCTTGATCAACCGGTCCGAAGCCGGCCGCACTATCCAGATTATGCTACGGGCCCAATGAACTCATAAAAATTAGAACTTATTTAAGCTATTCTATCAAAAGAGTTATAAGTTTTAGACATATTCTATAATTTATGAAGACATTATTGATAATTTTACTGATTATAGCAGTTATAGGTTTATATTTCTATACCGATTTTACCAAAGAAGCAATTAGCATTACTGGTGAATTTGTAATAGACAAAATAAAAAATATAGTTAACTAAGCAGTTTCGTTTACTTCATTAGTTTGAATGTTTACTTTTAGTTTAGCTGTTTCTACGGTTTCTCCACCAAGGAATACTTTGTCACAATTAGAATGTTCACAGAAATAACATCTTGCTTCATATTCTACAGTAATCTTTCCAATGCCATTCACTGCATCATTAAGAATTTCTTCATCTCCAACAGCCATCTCTAAGATGTATCTGTCTAAATGATAATCTGTTTCATCAATCTCTCCGTCTTGGTCTTCATCAATTTCTGTTTTTTTATCAAGCTTACATTGTATCTCTGTTAATTCTAAATTTTCTACAAATATTCTGTAATTGTAAATTGCGGACTCATCATCAGTCCATATTTGGATTAAATTTCCTGCAATTTTACCATTTGATCCGAATGTACCTAGGCTAATGCCGTCAGTATGTTCATCAACTAGATATAATTTAAATTCGGGACCTATAGTAGATACTGTTTCATTTGTTTCTTCATCTTCAGTTTCATTAACTTCCACTACAATGTCTTCTTGAGTATTGTTAATTGCCTTTTGAAGATCTTCTAACTGTTTTTGTAATATTTCTACATCACTATCTTTTTCAGAAGCAGATGTATCTACTCCCATGAATTTAGAAATAAAGAAAATACCTAAAATTATTAATGCTACAAAGAATGCTAGACCTAAAAATACCCAGTGAATATTGTCATTTCCACCATTTCCTTTTGAATGGCTATTATTACGAGGATTATGAGTTATTTCTCTTTTTCTAGTAATTTCAACTTCTTTTTTAGAATGGTCGTGCTTTTTCTTATCTTCTTTGTTTTTAGTCTCTAGAACGTCTTTCTTATGTTCAAGTTCTTTTTTCTTTTTTAAGTATTCGTCAATGTCCATTTTAAAGTGGTATCACATATATAATTTTATTTCAAAAATAAAGAAGTTATTTTGTATATAAAACTTTCTGTGTTTTTATGGATTTTTTTCAAGGTTTAAACCTAGTCATGGTTCTTGGGAATCCAATTGCATCTTTTACATTATCAATTCCGCACATCCATGCAACTACTCTTTCTACACCAAGTCCAAAACCTGAATGAGGCACCGAACCATAGTTTCTTAGATCCCAATAAAATTGGTAATCTTTTGGGTCCTCTCCCTCTTTTTTTAGTTTATCAGACATTCTTTCAATATCTAAATCTCTTTGGCTTCCACCAATTATCTCTCCATAACCTTCTGGAGCTATTACGTCCATACAAAGAGATGTTTTTCCATCCCCACTTGGAGGTTTGTAGAATGCCATAATATCTTCAGGATAATGCGTTACTATTACTGGTGTGTCGAAATGTTTGGATAAATTGTCTTCTTCAACAGTTCTGAGATCTTTTCCCCATTTAACTTTCATACCATCTTTTTTTTCTAATAATTCTAAAACTTCTGAATAAGTCATTCTTTTGAAAGGTGCATCTGCTTTTTTTAGAGTTTCAACATCCCTTTCTAAAATTTTCAAATCTTCTTTTCTTTCTTTGAGAACTCTTTGTATTATGAATCTTAGTAGATTTTCTGCATGATCTGCAAGTCCAGGCAAATCCATCCAAGCTGCTTCCATTTCAGCCATAATGAATTCACTCAAATGTCTGGAAGTTTTGCTTTTTTCTGCTCTAAATGTAGGACTTAAACAAAATGTTTTTTCTAATGAAAAAATTGAAGCTTCTCCATATAATTGCCAAGTTTGGGCAAGATACATTTTCTCCTTGTAATATTTAACTTCGAATAATGTACTTCCACCTTCGCTTTGGGTAGGTTGTAATACTGGTGGAGTAAACTCAAAATATCCTTCTTTTAAGAAATAGTCTCTAAATGCTTGTAAAACTGTGTGTCTTACCTTCATTACTGCAGTTAATTTTCTACTCCTTAAGTATAAATGCCTAACATCCAACAAAAATTCAGGACTAACGTCCCTACTTATTGGAAATGAGTCACTTGAACCAATTAATTTTAAGTCTGTTACTTGTAATTCGAAACCTGTTGGTGCACGTTCGTCTGCCTTTAGGGTACCCGTAATTTCTACAGAGGATTCAACTGTTACTTTTTGTGCCTCATCCCAGAATTTATTTTCAGGTTTGATTACACATTGGATTATGTTTGATGAATCTCTAAGAACTATAAACTTTAATTTGTTTGAACCTCTTTCTCTGTGAGCCCAACCTCTAACTGAAACTTCTCCCTTTCCTTTGTTAAGTGCTTCTTGGATTGAAATAAATTCTTTCATTTTAATTTCAATTCCTTTAGTTGTTCTTCTGAAACTTCTGAAGGCGAGTCTAACATTAAATCTTTTGCATCTTTATTTTTTGGAAAGGGAATTACATCTCTGATTGAATCTTCTTTAGCCATTACTGCAATTAATCTATCTAAACCAAATGCAATTCCTCCATGTGGCGGAGCTCCTTGTTTTAATGCATTAATTAAGAATCCAAACTTCTCCTTAGCTTCTTTTTCTTCTATGTTTAATGCCTTGAAAATTCTTTGTTGAATTTCTGAATTATGATTCCTTATGGATCCTCCTGCTATTTCGAAGCCGTTTAAAACTAAGTCATAACCATGAGACCTAACGTTAGTAGGATCTTTTTCAATTAAACTTAAATCTTCTTCTCTTGGAGCTGTGAACGGATGATGCACTGCTACATGTCTTCCTTCTTCTTCAGAGAATTCTAACATTGGGAATTCATGAACCCATAAGAATTGAAAATCATCTTTTGATTTGGATAAATTAGGTTTGTCAGATTTGTGTTTTTCCATTGCTTCTTTGTAAGTCATTCTTGGAAATGGAACTTTAAGATCTATGTCTAATGCTTCCTTGAAAACTTTCTTCATTAACGTTTCACTAAGAGAGTAAATGTCTTCTTCTTCAACAAATGACATTTCAATATCTAACTGTGTGAACTCTGGTTGTCTGTCAGATCTTAAATCTTCATCCCTTAAACATCTTGCAATTTGATAATATTTATCATAACCTGCAACCATCAATAATTGTTTGAATAGTTGTGGAGATTGTGGAAGTGCGAAAAACTTTCCTGGGAATTTTCTTGAAGGAACTAAATAATCTCTTGCACCTTCTGGTGTTGATTTAGCTAACAAAGGAGTTTCTATTCCTATGAATTTTTCATTAGATAAAAAAGAATTAATTATTTCTACAACTTTATGCCTTAGCAATAGGTTTTTTTGCATACGTTCTGATCTTAAATCTAAATATCTATATTTTAATCTTGTTTCTTCACTACTTGTTTCAGGATCTAATGGAATTTCTTCAGATTTGTTTAGAATTTTAATTTCCTTTGCAGAAAGTTCAATTTCTCCAGTAACCATATCTGCCTTGATTTGATTTTCTGGTCTTTCTTTTACTTCGCCAGTAATGCTAATCACAGATTCTTTTGAAATGTTATTGAATTCTGCAGTTAATTTAGGGTTAACAAATACTTGAGTAACACCATATCTATCTCTAATCATGATAAAAGAAAGCTTTCCTTGTACTCTGTGGGCTTCTACCCATCCGCAAAGAGTTACCTCTTTTCCTGCGTGTTCTTTTCTTAATTCTCCGCAAGTATGAGTTCTTAACATGGTTTAGAATAATTCTGAAGAGTATTTAAAATTGTTGATATTATAGATTTGCCTTAATTATTTCCATTACTTTCTTTCCATCAACTTTTCCACGGTATTTTGCCATAACCATTCCCATTATAGCATTTGGAGAGAGTTTTTTATTAGCTTGGACCATTGTTTTTATTTCAGATTCTATTCCTGAAGTTGAAACTTTTTTAAATTTCTTTAAATCTATTTTATTTCCTTTAGCAACGTCTGTTAAAATTTCCAAGATTGCAGATTCATTAATTGTTTTATTTTCAACTGCTTTGAAAACTTCTTCATAACTGGAATTGTTTATTTTTTCAGTAGTTAAATTAAATCTCTTAGATATTTCTTTAGGAACTTCGATTAAAGATTTGGCAATTAGTTCAGGAGATATTTTGAAGGTTTTAACATACTTTTCAAAATCTTCATTGTGAACTAATTCTTGTGCTAATTGTGAAGATAAATTGTATCTTTTTTCTAACTTCATTACTTTTTCAGTTATTAGTTCTGGAAGTTTTATTTTCAATAATAATTCTTTTTCTAATGGAATTGGAGGTACGTCTGTTTCGGGATACATTCTTGCTGCTCCGGGCATAGGTCTTAAGTATGAGGTTGTAAAATCTGGATCTGCTTTTCTTACATGGGATGCAGTTTTTTTCTTAGATTTTATTTCAGATATTTCCCTCTTAGTTTCGTAGAGTATAATCTTTGGAATGCTTTTTAGATCTTGAAAACCTTTGATTTCAACTCTGGGATGCCCTTTAATAGAAACGTTTACGTCTTGTCTAATTGTCCCTATTCCCCTTTTAACATGGTTTGTAGACCTTAGAATCATCCCTAACAAGGACGCTACTTCTTTACAATGTTCTGGATCTTTAATTGAAGCATCTGTTGCAATTTCAATTAATGGAACTCCTAAACGGTCCAATCTAAATTTGACATAATCATCTTTCTTTTCAACTTTTTTTGCAGATTCCTCTTCTAAACAAATTGAATCAACAATTACTTTTCCCTTTGAAGTTTCAATGAACCCATCTGTTGCAACTAACATTGTTCTCTGGAAACCGGAAACATTTGAACCATCTACAACAGTTTTTCTCATAACTCTAATTTCATCAACAGGTTTTGCGTTAAGCAATAATGCAACTTGAAGAACTATATCTAAAGCATCTTTGTTAACTTCTTTTGGAGGTTCTTCATCTAACTCAATTAAACAAGAAGAAGATGAACAAGCTTCATAAACATTTTTTAGATCTTTTTTTATCTCATATGCTGCAGCTGCATCAACTTTCCCGGTTTCTCCTGCAACAGCTCTTAATTTTCTTTTAATTTTAATATTAGGGTTACTATCATGGACAATCGAAGGACAATTGCAGAATAATTTGTGAGTTTCTAATTGCTGATGAATTTCTAACCCGCATTTGAAACCTAATTTTTTGTAATCTAAATCAGTCATTGTATAAAGTTCTCTCTGAAATTTCGCCTCTTAAATTTTTGTGATAAAGTTCTTTTATTTCTTTTTTATTATAATTGCTTAATAACCATGCTAATTTGACAAATGCTGTTTCTGGTAGCATGTCCGTATGGTTGCCCCAGACTCCAGAATCAAGGATTTTACGCCCATAGGAGTAAACATTCATATTGACTCTGCCAAATACACATTGAGTGGTCATTGTAACTGGCATTTTTTTTGTTAATGCAGTTATTGTCTTGATTGTTTTTTCATTTTCTTTCGTAAACTCGTCAACACATTCAACTGGACCATTACCTAATCCAGTTCCCTCAATAATTAATCCATCAAATTTCTTAATTGGTTCTAACATTGAACTTTGGAAATGAGGATGGAATCTTAAAATTCCTAGTTTTAGTTTAGGATTTAATAATTTTAATTTTAATTTAGAATCATTTCTCTTTTTATGGTGTGTTTCTGGGAAAAACTCTATATTTTCAGTTGTTACCTTTGCTATTGGGGCAGTATTTACTGGTTGGAAAGTATTTCTCCTAGAAGAATGCAATTTTTTAGTTTTACATGCAGGAAGAACGTTACAGTAATCATCATTTGAAGAACCGTGCATACATATTGCAACTCCTGCAAAATTAGCTTCCTTTGCAAACTTAACTGCACAGTATAGATTAAGGAATGCATCTGAAGAACCTCTGTCAGATGATCTTTGTGATGCTGTAAAGATAACTGGAATGGATATTCCTTCTAAAATAAAACTGAGTGCTGCAGAGGCATAAGTTAATGCATCTGTTCCTAAAGTTACGATAATTCCGTCTACACCCTTCTTTACTTCTTTTTCAACAGCCTTGGCCAATATGTTAAAATGATTGAAATTCATGTTGCTGGACCACATATTTCTAACTAATTTAGAGTCAATATTGGCTAAACCCTTGATTTCTGGGAACATAGAGATTATATCTTCAGGTGAGAACTGAGATAAAACTGCTCCAGTTTCATAATCTACTTTTGAGGCAATTGTACCTCCAGTATGTAAAATAGAAATAGTTGGTAATTTTTTATTGGTTTTTAGTTTGGGTAATTTGTTTTTCTTTGAAACTTGATTCTTTAGAGATTTAGTTTCTTGAATATTTTTGTTCAATATTCCTATATTATATCCTGAAGATAATTTTAGAACAACTTTTTGGGATGTTGTATCTGGAAGAACAAGGCCTTCAAATGTTCTTGAATCCTTAGTTGTTATCTTAATATTTGTATTAGGAATAATGTTTTTTTTCAAGTTAAACACGCTCTTTTTAGTATTGTACTGTTCGAATGCATTAATTTTAGTAATTGGTTAAATAACCATTTATATTTTTTGTTTTATATGTTACAGAGTAAAGGTATTTATATATAACTTACGTTACATTAATAGAATTAAAAACTTAGTTATATTGTTCGGCTAAAACAATTATTGACTATCGTTAAGTTCGGCTAAAACTTAACCTCAATCAGATCGGCTAAAATCTGTATATATATTATAGTTTGACTAATTTCTAGGAGCGATTAAATCATTAAATCATTAAACCTCGTAAAGTAGTTGTAGTTAGAACTATAATATAAAGATTATTGTGGTCTAGCATACACACATCGCAATCAAACAAAAAAACCAACAACGGGGGAAAAAGAAAAAAATGGAAAATTTAATACAAGACGCATTAAGAAATGCACCGGCAATAGAACAAACACCTATAGGAGAAGCTAACATTCGTGTTATCGGATGTGGTGGTGGCGGAGGAAATATGGTTTCCTGGTTACATAAAAAAGGAGTTAAGGGTGCAAAAATTTACGCTGTTAACACAGATAAGCAACATTTAGATATGACCAGCTGTGATGGAAGATTTCTAATTGGTGCAGATTTAACTAGAGGATTAGGATGTGGCGGATTCCCTGAAAAAGGAAGAGAAGCTGCAAAAGAATCTGGTAATGATATTAAAAAATTCATCAAGGATGCAGACATGGTATTTGTATGTGCTGGTCTTGGTGGAGGAACAGGAACTGGAAGTGCTCCAGTTGTTGCACAAATGGCTAAAGAAACAGGCGCAATTGTTATTGGAACTGTTACAATGCCTTTCGAAATTGAAAGAGCTAGAGTTGATAAAGCTGAATTTGGCTTACAACAATTAAGAGAAGAATGTGATACTGTTATTGTTATTGACAATAATAGATTAGTAAACATCGCAGGAAACTTACCTATTCAACAAGCATTCGCTGTTGCAAATGAGTTAATCTCAACAATGATTAAAGGAATTGTAGAAACAATTGCTGTACCTTCATTAGTAAACTTAGATTATGCTGATGTAAGAGCAATTATGTCTAATGGAGATGTTGCAATTATAGGTATAGGCGAATCAGATACAGAGTCTCGTGTTGAAGAAGCAACAAGAAGAGCATTAACAAATCCATTACTGGATGTAAGTTATGATGGCTCAACTGGAGCTTTGATTCATGTAAGTGGTGGAGATGATCTAACTTTAGATGAAGTTAACAGAATCGGAGAGATCATTACTGAAGCTTTGGATGCTGACGCAAACGTAATCTGGGGAGCTAGAATTGACCCAAGCATGGCAGGAAGATTGAGGATTATGACCATTATTACTGGTGTAACCTCACCATACATCCTTGGAAAATCTAGTCATACAGAGGTGACTAAGCAAGCAGTACAGGTCGCAGATGATCTGGGCATCGACATGGTTGGCTACGAAAATACGCCAACCAGAAAATCATACTAAAAGGGCAACCCCCAAAGACGCCCTTTTTCGTGTCTTGTGTTTTGCTGATGCCGCTTCTTAATAGGCATCAGCCATTTTTTCTTTTTTATAATCAATATTTAGTTTGTACTTTGTTTTCGCAAGGTTTAAATAATTAGAATTGGATTTATTTTTATTAAAATAACAATGAGGTGTTAAGATAATGAAGATAAGAAAAACAGAAAATCATCATATGTTACTTCTTCCAGTTTTATTAATACTTGCTGCAGCTTTTTTAGCTACAAGTTTAACTGGAGCATTTACATCTGAAGTAGATTTAACAGGTCATGCAGTTAACGCTGCTGTTTCGGGAAGATGTGCATGGAATAGTGCAGGTGGCCAAATTATAAGCGAAATGGGAAATAATACTCTGGAAATGTCTAGACAGTGCCCTGCAAATAAACCCTCCATAATTAGTGGTGGATGTAATAGTGATGGGAATATGGCATACCTAACAGAAAATGTACCTAACTTTTACGGCCATTGGGGAAATAGCACTAATCGTTCAGAAGGTTGGAAATGTAGTCAAACTGGAAGCGATGATGGCTTGAGTGTTGATGCATTATGTTGTAATGTTTAATCATTACAACTAATTTTTTATTTTATTTTTAACTTTTCTTAGAAGTCCAGATGCTTTTAGTTTAGCTCTGTTTGTTGATTGTGAAACTTTCTTTGTTGCTTTTCCAAGAGGTTTTGAAATTGGCCAAGTACCTTTAGTAAACTCTTTATTGCCCCAAGATTCAAAATAAGTGTGATATCTAAGATCTTCTCTTTCTTGATCTTCATCTAAGGAATTAGGATATCCGATTGCAACTATTCCTTCTGGAGAAATATTATTTGGAATATCTAAAACTCTTTTTACTTCTTTATCATTGAATGCTCCAACAATTGCAGTTCCGAGACCCATATCTGTAGCTTTCAATGTAATGTATGAGGAAATTATTGCACAATTTTGAATGGAAAATTGCTCTCCTTTTTCTTTGAACTTTTTTGTACAATCATCAGATTTATTGCAGATTACAATAAGTGCGGGCGCATCATTCATCCATGCCTGTCCCTTACATTTGTCTACTAAAGCTTCTTTTTTCTCAGAATCCTTTACAACTATGAAATACCAATTCTGTACATTTCCTGCTGAAGGTGCAAATCTAGATATATCTAAGACTTCTCCTATTGTGCCCATAGAAATGTCCTTTTTCTTAAAATCTCTGCAAGTTCTTCTTGTATGTACAATGTTGTCAAATTCCATGTAAGAAAGATTTATATCTCACATTTATTTAAGTTTTGTCATGAGGTATGCTGAATTATCTAATCTGTATGATCAACTAGGAAAGACTACTAAAAGGCTTGAGAAGACCGAGATTATAGCCAATTTCTTAAAAGAGACTAAACAAGAAGATTTGGAAGAAGTTATTTGTTTGTTGAATGGAAGAGTTTTTCCATTATGGGATAATCGTAAAATTGGATTTTCTGATAGATTATTGATTAAAGCAATTAGTTCTGCCACCGGAAGTAGTTTGGATAAGATTGAAAGTGGATTAAATAAACTTGGAGATTTGGGAGATGTTACTGCTTTAGAAGTTGGAACTAAAAGCCAAAAGACATTATTCAGTGAAACTCTTACTGTAAAAAAAGTTATTGATAATATTCGAAAACTAGCTGTTATGGAAGGAAGTGGATCTGTCGATAGAAAAATTGGACTAGTTGCAGAATTAATAACTAATGCTAGTAAAGAAGAATCAAGATATATTTCAAGGACTGTTTTAGAGGTTCTAAGAGTTGGAATTGCTGATGGGATAATCAAAGATGCAATTGCACAGGCATTTGATCAAGAGACTAAAGATGTAGATGAAGCATTCGATATTTTGGCAGACCATGGAGAAGTGGCATTGTTAGCTAAAGAAAATAAACTTGGAGATATTAAACTTAAACCTGGAAGACCATTAAAATTAATGTTGGCAGTTTTATCTAAAACTGTTGAAGATGGCTTTACTGCAGTTGGAAGTCCTGCAGCTTTGGAGTTTAAATATGACGGATTTAGGATGCAAATCCATAATGATGGTACTGAAATAAAATTATTTACTCGTGGAATGGAAGATGTTACAAAACAATTTCCAGACGTTGTAGAAATTGCAAAAAATAACATTAAATCTAAAAATTATATAATTGATTGTGAGGCAGTAGGTTATGATCCCAAAACTGGAAAGTATTTGCCTTTCCAAAAAATATCTCAAAGAATTAGAAGAAAATATAATACTGAAGAGATGGCAAAACAATTTCCAGTTGAAATAAATTCTTTCGATGTTATCTATTGCAATGGTAAAAAATTATTGAATACTAGTTTTGATGAGAGAAGAAAAATACTTGATAAAATTGTTAAATCTGAATCTAAGAAAATAGTTTTATCTGAATTAATAATCACTGATAAAGTTAATGAAGTTCAAAAGTTTTTCAAGAAAGCTATAACTGCAGGTCATGAAGGTTTAATTTTCAAGTCATTGGAAGCACCTTACAAACCTGGAAGGTATGTGGGCTACATGGCTAAACTAAAGGAAGTTATGGATGCTTTAGACTTGGTAATTGTTAAAGCGGAGTGGGGAGAAGGTAAGCGGGCTTCATGGTTAACATCATATACAGTTGCATGTCAAAAAGATGGCGAGTTTTTAGAAGTTGGAAAAGTTTCAACTGGGTTAAAAGAAAAGTTTGAAGAAGGTGAATTGAATAATTTTGAAAATATGACTAAAGAACTTAAAAAAATAACAACATCTCATAAAGGTAAGATTGTAAATGTTAAACCTCAAATAATTGTTGAAGTTTCTTATGAAGAAATACAAAAAAGTCCAACTTATAACTCAGGTTATGCATTGAGATTTCCAAGAATACTGCAAATAAGATATGATAAACCACTAAATGAAATTGCAGATATTAAAAGCATTGAAGAACTTTACAAAAGTCAGAATAAATAACGACTTAAAGATAGTAATGTTTAAATAGTAGCTAAAAGGTATATTCATTTATAATCGAGACAGGGTGTTAAAAAAAAGAGCGGAGAAGATAGGTATTCTTTTTCCAATTTACGCGACACTTAACTTGGAGAAATAAAGTATGATTGTTAAAGAAGACTTTTTGAATAAAACTCGAGGACTTTTTGGTCTAAATTTATATGAAGCAAGAATATGGACTGCACTTCTTTCAAGAGGAGTTTCTACTGCCGGTGAACTTTCCGATATTGGTGATGTTCCTAGATCAAGAGCATACGATGTTTTAGAATCTCTTGAAAAAAAAGGATTTATTATTATGAAGTTGGGTAAACCCATAAAATATTTAGCTGTTGACCCTGGACAAGTTGTTGAAAAGGTTAAGAAATATGTTAACGTACAAACTGCCACAAAAATAAAAAAACTTGATGAAATGAAGGGCGGAGAAGTATTAGAAGAACTTACTGCATTACATAAACAAGGTGTTGACTTTATTGAACCAACAGATCTTGCTGGAGCAATTAGAGGAAGACATAATATTTACACGCATATGGAATCAATGGTCAAAGGGGCTAAAAAATCTGTTGTAATCATGACAACTTCCAAAGGAGTTATGAGGAAAATAGAAGCATTGAAACCTGAATTTAATAGATTAAAGAAAAAAGGAGTTAGCATTAGAATTGCAGCACCAATTAGTAAGGATGCAGAAAACTCAATTAAAAGTATGGGTAAGGATGCAGAAGTTAGACATGCTGAAGATCTAAGTGCAAGATTCTGTATTGTTGATGAGAAAGATTTAATGTTTATGGTTATGAATGATGAAGAAGTTCATCCAACATATGATGTAGGCGTATGGGTACAAACACCTTATTTTGCCTCTACTGTTCAGGGTATGTTTGATCATCAATGGGAGAAAATGTCCCCAGCTAGTAAGATGCTTAAGTAGAGAAAATTATATAAGAGCATTATTCTAAATGTTTTCTATGGATTTTAAGTTTGAAATAGCTTCATTAATTTCAAAGGAGCTTAAATGTAAGAAAGAAGAAGTAATTGAAGTTCTAGAAGTTCCTCCAGAAAGTAATCTTGGAGACTATGCATTTCCATGTTTTAAGTTTGCAGCTAAATTAAAAAAGAGTCCTGTAGAATTGGCTAAAGAACTCTCTTCAAAATTAACTTGTAAGTTTATTGAAAAGGTTGAGATTAAAGGACCTTATTTGAATGTATTTTTAAAAAATGATTTGGTTGCTAAAGAATTTTTGAGTGAAATATTTATTAAAAAAAATAAATATGGTATGTCCGATGAAGGTAAAGGGAAAACAGTAGTTATTGATTATTCTTCTCCTAACATTGCTAAACCTTTTGGAATTGGTCATTTGAGAAGTACAGTTATAGGGAATTCTATTTACAAAATACTAGGGCATAGAGGATACAAATGTGTAGGAGTTAATCATCTGGGCGACTGGGGAACCCAGTTTGGTAAGCTAGTGGTTTCCTATAAAAAATGGGGAGATGAAAAGAAGTTGGAGAAAGACCCAATTAAACATTTGTTAGAAGTTTATGTTAAATTTCATTCTGAAGCAGAAATTAATCCTGAATTGGAAGATGAAGCTAGAGCAGAATTTAAGAAAATGGAAAATGGTGACAAGGAAAGTTTATCTCAATGGGAGATATTCAAAGAGTTATCGCTTGAAGAATTTAAGAAATATTATGGTATGATGAATATTGATTTTGATTCTTGGGATGGCGAATCATTTTACAATGATAAAATGGAAGACGCAATAAAAGAATTAGAAAAAAATGTTAAAACTGAATTAAGTGAAGGCGCATTAATCGTAAACCTTGAAGAATATGGCATGACTCCATTCATGTTAAGGAAATCTGATGGTGCAACCACATATCATACACGAGACCTTGCTGCTGCACTTTATAGGCTGAAAAAATACAAGGCAGATGAATTACTATATGTTGTTGGATCTCCGCAAAAATTACATTTTGATCAATTGTTTAAAGTTCTAGAGTTAAAGGGGCATTCAAACAAGCTTGTACATGTAGATTTTGGACATTTTAAGGGACTTTCTACAAGAAAAGGGAATATAGTCTTTTTAGAAGAAGTTTTGGATAAGGCCATCGAATTAGCTAAAAAAACAATCAATAAGAAAAACCCTAAACTGAAAAATAAAGATAAAGTTGCAGAAATGATAGGCATTGGGGCAGTAGTTTTTGCAGACTTGAGCAATGATAGAATTAAGGATGCAGTATTTGATTGGGATAAATTTTTGAATTTTGAAGGTGAAACTGCACCATATGTACAATATACTCATGCAAGATGTTGTTCGGTTTTAAAGAAATCGGAAGTTAAAGTTAGTAAAAATGTTGACTGGAATAAAATTGAAGATGAAATCTCATTAGTTAAACATCTTGGGAGATTTGATTACTTTTTGGACCAAGCTGCAAGACAGTACAAACCTTCAATACTTGCAAGATATTTATTAGATTTGAGTTCTTTGTTTAATTCATTCTATGCTAAACATAAAATAATTGATGATGGAAATGAGACTACTAGGATATTAATTGTTGATTGTGTTAGAAATGTTTTAGAAAATGGTTTGAATTTGTTAGGTGTTAAAGCTCCTGAAGAAATGTGATTACTGATTATCGTAAGTTTTGATTTCTTTGTCTAAAACTACTAACTCTACACCTGCTTGTTTGAATAAATCTCTGGATATTTGTGCTGCATGATATTTCTTTTCTGCAACAACCCTTTTTATTCCTGAGTTGATTATCATCTTTGCACAAACATGACAAGGTTCCATTTTAGTGTATATTGTTGCACCTTCAATTGAAATTCCGTGCCTTGCAGCTTGAACTATTGCGTTTTGTTCTGCATGAGTGGTTCTAATACAATGTGAACTTTTTTCACCTTCTTTATTATACACTTCTGTCATTTGATGACCTACCTCGTCACAGTGAGGTGCACCTATTGGAGAACCAACATAACCTGTAGAAAGAAGTCTCTTGCTTTTTACAATAACTGAGCCACATTTTCCACGATCGCAAGTAGCTCTTTTGGCAACTTCCCTTGTGATACCCATGAAATATTCATCCCAACTAGGCCTATTATCTATTTCTTGTTTATCCATATTTATTTTTCCATTACAAGTTTCATTCAACAATAACTCATCGATTTTCTTATGTAATTCTTCAAAACCTGAATCATTTATTAATTCTATGTCTGCTAAACCTTCTGTATTATTTAACTGTTGCGAGTTAGGATTATTCGAGTTTTCCATTTCTTCTATTTTTTGAAACTCTTCAAAAGTTTCTGCACCTTCAGACCTGCCCCTTGCCATGGCCCTGTCGAATCTTACTTTGGGAGGTGCACTTACAACCATTAATTTAAATCCTGGAATCTTCCTTAGTTCTTCTACTTCAGATGGATTTCTTATGCTGTCTATTACATAAGGCATTTTTACTCGTTTAGCCACTCTTACTGCGAGTGTTGCTGGACCTTCCTTAGTTCTAAGTTCATTTCCAACTCTAATTAGATTTTCTCTAGATTCTTCTTCTCCTCGAAGTTTTAGCTCCAACCTTATTTCATCAGAAAGTGAACTTGATGAAAATCCTTTCTGCTTAAGATAAGACACAACTTTCCCTTTGCCAGATGCATTTTTTCCAGTAAGTCCAATTATCATTTTTCAGTCAATTTTATTGATTTTTAGAAGATATCTAAATTTCTAATCTATATTCATAAAAAAATGGTCAAATTAATAAGCATTGTTGTTATTCTTTAGAATGATTGGAATGCAGATACATAAAGATATAGAAATTGTAGATTTAGCTCTTAAGTATAAGGGAACCTTAATATTGGGGGATTTGCAATTGGGATATGAGGACTATTTAAATAAAAAAGGTGTTATGGTTCCAAGATTCCAAACTGAGGATGTTCTTGGAAGAATTCGTCATATTTTAGAAAATAACAAAATAAAAAGGATTGTGTTCAATGGAGATATTAAGCATCACTTTGGAATAATTTCTCCTCAGGAATGGGATGCTGTAACAAGATTATTTGAAGATTTAGTTGGCAAATATGAAGTTATTGTTGTTAAAGGAAATCATGATGTTATGATAGGACCAATTGTTAAAAGATTTGAAAAAATAAAACTTGCGAATTTCTTTGAGTTAGATGATTTGTTTATTGTTCATGGGGATAAAATTCTACCAAATACTGGAAAAATAATAATCATAGGGCACGAACATCCTGCAGTTAGCTTTGGAGAAAAACCTGGAGAGAAATATAAATGCTTTTTGAAAGGTACTTGGGAAAAGCATCCCTTAATTGTAATGCCTTCATTCAACATGTTAACTGTTGGAAGTGATATTCATCATGGAAAGTTCTTAAGTCCTTACTTGAAAAAAGGTTTAAAGAATTTTGAAATCTATGTAGTTGAAGATAAGACTTATTATTTTGGAAAAGTTAAGGATTTACCTGATTAAAAAAAATATTGGGCGAAGTATTACAACACCCTTCTTGTTATTCGTTAGATTTAGTTTGATACTGCTTTAATACCGAATAATAGTACTAATAAGTGCCATACGTCTATACCCCATAACCCTGGACCATAACCTAAATCTCCTGCAACGTAAAGGATACCTGCAATAAGTAGAACCCATTTACACCAAGCTGGACAATCGCATTTCATGTCAAAACACCTCCGTAGTTTTGTTTTAAGACGAGTCCGATACTTAAATGATTTTCTGTTTGCCAAACTAGCTAATCTATGCAGATATTTGATAAATTTTGTTAACTAATGAGTATCAAAAGATTTATAGGTTTGAATACTCGATGTGTAATATATGAGGAAAAAGAGAGGTCAAGCTAGTATTGAGTATGTTATTCTTATTGGACTGTTGTTGTTTTTTTTCATTCCAATCGTACATTATTCTTTTTTAGAAACAAATAATGCACTTAAGGCAAGTCAACTTGATAGTTTTATCAGTAGATTGTCTAAAGCTGTAGATGCAGTTCATTCCATTGGCCCAGGTACAAAAGAAATTGTTGTTGTTACTCTCCCCAAAGGTGTAATTGAATCTAAATTCCATAATGGGGAAAATTTTGGAGATACAAATGAAATTGTTTTGAAAGTTGAATTCTATGGAGGTATCTCGGATGTGCATGCCTCTGTGAAACCATTCTTGTATGGAGAGTTACCGATTAATGCTGGAACATATCATTTGAAAGTGTCTAGTATAAATGAAACAGGAGTTAATATCAGCATTAGTTAAGATGTTAAGAAAAAATAAGAAGGGGCAAGTAAGTATCGAGATTATGTACTCTGTGGGAGTTTTACTTATTATTTTTTTGCTCCTAACTGTAATGACATTTAATAAAAAAATAGATGTTGAAAGAACTAGAGATATTATAGATAAAAAAAATGATTGTAATCAAATTTCTAGTGCGATTAATAGGGTTTTAGCGTTAGGAGATGGATATAATGCAACATTTAGAACCCCTCATACGTTTGATGTTTACACAACTGAATTGATTATTGTGGGGGATGTAGAAACTTCGAATACTGAAGTAGAAGTTGTGTGTACCTTTGAGGGAGAATTATCTGAAGATTATCTCTTGGGCACAGGTAAATGGAAGGCCATAAATGAAAAAGGAGTTCTTCGATTAGAGGAAAATATTTGAATGAAATTTCTAAACAAGAAGGGGCAAGTGGCATCAATTGAAACAATAATGCTTGTAGGAATAGTTCTTGCAACTTCAATACCAATTAGTGTTTTAACTGTAGATGGGTTGAATGATAAATGGAGTGAAGGAATTAGAGTTCAAGAGGCCGCAGTGTTAAGAGATGCTATTGAAACTGTTTCTCGTTTAGGTCCTGGAAATTCTATTGCAGTTGCATCTATTAATGGATATTCCATTGTAGACAATAGGCTGATTTACAATGAAGAATCCAGTATACCTTTGACACCTTCTATTGAGGACTATAATGCCAATAGGGGCATAATTGAAATTATTAATACAGATGAAGGAATTTTTATTGGTAATTCTCCAGAAATCAGTAGTATTGATGGTACGGATAGAACAAATGTCAAGATCATTGGAGAAAACTTTGATGAAGAGATGACCCTGTTATTGAACGGGGAAGAAAAGAGTTTAAACTTTATTAGTGATAAAGAAATGGTATTTTCTATGAGTAAATCTGGAAAATTTGAAGTGCAGCTTTTGAGAGTTGTTGGCGATAAAGAATTAATCTCAGAAGTTATGGAAATTAAATTAGGTGGTGTGTTAAATAAAAAATCTAAAGTATCTAAATGATAAAAAAAGTCAGGCTGCAATAACTGACTTATTTGTAGCCGTAGGAATATTTATTATTTTGATTACTATAACTTCTGTTCTTTGGAACCTATACCACGTTAGATTATTGAATAGAATGGAATATGATGATTTAGTTGTTAAATCATTTGAAGTTTCAGACTTAATGTTGAAAACTCCTGGAGAGCCAGATAATTGGGATTATCTAACTTTGACAAGTGGGATAACTTATGAGGAAATTAAATTTGTTGGACTGGTGGGGGAAGAATTGAAAATTCCCGTAGGTAAAACTAATGCGTTAGATGAATTGGGAGATGCCAGTGTTACTCCTGAAGAAGCCTTGAGAGATATATTCCATGCAGGACAGTATCGTATGGGAATTAGAATAAGAAATAATGATTCAGAAGAAATGTATGTATTTGGAAAAGTTAGCGGCGGAAGTAAGTTTTCTGTTAATTTAGGAAGGGATATCCTGTACCAAAATGAAACTGATGGACCATATAGGCCTGCTATTATCGAGGTGATCCTAAGTAAATGAGATGTAAGAAAGGAATTATTTTTGCTTTAGATGGAGCAATTGCAATCTCAGTGGTTTTAATTATGTTGATTAACACGACCTATTATTTTACTACAACTTCTCAAGAATCACTATCTCAATCTCAAGTAATCAAAAGGGGTTATGATGTAATTGCAATGTATGATGAAGCGGGAAGATTGGATAGTGCATTTAGAGACGTAGAATCCATTCACAATTATATCTCTGAAGATGGGGTTAATGGTTTACTTGTTTCAGATTATTTACCTAATGGGTACAACATGACAATTTTACTTCATGATGCTGCTAAAACTCCTTGTTTTGGAAATTGTGATATTCCTATGGGTCCTTCTGAACCTTACACTCAAAGAATTGGTCTTAAACCTTTGACTAATGGTGGAGACTTATACCTCCAAGCAAACGTAATTACTAATGGTTTGACTTCTGTAGAACCATTACTTTTAGTAATGCATAATGGAATTTATTATCCTATGACTTCTGTCTGTAATGTTGGAGAAAAATGTACCTACACTACTAAAGAAAGAGTTAAAGATTTGCAAACTTCTCCCAATACGGAGCTAATAAGAATTGCTTCTAATAATCAACAGGAAGATACGTTTACTGTAAATTGGGTGAAAGCCTTAGATGATCCTGCGTACACATTGAATACTTCTAGAGATGTCCCTACAAACCAATTTATTGGTGGGGGGTCAAGATGGTTTGCAGCTTTTGATGCGAATGGTCATTTTGAAGGGACTCACAAAGCTTCATTTAGAGTATGGATAGAGGGAGATATACCTGAATAAAATGTACAATAAAAAAGGAATTTTGATGACATTGGGATTGGTTTTTGTTAGCTTGACTCTTCTTGCTTTTGCAAATGTTATTGTAGGTCATTCTGAAACTTCTGAAGAAAGGATTAAGGAATTTGGAGAAAGTGAAAGACTATACAACCTAGATAATTCTGTTTCTAGAACTTTGAGCAGAATGGTTATGAATGGAATGAATGGTACACATGATATTTCTGTAGATGGAAATATGATAAGGATTAAAACTCAATTTGCTAACGAAACTCAATCTTATGAAACAGATATTTTAGATCAATTTGAAATTTTAAAAAATAGAACAGAGTCTAGTCAAAGTTTAAACTTTAGTCTTAGAAGGCCATTTTTAGGAAAGAATGATTTTCCGATAGGTATAGGTTCTGGAGGATTTTCTACTAACTCTAGTAGATTTTACCTAGCCAATAATTTGAAAATGTATATTGACCTTACAACTTGGCCAGAAAATCTGATTTATCTGAACGGTTTCAATGAGACTAATACTGAAAGCATTAATATTACAATATGGAGTCAAGATCTTCAACTATACATGGCTGAAGAATCTGGCAATGTTGTTCCCCCTTGCCAGAATTGTTTAAATATTACAACATACAACCACTATCAAAGCAACCCTGTTGAGGAAAAAACTATGGGCGTTAAAAGGGCAGATCTTTTGACATTAGGAACTTCCTTCGAAAATGTTTATGAATTAAAAATGGAAATGGGGGGAAATAATAATACGTTGGAGTTAAATTGGGTTAATACCACAGAAAGTGAACCATTTATTTCTGAAGACTATTGGGAAGAAACTTCCGATGGATTAGTTTTAACTCTACCAGACACATTTACGGGATGTAGCGGTTCTAGTGGGTATTTTAAATCCTTTTACTTTGGGAGTTCTCAAACACATTGTCTGGAAAGAAATATTGAAATTGCTGTAGATATCAAATTAAGGGATAGTGGTGAAGCTGCTCAACATGATATTTACTTTGTTAGTCCTCCCTCTTACGGAGTTGGACCTCCACTTTTAGATACAATTGGTGGCGGCGTGAGATTAAAATATCTTAATTAGTGAGGGCAAATAATTTATAAGTAAATTAGGACTGATTATAACAGGATGGAGAGGTTTTTCAAGGTTCTATTGGTATTAGGAATAGTTTTATCTATCTCATCAATTTATTTTTTATTGACTGAAGCAATATTTGCAATTTTTACTTCTACTACAGGTGTTTTGATTGTAGCATTCTCTGTATTTGAAATTGTAAGATTAAAAAAAATAAATCCTCAAGAAAAAAAGTTGAAGCCAATTGCATCAAAAGCAAAGAAGAGTGACAATGATATTTCTTGGACATACTATGATGTTAATTCTAAGAAAAAACCTGAATTAGAAATTGAACCAGAAAAACATAAAGCTAAATTTACATTTTTTAGTAAATTGTTACATTTATTTCATTTGAAAAGAAAACCTAAAATGGTTGGAAAATCAGTTAACAAAGATGTAAAAACTGAAACAAAGAAGGTTGGCAAAAATCAAGATAAAGAAAAGTTAGATCAATTAAAAAGTTATATTCTTGAATCTAAGAAGAATAATGTTCCTAAACAGGAAATAGTTAAGGCATGTACTTCTTCTGGGTGGCCGATAGATAAAGTTGAAAAAGTAATATTAAGTATCTATAGTAAAGGAAAACATAAAAGTTTTTTCTCATTAATTCTTTTAATTTTTGTTGTTTTAGGTTTGGGCTCTGGGCTTGTGTTGAGCGGGAACTTCTTAATAGGATATTGGTTAGATTCATTGAAATTAATCTCTAGTAGTGCATATTATGTTATTTTGGGATTAGTTGTTGTTTCAATGGGAATTATTATGTTCGATGTTAAAGATAGGCTAGCGCATAAGAAAAAGGTATACAAGATTAAATCAGATGATTCTGTAAAAGAGATTAAGGAAAATATGAAGACTGAAGAACATGTGGTGGTTACAACAGGAGATAGTCTCACAGACATAGATAAATTACTAGATTTGGTTAATGAAAAGGAGAAATTAACTATTGAGGAAGTAAGCGGTATCTTTAACATATCCAAAAAGGAATCAGAAGAATGGGGAAAGATATTAAAAGATGAGGGTTTGATATCTCTTTATTATCCAACAGTAGGTGATGTTGAATTACGGAAGAAAAAGAGGGAAAAGAAGGAAGAAGAGTAATTGAAGAGTATAAGGTTAAAACAGATGACCTTGTTCTTGATGTTTCTATTCTAGGTGGGCAAGGACTTAGTAAGACTTATCATATGTCTGTACCTAAATTAACAGTTGCTACAAGAGCTTTAATGGACCATATCAAAGATGGACTAATTACAGAAGTTTCAATTAGTAATAAAGAAATAGTTGATCCCAAAGCAATCACAGTTATTAAAAAAAGATTTGAAACTAAAGCTAAAAAACTTTTCAAAGATAGAGTTTCTAGTTTAACTGAAGAGACGGTTAATTTCTTAACAAATGTTTTAATGCAAGATATGTTAGGCCTTGGCGAAATCGAGTATATTCTAAATGATGAAAATTTAGAAGAGATTGTTATTACTTCATCCAAAGAACCAGTAAGAGTTTATCATAAAGCACATGGTTGGTTAGAAACAAATATTGTTCCAACTAATGAAGAGCAGATCCTTAATTATTCTAATATTATTGGTAGAAGGGTTGGAAGGCAAATTAGTGCATTGACGCCATTATTAGATGCACATTTAGTTACTGGGGACAGAGCGAATGCAGTATTGTTCCCTATATCTACAAAGGGAAATACTATCACAATCCGTAAGTTCTCTAGAGACCCTTGGACAATGGTAGACTTTGTAAGGAATAATACAGTTACTCCAGAAATTCTTTCATTGATTTGGTTATCAATCCAATATGAAATGAATGTATTGATTAGTGGTGGAACTGCTTCTGGTAAAACTTCATTTTTGAATATCTGTATGCCATTTATTCCTCCCAATCAAAGAATTGTAAGTATTGAAGATACAAGAGAACTCCAATTACCAAAATTCCTATATTGGTGCCCACTAACAGTTAGACAACCTAACCCTGAAGGAAAAGGAGAAGTTTCTATGCTTGACTTGTTAATTAACTCCTTACGTATGAGGCCCGATAGGATTATCCTTGGAGAGATGAGAAAGAAAGCACAGGCAGAAGTATTATTCGAAGCAATGCATACTGGTCACTCAGTATATGCTACTGTTCACGCAGATACTGTCGAAGAAACTATTCAACGTTTGACTAATCCTCCTATTGAAGTTCCAAAGAATTTGTTAACAGGTGTAAATCTAAATGTTGTAATGTTTAGAGATAGAAGATTAGGTTTTAGAAGATGTTTACAGGTTGGTGAATTTGTTCCTTCAATGGATGAATCAGGATCGACAGTTAAACCAAATATTTTGTATAGGTGGAAAGCATCAACAGATAAAATGGTTGAACATTCTGCACCATTAAGATTATTTTCAGAATTGAGTAGAGTTACTGGTATGTCTATGGAAGAAATTAATAGAGATTTGCAAAGAAAACAGAGAATTCTTAGATGGATGGTTAAAGAAGATATCAGCAATGTTAATGATGTTGGTGCAGTTATGAGAGAGTACTATACTGATCCAGAAGCAGTCCTGAAAAGAGCAGGAGCTAGTGGAAATGATGAAAAATGACCAAAATACCTTTTTCAATATTACCTCAGAAGAAACTATACAGGCTAGCAAGGCCATTAAGAGGGGTAGCTCAAAGATTTGAGAGAAAGATTCCATTTTTAGAAGTTCATTTGAAACAAGCCGAATCTAAACTCGATGCAATTGATTACATTAGTATGTGTATGGCATCTTCAGGAATAATGTTATTATTCTTTTTCTTTATTTCATTGCCAGCTTTGAAATTTGGAATTTCGCCATTATTGCCTGTATTTATTGCAGTTATCTTTACTGCGTTTATGTTTTTCCAACAGCTAGGTTATCCTAAACTTATTGCATCTAGAAGGATTAGATTAATTGAACAAAACTTATTACCTGCATTGCAAGATATGTATGTAGAATTAAATGCTGGGATTCCACTGTTCAATATTTTAGTTAATGTTTCTAATGCAAACTATGGGGAGTTTTCTGCAGAGATAGGTAGGGCAGTTAAAGAAATTAATTCTGGAAGAGATCAATCTGAGGCATTAGAAGACCTTGCAGTAAGAAACCCTTCATTATTATTTAGAAGATCTTTATGGCAAATTGTAAATGGAATGAAAACGGGTGCAGATATTGGTAGTTTGATTAAAGATGTTATGAAGGGTATTGCAGATGAACAATTAACTCAGATTCAGAAATATGGTGGACAGTTAAGTCCTCTTGCTTTATTCTATATGCTTATTGCAGTTATTGCGCCTTCATTGGGAACCACATTTATTATTGTATTATCTTCGTTTATTTCGTTAAATGAAAATGTTGTTAAGTTAATATTTTACGGAATATTGGTTATGACTTTCTTCATGCAGATTATGTTTATGGGAATTATTAAGGCTAGGAGACCTTCTTTGATGAATTACGATTAAAATGGCAAGATTTATTTCAAGACTATATCCTGAGAGAGTAAGGTTAGCTTATAGGCAGTTGCTAGTTTATGCTAACATAGACAAGCCTCTAGAGAATTATCTTTCTACCATGTTCATTGTTACTCTTGTAACGTCTTTAGTTTTATCATTCTTCTTAACCTTGTTTTTGGGAATAAACTTCTTTCTAATGTTTTTAGGAATGTTCATTATTTCTCAATTTGTTTCATATTCATGGCTTACACTTAATGCTGAAGCAAGAGGTAAATTCATTGAAGAGTTGTTACCAGATTTATTACAATTAATGGCATCTAACTTGAGAGCAGGTTATACTTTGGATAAAGCATTATTACTCGCGGCTAGACCTGAATTTGGTAATTTCAAAGAAGAAATTAATCGTGCAGGTAAGGATGTTGCAACGGGTAAGGATTTTAATCAGGCATTGTTAGATATGAGTAGCAGAATTAAATCTAATAAGTTGAACAAGTCCATGCAATTAATTGTTGCAGGAGTTAGAAGTGGAGGTTCTTTAGTAGATTTATTATCTCAGTCAGCAAGTAATTTGAGACAACAGAAGATGATTGATGAAAGAATCAGATCTAATGTGTTAGTTTATGTTATCTTTATTTTTGCAGCAATTGGTTTTGGTGCACCAGTTCTTTTTAGTTTAAGTTCATTTTTAATTGATATTATGAGTACTGTTTTTGCAGATGTAGATTTACCCGATACTACTGGAAGTATTGATATGCCCATTAGTTTTTCAGAGGTAACTATAGATCCAGGTTTTATTGTGAGATATACTATTGTATCGATGATTATTGCATCTGTTATGGGATCTATGATCATAGGGTTAATTTCTAAAGGTAAAAAGAGAGAAGGACTGAAGTACATACCAGTTTTAATTATAATTACGATCTCCTTATTCTTTATAGTTCGGGCTTTGATTGGTGGCCTGTTAGGTGGACTATTTGCCCTTTAAGGAAAAAGACTTTTATATGACTTAGAGTAATTTAGTGTATGTTAGGTGATCAAAGAGTTAGCACAGGAGTTCCTAATTTGGACAATCTCATTGGAGGTGGATTTAAACAGGAATCTGTTAATCTTGTTGCAGGTAAAACTGGTTCTGGTAAGAGTGTTTTTGCAATGCAATTTTTACTTGACGGTTTAAGAAAAGGAGAAGCTTGTATTTTTATTTCATTTGAAGAAAGAAAAAAGAAAATATATGAAGACTTTGCAGGATTCGGATGGGATCTTGAAAGATATGAAAGAACTGGAATGTTGAAATTCTTAGAAAATACTCCTGAACAAATCAGAAGAGTTGTTGCTGATGGAGGAGGAAGTCTAGAAGTTATTGCTACACAAATGGGTGTTAAAAGAATTGTAATTGACTGTATGAGTTCATTTGCCTTATTATTCCATGAAGATTCTAATCGGAGAGGTGCAGCATTAGCATTGTTTGAAATTATGAACAGGTGGGGTTGTACTGCATTACTTACTAGTAATATTAAAAATGGAAAAATTGATTTTGATGATCAAGTTGATGGAATTATTCAACTACATCATGTTAGAACTAAGGGCTCTCATGAAAGGGCATTGGAAGTTGTTAAAATGAGGGGAACTCAAATACCAGAAAAAATAATGAAGATGGACATTGACAAAAAAGGCATTGTCCTTAGCCCATCTAAATTTGTTTCCTTATGAATGCAATCTCAGGTGCATCATCTCTTGAAAGAAAGTCTTCTTCCTTGATGTCATCAATTACATAATAAATATGTTTTTCTAGAATATTGAATTGTTCTTCTAGAGTATTGATGAAATCTTCCAAATCTTTCATATTTCTAAAAATTGCTTCAAACATAAAGTCATAGCCGTTGTTAATTCTGTGAAGCGCATTAATGTTTCTGTGCATTTTTAGCAAATTCTTAATACTTACTCTATCTATTTTATCTACTTTTAGAATTACTTTTGCCCTGCTATTAAATCCTAAAAGTGAAAAATCCATTAAGGTTGTATTTTTCTTAATTAGTCCTCCTTTGTGATATCTTAACCTGTCAAAAATTGTTGAAACAGGTATGCTTGTTTTTCTTGAGAGCTTGGTTAACATCTCTCTTGAATCTCTCCTCAGATGGGAAAGAATCTGTATGTCTTTTTTTGTTATTTTCAACTCGAAACACCTCCGTATAATCTGTCAAGTTTTCAGATTAATTGGAAGATATTCGTGATACCATAAAAGAATAATCCTTAAATTATAATAATTATTATAATATTATAATATCTAAAACTATTTAAATAAAAAGACCTCAAATGACCTATGACTAAGAGAAAGGTATCTCTAATAGGCCCATCTACTCTAATGATTAGTCTGCCAAGTAAGTGGGTTAAGGCTTATGGCGTTAAAAAAGGGGATGAGCTAAATATTGATACTTCTGGAAGAAATTTAATTATCGAAACTTCTGACTTAAAAAAATCTAAACCTTTGATTATAGATGTTTGTGGGATGAATGCTAATTTAGTAAGGTACAATTTGTATGCTGCTTATCGAGGAGGGTTTGATAAAATTAGAATTACTTTTGATGAAGATAATATATATGATGAAAATATTAGTAAAAAAGTATTAATTTTTGATGTTATTGATGAAGTTGTAAGCAATTTAATAGGTATTGAAATTTCTTCTCAAAAAGAAAGTAGTGTCAATATAATTGAAATTTCATCTGTAAACCATGAAGAGTTTCTTAATACCTTGAAAAGGATATTTATTTCTTTAATGAATACTTCAAGTGATATGAAAGATGCAATTGAATCCAAGAATAAAACTGTGTTGAAACGAATAGGGAACCTATCTGATAAGAAAATAAATAGGTTGTGTGATTTCTGTTCAAGAATAATAAATAAGGGTGGGATTGTGGAAAGTGATAAGATCCCGCAATATTACTCTTTGATTTCGGTACTTGAAGAAATTGGAGATTCTATGGAAAAGATATGTAAACTAAATCTGGAAAATTCTTTCTTCAAGGAAGTTAAATTATTAAACTTAACATTGGAAAGTTTGTATAAATTATTTTGTAACTATAATTCAAATAATTTAAAGGAGTTTTACCTTCTTAAGAATAAATTGAAGAATATTGAATGTAATGGGAGGATGGAGCTAGAATTGTCTAAAATCTCTTCTTATATGTCTAAGACTATACCTGAGATAGTCTCTCTGAATATGTAGAAAATGGAAAAAAAGAGTTTATTGGATTCTGTAAGGAATGTCTCAATTTCAATAGTGTTTCTTGCAATTTTACTAATTGCATTTAGCGTTGTGTCAATTATTTCGGAACTAGGTTCTGATTCTGGAGAAAGTATAACTGGAAATGTGATTGTTATCAAAGGTAGTGGCTATGAAGAGAATGTTAGTATTGAAGACGGAAAGGTTTCTAGTGAACTAAATGATAATCTAATTTGTTGGATTGAAGGTGGTTTAAATGAAGAAGATTTGATTGTAATTGGGCATTTGTTAAGAGATATTGATTGTCCTAAGGGAGAAAAAAGAAATGTTGATGCCAGAATTGAAGGTGACTGTGTTGTTTTGGATATTGAAAATGAAGCTTCTGCAAAGGTGTGTCCTGAAGGTTTGAAACCAGTGATCAATCTGGAATTAGTAAGTTTGTCTAAGGATCAATTAGAGAACTTGGAAAATGTTCCTAGAAAGAATTATTATGTTTATATATTATTTTTAATTGCAGTAACAGTCGTATTGCTATCTTGGAGAGAATATGAACTTAGTATTAAAACTGACTTAGAATCTAAAGCGGAAGAAGCATATCTGAAAAGAAGAAATGCAAAAAGAAAGGCATTCAAAAAAGCATTGGAAGATGGAAAGATTAGGCAAAAAGAAAAGAAAGAGAAAGTAGTCTACCTTAATCCTGCACCTATTTATGATGAAAAGAAGGCTGCTAGGGACAAAAAAGCTAAAGATGCTTTGAAAAATAAAATTAAAAAAGAAGCAGAGAAAAAAGAAAGAGAAAAGGCAGTTGAAAGGAATGAATTAGTTACCGAATTTAATAGTGAGTCAGAGAAGATAAACAAATTAATTATCTCCGGTAAGTTGAAAGAGAGTAGGAAGAATTATTTAAACTTATTTGAAACGTATTCCCAACTTACAAAGATTGTTAGTGAAAGAAATAGAAAGAAGTTAGATAGTGTGATGCAATATCTATGCCATTATCTGGGTGCATTGGAAAAAATAAAAGGAACTAGTAGGAAAAGTATTTCGCAAAAACTAATTGATGAAGACGCAGTTACTATCAAGGCTAAGCCTAAATTAATTGATATGAGTCAACTTGAAAAAATGAAGAATCTAATTAATGAAAAAAACTATGCACAAGCAAAAAGATTATTTTATAATGCAAGTTCTGAAGAAAGAAATCTTCCAAAAATTAAATCTAGAAGTGAAAAAGATGTATTGGATAACATTGAGATGAGACATGATAAAATTATGAAAAAAGGTGTTGTAAATGTTGCAGAAGAGGATTATTATAGATTTATGAGTAACATGACTGCTTTAAGGAAGGAGTTAAAGAAAAGAAAAAGTACAAGGACTAAAAAGAAAAGTTAATAAAGGTCCTTATAAATAAGAGGTGTAGAAAAATGGGGATGTTCAAGAAGAAAAAAGAGGAAATTTCTAAGCTTCCGGAATTACCGAAGTTTGAAGATATTGGTGGAAGTAGTCCTATTAAGACCGAAACTGGTATGCCTAGTTACGAATCTGCATTCGATAAAAGGAATGCTAATGTGATGAGCGATTTGCCTTCTCATAAAGAAGAAGTTAGTTTACCCATGAGGGAACCTGCATTCAGTAGACCTAAAGAAGCTTATCCTGAAAGACAAGTTAACAATGATTTAGATGAGCTTATGCCTAAAGAACAAGTTCATGAAGAATTCTCCACACCATTTAGAAAGGAAGAACCACTTAAGATGCAAGATCTTGCACCGACATTCAAGAGTCCACAAAAAGAAATTAGAGAACCCGTTACTCCATCAATTTTACCAGATTTAAGAAAACAATTTAAGATGCCTAAAAATGTAGGCAATAGACCTGTTTTTGTTCAAATTGATGATTACAAAGATGCAATGAATAATATTGAAATCTTAAAACAAAAAATAAGAGAAGTTGAATATATTCTAGATAGATTAAATGAATTGAAATCCCAAGAACAATTAGAAATAAGTAATTGTGAAACTTCATTAAATAAGATTAAAGAAAAATTAGTAGGGATCGATAAAAAACTATTTGAGATTTAATCTAAAATGTCTGTACATGCAAGAATAGAAGAACCATTGGGACTAAGAAGTGATATCTTGGAGTGTGCCGTTATTTCTACTGATGCTATCCAATCTGGAGAGAATATTAAAGATTTTAGTAAACAGAAAAAGAAACTAAGATCTCAAATGAAACGTTCTTTAGCAGATTTAAGCAAGCAATTAAAATCATTAGAAAAGAATTTGCCTAAACTTCCCAAGACAGACAATTTACATGCTAAAAGAGATGATATGAGGATGTTATTGCATCGCGAGAGAGTTAATGATCTTGGTGGAGAAGTTAAGGATGTAGATGAAGTAAGAAAAGAGATTGTTAAGATTAAAAGTAAAAAACCTAAGATTCTAAGGAAAAAAGCCATTGCTTTAGAAGAGAGGGAAAGGCTTAGGAGAGACCTTGAAAGTATTAGGGGTAGAATTTCTAAGTTGGGCAAGTTACTGCCAGAGGAATAAGTTTAAATAATTCTATTGGGAATGCCTTAGTATGTTGTCTGATAAGGAAATAAAAAAGAAATATTTACCTATATTTTCTAAGAGTCCTGAAAAGTACTATCCTGTTAACGTTCTAAAAGAAGAAGGATTTACAAGGAAAAAATGTAATTCTTGTGAAAAAATGTTTTGGAGCACTACTTCCAAAGATGTTTGTGGTGATCCAGCATGTAACAAAGATGAATCATTTAGTTTCATTGGAAAAAGTCCTGCAAAAAATTCATTAGAATACAAGGAAGTTTGGACTAAGTTTTCCAAGATGTTCAAGTCTGAAGGTTACACTCCAATTAAAAGATATCCAACTGTTGCTAGATGGAATCCAACTATGGAATTTACCAATGCTTCAATTGCTGCATTTCAACCTTATGTTGTTAGTGGCGAAGCAACACCTCCTGCAAACCCATTAGTTATTCCTCAATTTTGTTTTAGGACTGTAGACATTGACAATGTAGGAATAAGTGGTGCGCACAACACTGTGTTCAATATGATTGGACAACATCAGTTTGTACAAGAGAAAGATTGGAATCAAGATAAAGTATTTAGACATATTCACCAATGGTTGAATGTTGGATTGGGATTAAAAAATGAAGACCTTACTTTCCATGAAGATTCTTGGGCAGGCGGAGGAAACCTGGGTTGTTGTATGGAATTTTTCTCAAGAGGTTGTGAATTAGGTAATCAAGTTTACATGTTGTATGAACAAACTGATACGGGTGTTAAAGATCTTAATTTGAAAGTTTTAGATATGGGTATGGGTATGGAAAGGAATGCTTGGTTTTCACAAGGAGTTAATACAGTTTATGATGCAACTTTCCCTCAAGTTTTGAAAAAGATATTCAATAAAACTGGATTAAATGTCGATAGAAAGATGATCCAAAAATATGTTCCGCATGCAGGTATGTTGAACATTGATGAAGTGGATGATATCAAAAAAGCATGGGAAGAGGTAGCAAATAAAGTTGGCGTAGATGTTAAGACCCTAAGAAGTCAAGTATTGCCTCTAGCAGGAGCTTATTCTGTTGCAGAGCATGCAAGGGCATTATTAATCTTATTGGGCGATGGCGCTATTCCTAGTAACTCTGGACAAGCATACAACATTAGAGTAATGTTGAGAAGGGCATTAGGTTTTGTCGATAAATACGGATGGGATTTAGATTTGAATGATGTTTGTGAATGGCATGCAAAAGATTTGAGAGTTATTTTTCCAGAATTAAGTGAAAATTTAGAAGATGTTAAGAAAATATTGAATGTTGAAGTAAGTAAATATAACTCCACTAGATTAAAATCTAAACAAATTGTTGCAGATATTGTTGCAAAAGGGAAAACAGGTACTAAAGATCTTCTTAAATTGTATAATGAAAATGGTATTAATCCTGAAGTAATTAGGGATGAAGCTGAGAAGATTGGAAAAACAATTGAGGTTCCAGATAATTTTTACACACTACTAAGTGAAATGCAGGAAGAAGTTAAACCTAAACAGATTGTTAAAAAAGACTTGGGTTTGAATTTAGGAGACCTAAAACCTACAGTTGTAAAATATTATTTTGATTATTCTGTAAATGAATTTGAAGCTAATGTTGTGAAAGTTCATAAAAATTATGTTGTTTTAGATGAAACTTATTTCTATCCTACTAGTGGCGGTCAATTGCATGATGTTGGAACTATTGGAGATGAGGAAGTTGTTGATGTGATCAAAGAAGGAACTTATGTTATTCATGTAATGAAAAATGATTCTAAATTGAAAGGGGAAGTTAAATGTGAATTAGATTTAGATAGACGTTTACAACTAGCACAGCACCATACTGGGGCACATATACTTAATGCTGCAGCTAGAAGAGTTTTGGGAAATCACATTAATCAAGCAGGTGCACATAAACAATTGGACAGGGCTAGATTGGATATCACTCACTTTGCAGCACTTAGTGAAGTTGAAATTGCAAAGATTGAAGCAGAAGCAAATAAGATTGTTGAAGAAGGAATTAATATTAATTTAAGTTTTGTAGAAAGGGGAGAAGCTGAAAATAGATATGGTGTAGGAATTTACCAAGGCGGAGTTGTACCTGGTAAAATATTAAGAATTGTTGAAATCCCTGAAGTTGATGTTGAGGCTTGTGGTGGAACTCATTTGAATAGTACACAAGAGGCAATTAAAATTAAGATATTAAGAAGTAGTAAAATCAGCGATGGAATTGTTAGAATTGAATATGCTGCAGGTAATGCTGCTGAAAAAGAAGAAAAAGTTGAAGATAGTTTGTTGAACGAGGCTGCCACTATTCTTAATGTAGATAAAAAAGGCGTTGCAATTAAATCTGCAGAAGTCTTTAAACTTTGGAAGGATGTTGTGAAGAAAAAGAAAGATGTTGAAGCAGATTACTCTGGAGACCTTGAGGATATAAGTGATAAAGAAGTATTAGAAAAAGCTGCACATACATTGAAAACTCAGATAGAACATGTTCCTAAAACATTGAAAAGATTCCTAGATGAAATTGCTCATTCTAAGTAGATTGCAGGTTTTCCTGGCTTAGCCTTCTTAGACTTGTTTTCAGGATCGAACTTATCCTTATCATTTACCTTGTAAACAACTACTTCCTTTTCTGTACGTCTCCTAATATTGTCTACGTTGTAGAACTCTGATTCGTTTGGAAGTGTGTAAATGTAAACTTTCTTTACTTCTTTGTCAATTAAGTTCAATATGTTTAAGATATCTGCAATGGTTTTATCTGTGTATTGATCTTCTTTTTCAAATTGTTCATTGATTTTTTTATCATTTGCTTTAGGCCATTTAGCTATTGAAACAAATTCTTCATTTTTTAGATTGCTCCAAAGTTCTTCTGCTAAATGGGGACAGAAAGGAGACAATAATTTGATGGAATTTTCTAAGTCTTCTTTAGATATTTCTTGTTCCAAATTATCAAACAAACTTCTTATCTTCATAGTTGCATTATGATATTTAAAATCGTTTAGATCTTCAGTGATTAACTTGATTGCCTTGTTGATTCTATGTTCTGTTCTTTCATTGGACTTACCAACTTTTACATTTTCAAAATAATCTATTACTCTGTTAAGGAACTTGTGAATTCCATCTATTCCTTTTTCACTCCAACTTCTATCTTTATCTGG
>JABHVN010000044.1 GCA_018658265.1 Candidatus Woesearchaeota archaeon | reverse complement strand
TTTGATAAAGATTCAAAAGATAATATTTTTTCAATAGATACCCCTCCCCCTTATGCCTCTGCAGATCATTTGCATGTAGGACATGGAATGCATTATTCTCAATTCGAATTCATTGCAAGGTATCAAAGGATGAATGGCAAGAATGTTTTCTTCCCAATGGGTTATGATGATAATGGATTACCTACAGAGAGGTTTGTTGAAGCTAAGTATAAAATTGATAAATCTAAAACTACAAGAAAAGATTTTATTAAACTTTGTTTGGAAGAAACAAAAAAGACAGGAAAAACATATTATGATTTATTTAACAAACTTGGATTTTCCATAGATTGGGATTTATTATATCAGACAATTGGCCCTAATGCAAGAAGAGTTGCACAAAAATCATTTTTAGAACTTTACAAAAAAGGAAGGTTAGAAAGAGTAGACCTACCATCTATGTGGTGCACCACTTGCCAAACTAATTTAGCTCAAGCAGATTTAGATAACCTAGAGTTCGAATCTAAATTTAGTGATGTTACTTTCTCTTCGAAAGGTAAGGAATTAATTATTTCTACTACTCGTCCTGAGCTTATTCCTGCTTGTGTAGCCTTAGCATATAATCCTCAAGATAAAAGATATTTAGAACTTAAAGGGGAATTTGCAAAAGTTCCGTTATTCGATTATGAAGTTCCAATTGTTGCAGATGATACTGTTGATTTGGAGAAAGGTACTGGGCTAATGATGGTTTGTACATTTGGAGATAAGGAAGATATTGAAAAATGGCATAAGCATAAACTTCCATTAAGATTGGTATTTTCCGAAACAGGAGAAATGAATGATTATGCTGGAGAATTTAAAGGATTAACTTTGAAAAAAGCTAGAGCTGCAATTCTTGAAAAATTAAATAAAAGTGGTTTATTGAAAAATCAAAAAGAAATTGTTCATGCAGTCAATGTTCATGAAAGATGTCAAACTGAAATAGAATTTTTGAAAAAACCCCAGTGGCAAATAAAAGTTTTAGACAAAAAAGAAGAATTAATTGAAATGGGTAAAAAGGTTAATTGGTACCCTTCACATATGCGAACAAGATTTGAGCATTGGATAAATAATCTTGGTTGGAATTGGGCAATTTCAAGACAGAGATATTATGGTGTTCCATTTCCAGTATGGTATTGTCAAGATTGCAGTATTATCCTTTTAGGTGATGAAAGTAAGTTTCCTATTGATCCTAGGGAAGAAAAATATGAAGGTAAATGTGAATGCGGCTCTTCTAACATTGTTCCAGAGATGGACGTTATGGATACTTGGATGATTTCTTCAAATACTCCTGAGATTAATGCCAATTGGTCCACTGACAAAGAAATAAATGGATTTTTACCTATGTCTCTACGTGCTCAAGCTCATGATATTATTAGAACATGGGCATTTTATACAATCGTTAAATCATATTTCCACCATGGAGAAGTTCCTTGGAAAGACATAATGATTTCAGGACATGGTCAAGACCCTCACGGTCACAAAATGTCAAAAAGTAAAGGTAACTTTGTCGTAGCACAAGAAGTTATAGAAAAATATGGTTCTGATTCATTTAGACTTTGGTCTGCAACTTCTAAGTTGGGAGAAGATTTGAGATATAGAGAGGAAGATGTTAAATCTGCACAAAAAACAATTACAAAATTATGGAATGCAACTAAATTTGGTTATATGCATTTGGAAGATTATGAACAGGGTGGAAAAAAATATGATCCTGAAAAATTAGAGCTTATGGATAGATGGCTATTGATTAAGTTGAATAGAGTAATTAATAATGCAACTGATGGATTTGAAGTTTATGAATTTTCTAAAGCTAAAAAAGAAGTAGAAAATTTCTTTTGGAATACTTTATGCGATAATTATTTGGAAATTGCTAAAGATAGATTGTATAATCCAGATACTAGGGGAGAATTACAAAGATTAAGTGGGCAATATGCATTACATACTGCATTATTGGATGTATTGAAGATATTTGCTCCAATTGCACCATTCATTACAGAAGAACTTTATAGTTATCATTTTGCGAAAGTTGAAAACAAAAAATCTATTCATGTTTCAGATTGGCCAATTGCAGATGTGTCAATTGACGATGAGAATATAGAAAAGATTGGAGATAGATTTGTTGAAATTTTAAGCGAAGTTAGGGGTTTCAAAAGTGAGAATGGAAAAAGCTTGAAAGAACAAGTTAAAATTGTATTAATCCAAGAAGATTTTGACTTAATTTCAAAATGTATCGATGATTTTAAGGCATCAACTCAGGCTAAAGAAGTTGTAGTTGGAACTGAATTTTCAGTTAGTTTCTAGCAGGGACTAGTTTTTATAGTATTAAACATTATATTTGAAAAATGGCATACAGCAAAAGAGAACTTAGAAAAATTGTAAAAAAGCTCGAAAAGGAAAGGGGCAGACATACTGAGTTAGTTAGTGTTTATGTTCCTGCAGGCTATGAGTTAACTAAAGTTTACCAACACTTACAAGAAGAGCAAGGAACTGCTAAAAATATTAAAGATGCCAAGACAAGAGGGAATGTAATTACTTCTTTAGATAAGGCTGTTAGAATTATGAAGGAAATTGGTAGAACTCCTGAAAATGGTTTAGCTGTTTTTGCGGGTAATGTTTCTAAGCAAGAAAATAAAATTGATATTGCTGCTTGGGCTGTTGAACCCCCTGAGCCACTGAATATTAGGATGTATAGGTGCGACCAAAGATTTGTTTTAGATCCCCTAAGAGATATGATGGAGCACAAAGAGGTTTATGGTTTAATTGTTATGGACCGAAGAGAAGCTACAATTGGATTATTGAAAGGTCCAAGAATTTCAGTACATGGACATTTGACATCAGGAGTTCCTGGCAAATTTAGGGCTGGTGGACAGAGTGCGCAAAGATTTGATAGGTTGATTGAAGGAATGGCTTTAGAATTTTATAGGAAGGTTGCAACTAGGGTTCAAGAAGAATATTTGCCTATGGGAAATAGTCTAAAAGGAATTTTAGTTGGAGGTCCGGGAACAACTAAGGATGCCTTCATTAAAGAATTAAATACTGAATTAAGAAATAAGGTTAAGGCTGTTAAAGATTTGACCTATACGGATGAAAGCGGGTTACATGATTTAGTTGAACTAAGTCAAGATAACATTGCTGATGAAATTGTAATTGAAGAAAAGAAAATTATGCAAAGATTTTTTGATGTTCTTGCTAAGACTCCGAGTAGGGCAGGATATGGGAAGAAAGATGTTATGGAAAAAATGAAAATGGGTGCTACCGAACTTATTTTGATTAGTGATGATTTGGACGAAGAACTTATTGAAGAATTCGAAGTTGTGGCTTCTGAATTTGGCACAGATATTAAATTGATTTCTACAGAGACTAGAGAAGGTAAGCAATTGAAGGATTTGGGTGGATTTGCCTCTATTTTGAGATATGCTGTTTCCGAGTAATTTTTATAAACTCTATGTACTATTTTAATTTGTGACTACCGATCTTAGTGACGAAATGAAGCATGTTGAAGCAGTGTTGTATACTACAGGAAGGTATACTACTGTTGAAGAAATTTCTGAAGCTTGCGGTTTGAATGATGAATCTGCTGTTAAATCTGCTATTAATAACCTAAAGAGTTATTACGAGTTGGGTTCAAGTTCTTTGGAAATTCAAGAACATGAAGGCAGATTTAAATTAAATACTAAGAAAAAATATGGTTTTATAGCAAGTAAACTTTCTGGCGAAGCTGAATTTGATGGCCCTACAATTAAAACTCTAGCAGTTATTGCTTACAAAAGTCCAATTATACAAAGCGAAATAATTAAAATTAGGGGCAATAAATCCTACGATCACATTTCTCAACTTAAGGGTGATGGATTAATCTCTTCTGAAAGAAGTGGGCGATCTAGAATGTTAAAATTAACAACTAAGTTCTTTGAATATTTTGATGTTGCTGAAAAAGAAGTTGAAGAAAAATTTACAAATCTTGAAGACGGGATTAGACAAAATGTGGCATGGAAGATGGGTACTACTCCTGAACATTTAGAAAAGACCGAAATCGCTGTTGAAGAGAAAAAAACTAAAGATTCTGAAGAGGTTTCTGAACCCGGAATAGATGTTATTTCTGAAGAAGAAAATTCTTCTCAGAAAGAGGAAAACGTGGTCTATGATGATAATGGGAAGGCTATAGGGGTTTTAGGCGATTAGAAACCTTTTTATTGCTTTTTTAAGCTTCAGAACTTTGGAGAATTAAGAATGGCTTTAGAATTAGGGTTGTGGGTAATGTACTTTGTTTCTATTTACTTCGCTGTTTTTTGGTTATCTGTTATTTTTGAGAACGGTGTAAGGGATCCAGTTGTGAGTAAGAAGAAAAATTCACCTTCTGTTACAGTTGCAATTCCTGTTTTCAATGAAGAGAAAAGTGTTGTAGGGACAATCGAATCAGTTTTAGGATTAGATTATCCTTCTAAAAAACTACAAGTAATTGTTGTTGATGACTGTAGCACAGATAATACTGCCTTGGCTGTTAAGAATTACATTAAAGATAAAAATTTGAAAGATGTTGATTTCAAATATATCCTTCATGAAGTGAATAAGGGAAAAGGTGCAGCTTTGAATACTGCATTGAAAATTTCCACTGGAGAATTATTTATTTGTTTGGATGCAGATAGTTTTGTCGATAGTACTGTGTTGAAAGAAGTTGTTCCACATTTTGAGAATGGAATTGTGGCTTCAGTTCTACCTTTAATGAAATTGCAAAAAGTTAAGGGATTTACATTAGGATTACAATATGTAGAATATTTAGTTAATTTCTTCATGAAAAAAGTTATGAGCATTCTTGATTGTGTCCATGTTACTCCGGGCCCGTTTGCTTCTTACAGGAAAAAAGTGTTAGTTGATATTGGCGGATTTGATGAGGATAATTTAACCGAAGATCAAGAGATAGCATTAAGATTACAAAAAGGAAATTATAAAATTATTCAATTAATTGGACCTAAAGTTTATACTCTTGGACCTGAAACGTTGAAAGGATGGTTTAATCAGAGGAATAGGTGGTATAAGGGAACTCTGTTCAATATGAAAGACTATCGGAAGTTATTTTTCAATAAAGAATACGGAGAGTTTGGGATGTTCCATCTGCCAATGGTTTTAGGTGCAGCTTTACTTTCAATTTTCTTTTCATTCTTTGTTATTTGGCAACATATGATTAGTCCTTTGCTTAGCAAATTATATGATATGAGTTTCATAGGTTTTGATGTAGGGTTAATGACTGGTGTTTGGGCAGAAAGATTTAGTTTTTTAGATATTAATTATGGATTAATTTTCTTTACATTTGTAGTTATGTCTTTTGGATTAGCATGGATAATCTATGCATTCAAATATACTGAGGAAAGTTTTTCAACTCAAGGATTTTTTTCAGCTTCATTGTTTATGATGATCTATCCTTTCTTTTTGAGTTTAGTTTGGTTGGGTGTTGTGACAGATTTAGTTAGAAACAAAAAACAAAAATGGTAATTGCAAAAGTAGATAGAAAAATTTATTGGAAAAGGCATTTGGCAGTTTTAGTGATTACTTTATTAATTTTAACAGTCGGAATTTTAATCGGATCTATTCTAGGCGAGCAAAGGTTGGAGTTTACACGTGCAGATATTGAAACACAACAAATAGAATATGAAAGTTTACAGATGCAATTGCTTTATTTAACTGGACAAGAAGAAAGAAATTGTGATGTTTTATTGAATAGTCTTGAAAGAAATATATATGATCTAGAAAACTCCAGGGTTAAACTTGAGAATTATATCTTGGACTCTGAAGGTTCAGACTTTAATACTGTTAAGAGAGACTATATGCTTACTGAAATTAGGTATTGGTTGATGTCCAGTGAAGCTAAAGAAGTATGTCCTAGTGAATCTGTAAGCGTTCTTTATTTTTATGAAATGGATGAAACTTGTGCAGACTGCAGTGCCCAAGGCCATATCTTGACTTATTTAAAAAATATTTTTGGAGATAAATTATTGGTATTCTCTTTAGACGTTGATTTTGATGAACCTATGGTCCAGATATTAAAAGAGAATTACGGTGCAGATGAATTGCCTTCACTAGTTATAAACGATAAACTTTTCGAAGGTTTGACCAAAAAGGAAGAATTAATTAATGAGTTATGTTTGTATTATGGTAATGATTCTTTTGAAGTTTGTGGAAAAAACTGAGGTTTATATATGACTTGTGAGTTATGTGGTTTGGATTCTAAATTGTCAGATGTAGTTATAGAGGGAACTTTAATGAAAGTTTGTAAAAAATGCGGAGGTTATGGGGACGTAATTAGTATTGAAACAAAAAATTATGGTTCCGGCAAATCCATACAAAAAGTTCCAAGAAAAATATTTGTAGAAGATTCAGTAAATTTTGTAATTGAGGGTGCAGGAAAGTTGGTAAAAGATGCACGTGAAAATAAAGGATTAAAACAAGCCCAATTTGCAAGTATGGTTGGTTTGAAAGAAAGTTTGATTCACAAATTAGAAACTTCTTTAATGAAGCCAGATTTGGCAACCGCTAAAAAAATTGAAAGAATTTTAGATATTAAAATTGTTGAAGGTTACGGGGATCCTGATAGTGCGACCCAATTGAATCTTAATGATGAAGATTTAACCGTGGGTGATTTGATTAAGTTTAAAAAAGAGAAATGATTTGATTTGCTATGAAGAAAAAAGATTTAGAGATTATTCTTTCAGGTTTGGAAACTTTTGAAAAACAACAGTTGGATTTAGAGCAGTATCAAACTGAGTCTCATATTGCAGGAGACCTTTTATGGCATGCTTGCATGGAAGGAGACATTGAAGGAAAAATTGTTGCAGACTTAGGATGCGGTAATGGGGTCTTTGGAATTGGAGCTTTATTATTGGGTGCAAAGAAAGTAATTTTCTTGGATGTGGATGGGGCTGCAATTAAGATTGCAAGAAATAATGTTTTGGCTGTTGAAAGAATTATCGGCCAAAAGTTGAGTAAATCATTTTCACATAGCGATATTAATAAGTTTAGTAAGAAAGTAGACACTGTTTTACAAAATCCTCCTTTCGGCGTTAGAAAGACTCATGCTGATAAACCCTTTTTATTGAGGGCTATGAAGAATTCCTCTAGAATTTACTCATTTCATAAATTAGATACTGCGAGATTTGTAGAAAGTTTTGTGAAGGATGAAGGTTGGGGCGTTAGACTTGTTAAAAAATACAAATTTCCACTTAGGAAGGGGAAGGATGGCGCAAAAACTGGTTATGCCTTTTGGAAGAAAAATGTTCATTTTGTGGACGTAGGTGTCTGGTTATTAGATTCTAAGGCCGTTTAGAAATACTTTTAAACAACAAATAATGTTATATGATTAATGAAAAAAGGAAGTGGTGATTCTAATAGGAGAAACAGTTCTAGTTTAACTTTTATATTTGTAGCACTATTTGTTATGTTTGGTATTTTTTTCTCAACACCAGGAATTCAAGACACAACAATAACTGGTAATCAAGTTGGAGTTACGGTATCTGGTGACAGTCTTTCTGAAAAGTGGTCTTGTGGATGTCCCATGAAGGGCTCACTTACTTTTGATGGTTGTTCTGGTGCGGAAAAGGTAAAAGCTTGCCTTGATGGAATTTGTAAAAAGGAAATTACTTCTATTGATCCTATTACTGGAGAGAGGATTACAAGTGAAGCTACTCAATCTTGTAAGGCTTATGCGGTATGTGAAGTAAAAGGAAAATGCAGTAGGGAAAGATTCAGTGAAACCTTTTCAAATGGCTATGCAGAATGCGTGAGGGAAACTTCATGTCCCAAACTTTCTGAAGGTCCTTGTGAAAATAATGAATGCACATTTAAGTGTACAGAGTATATTCAGCCCCATGAAAATGCTGCCCCCATAGAATATCGTGGAAGGATGAGATCATATTCTTGTGACGGATCATAAGGTTTTTGCAAATAATCTGTGTTCAATTAATTTATTCTAATTCTGTTTAGAAACCTTTTTAAAGGTCTCAGGGTCAAAGCTAGTAAAATGGAAGTTATTGTTCTAGAAAACGAAAAAAATAGGCTTAAGCTTGAGATTCAAAAAGAAGGTCATACATTTTGTAATGTTTTAAAGAAAGAACTCTGGAATGACAAGAGTGTAGAAATTGCTGGATATTCAATTAAACATAGTTTAACTACTGAACCTATCTTAACTGTTGAAGTTAGTAAGGGTGACCCAAAAAAGGTTCTTTTAGATGCAGTAGATAGATTGAAAAAAATTAACAAAGAGCTTAAAGACAAATCTAAGTCTCTTTAATTGGGTTGTTCAATTTGGAATTAAGAGAATCTTTAAAGAAGTTATGGCATTTTATTTGGTACGATGATAGTTTGGCTTCTTGGTTGGTTAATTTAGTTTTAGCATTCGTTTTAGTTAAGTTTGTAATTTACCCAGGAATTGGTTTAATTTTGGGAACTCAGTTTCCAATCGTTGCAGTTGTTAGCGGTAGTATGGAACATAATGGGTTAGATTTTGATTCATGGTGGAATGAAAATAAAGATTGGTATGAAGAGAGAGATATTTCTAAAGAAGAATTTATCGAGTTTAAATATAAAAATGGATTCAATAAAGGAGATATTATGTTCTTAAAGGGAGTTGAACCGAAAGATATTAAAGTTGGTGACGTGCTTGTCTATGAAACTCCCTTTCATAGTAATCCAATTATTCACAGAGTTGTGGTTATTGGAGATGGGGAGTATATAACCAAGGGAGATAACAACCATAGGGGAGATACGCCTGTTGTAGCAGAACAATTCCAAAGAACTGGTAAAGCAGTTTTGAGATTGCCTTTGTTCGGATGGGTCAAAATATGGTTTGTTGATATGTTCGTAAGATGAAATTTTGTGATAAATGCGGTTCAATGATTATCCCTAAAAAGGAAAATGGAAAAACAATTTTCAAATGCGCCTCCTGTGGAAAAGTAAGTAACAATAGAGAACAAATTATTTTAACAGAAAAAACTGGTGATGGGAAAAAAAATCTTGTAGAGGTAGTTGACAAGAAAGTAGATATTTTACCAAAAATTGATCAAGAGTGTTCAAAATGTAATCACGGTAAAGCTTTTTTCTGGTTGGTTCAAACTAGGGCTGGCGATGAAGCCGAAACAAGATTTTTCAAATGCGCAAAGTGTAACTATACTTGGCGTGAATATTAGCTAAAATGGCAGACATAAGAAGAACACCCTACCAATGGAAGAATATCCAAGACTTAAATGTTGCAGATTTCAAAGTTTCTATAAGTGGTGCAGTTGCAGGACTTAGAGATGACGGATTTTTAGTTGGAGATGGATCTGGCGAAGTTTTCATAAACACTTCTCGGATGGAAAAAATTGAGGTTTATAAAGACAATGAGATTGTCAAAGTTTTTGGAAGATTAATGCCCTATGAAAGTGGTTTTGAAATTCAATCTGAGATAATTCAACCTCTTGCAGGGATAAATATGGCGGCTTTAAAGAAAATTAAGGATGCTCTTTTATAACTGATGGATAATATTCTCTCCTGTGTGAGAAAGCTTATAAACTGCGTTTGCAGAGATTAGGTAGGTATTTTAACATGAAATTAACTTTAGCAGAACCAAGAAATTTAGTGGATTCTATCAATGTTATATCTGAGATTGTGAACGAAGTTAGGTTCAAGGTCGATGGTGAAAAATTGGATTTAGTTGCAATGGACCCTGCAAATGTTGCAATGGTTGATTTTAAATTATTTAGTAGTGCATTCACAGAATATTCTGTTGATAAGGAACATGAATTATGTGTTAGTTTGGATGCATTAAAATCTGTTTTGAAGAGGGTAAAACCTTCAGACATTTTAACATTACAATTAGATGAAGAAAAAAATAAATTAAAGATTCAATTAAAGAGCGAAAATACTAGAACTTTCAATTTAGCATTAATTGATGTTGATGAAAAAGAACAAAGAGTTCCAGATTTAAATTTTGCAGTTGAAGTTGAAACTGCTAGTATGATATTCGATGAAGCGATTCAAGATGCAGATGTAATTGCAGATGCAGTAGTTTTGAAGGCTGGGGAAGATAAGTTGATCATTGAGGGCGAAAGTAATATGAGTAATGTATTTGCAGAAATTTCAAAAGATGATGAAACTTCTTTGAAATTAACAACTCAAGGCGAGTTTTCCGCTAAGTACAGCATTGAGTACTTGAAAAAAATAATCAAAGGAAGCAAGTTAGCAAGTAGGGTCAAATTACAATTTGGTAATGATTATCCTCTGAGAATTGATTACTTTGTTCAAGATAAATTAAATTTAGGATTTATTTTAGCTCCAAGAGTAGCTAACGATTAGTTTTCTTCTTTTAGTGGCATAATTATTCTTATTATTGTTTGTAGAATCCTTAATGCTATTTCTAAAGCAATTACAAATATTAAGTAGTAGATTAGTTGCATCCAGATTGAAGGAATTTGCCTTACAATTGCCATTGCATCTCCTACTGAGAAATAATTAATATCGATTAAGAATATACCTAACAATGCAAATGGAACCATTTTTGCTAGATCTTGCGACAAACTTTCATTGTAGTATGCAGTAACTCTTACTGCTGCAATTAATGCCATTGAAGTTAATATTACTGATTCTATTGATCCGCTTTTTGTAAGTATTAATAAGAATGTAGTTAGAACTGCAAATGAAAAGAAGATTACTACTGGTGTGAGTACTATGTTTTCAATTAAATAAATGATACTTTTTCCTAATTTCTTTAACCATCCTATGAATCCTCCTTGAGCTTCTAGTTTGAATTTGATAATATCCCTTCTTGATAAAAATCTGTAAAATTTGAATATGAAAATAGAATAAACTGTTACTCCTAATACGAAAAATAATAATGGTTGGATTGCCTGATAGTATTCTAAAATTGAAAAATTAGAGAGAGTTATTTCAGGAATTGTTTCAGTTAATTTTGTAACGCCTGTTAAATTCATATTTAAATATATTTTATTCTAATTGGAAAGATTTATATTGTTTCTTTCTTATTTTTTTATTATAAAAGAGTGTTTTGAATGGTTTTAGGAAAAAGAAAAGGGTATAGTTTTTTGAAGTCGAAGGCGACTTTTCAAATTTACTTAATTGTATTATTTTCCTTATCTTTATTTTTTATTAATATAGAACTTACTTCTGCTCAGGAGGTAGGATGTTGTGAGAATGATGGACAAGGCAGTTATTGTTTACCTACCACTCAAGAAAATTGTAACGGTGGATCTTGGGATCCCGTTTCTTGTGAGTTTACAAGTTATTGCTCAACAGGTTGTTGTATAAATGGTTTGGATGGTTCTTGTGGAAATAATGTTCCTCAAGCTGCATGTGAAAATTCACAAAATACTGCGTTCCATGATGGTGCAAGTTGTGAAACAATTTCTTATTGCGAAAGAGGTTGTTGTGAATTAGGAAGTAGTTTTGTTTTTAATACAGAACAGTCTTGCCAAAGATTAATTGATGAATACTATCCCTCCTTGAATATTGAAACTGCTTGGGATTCTGGAATAACTGATGAATATACTTGTATTACTCAGTCTATTCAAGATGATGAAGGATGTTGTGTAGAATCCGATGGAATTTTTAATTCCTGTGGATGGTCTACTAGGGGAACTTGTACAACAAATGGAGAAGAAACTAATCAAGAAAATTCTGAGGGTTTTTACAAGGATGTTTTTTGTAGTAATCCTAATTTAGAATGTTCTTCTTGTGTTGCACAATCTTACAAAGCTTGTGATGGGAATAGTAATGAAGATGTTTATTGGTTTGACTCTTGCGGTAATCGTGAAGATTTAGTTGATGATTGCGATCCAATAGGAATTAACGGTCCTGGCTCAATTTGTAAAGAAAAAGGGGATAGTGCTTCTTGTGTAAGTGTGGACTGTGAAGATACTACTGATTTTCCCAATAATATTCATGATCCTGCAATGGGTGGCCCAAGGTTAAATGGCGAAAGTTGGTGTGTTAGGCAGGCAAAAGTTGGAGTCGGTAATGATCTGCCTGGAAGTAGACATTACAAATATTATTGTTCTTATGGCGAAGAAAAAGTAGAGCCCTGCAATGAGTTTAGAGAAGATGTCTGTTTTCAAATATTGCCCAACGAGACAATTGCAAATAATAATGGTGGGGTGCAAAAAAGTGTTGCAGAATGTATTCCCAATGAAGGTGCTCAATGTGTAAGTGAGTGTAATGAAGGATCCTCATCTGAGAAAAAAAATTGTTGTGAACAATATGAATCTTGTATCTGGTCCGATAATGCTTTTTGTGTTCCAAGTATTCCACCAGGTTATGCTTTCGATGATAAATTTGTTCAAGCAACACCTGAATATGAAGCTGAAGCACAATGTGAAATTGGCAATCAAGAGTGCAAGAGTGTTTGGGTAAAAAATTGGAAATTTAAATGGGAATGTAAACAAAATTGTCATTGCACATATCAAGAGTGGCCAGAAGATATGAATGATTTTTGTAGATCTCTTGGAGACTGTGGCGCATGGTATAATCTTGCAGGAGAGTTTACAGATAAAGGTCAAAAAACTAATGGTGGGGAAACAAAGGATTTGAATATTGGAAGTTATAAACAAAAATATCCTTTTTCTGAAATAATTATTGGTGGCGAACAATTTTCAACAATTTTCTACCTTGGTTTCGCGCAAACAATGGATTGGGAAATGTACCATTTATGGAGGTGGGAACAACTACTTCTTCCGATAATTCTCTGGAACATTTTAACAGACTTTAATCACTATCTTACTTCCTTCTTGGCCGCAGGTCCAATGGGGTGGATTTTTGGAATCGGAGACAGAAAAACAAAAACGCATAGCTTTACGTGTGCCCCTTGGCAAGCTCCAACAAGATCGGATAATTGTGAACAATGTTCTGATTTAGCGCCTGATGGAACTTGTTACGAATCTCTTTGTAGAAGTTTGGGGAAAAATTGCGAATTAATTAATGGGGAAGATCCTATTTTTGCAGAATGTATAAGTGGAAGTATTAATGATGTTGCTCCTCCAAAAATAACTCCTTGGGCAGAATTAATACAAGGTCAAACTGATAAATTTGGAGTTAGTTATAGTTATGACGTTGTTTCTGGAAATCCTGGAGGTTATGTGATTAATCCAGATATCGACTCCTTAATTCCATTTAACTTTGGCGTACAAACCAATGAACCTGCGCAATGTAGGTATGATACTGAATTGAATACAAGTGGTTATTATGAAATGACTCATGAATTCGATCAAGGAAGTTTACTTGTTAAGGACCATAATTTTACTTTAATTTTACCTGGTAACCAGGATTATGATTTCTATGTAAGGTGTGTCGACTTTTATGACAATGGGGAGAATGATCCTCCCTTCTTAATAAAGTTTAGTACAAAGGATGAACCTGATCGCCAGCCCCCAATTATATTGTCTACAGACCCATTAAGTGGTAGTTCTGTTGCTTATGATATTAATCAAACTCCTGTGATATTGTATATGAATGAACCTGTTGAAACATGTAGGTGGAGTAATCAGAATGTTCCATTTGAACAAATGAACTTGAACAATAGTTTCCTATGTGGTTGCGATAGTGGAGAAACTAATGCTTGTACTGGAACTAGTCCTCCGCAACAAGGGGAAGAACTTTGTAATTATTTGGATGAAAATGGTTTGTTTGTTTATGATGACTTTGAATGTGTAGGATTATTAGAGGGAATACAACCCGAACAAGAAAACACATATTTCATTTCATGTGTGGATATTGAAAAGAATGATGGAACAGGTTGTAATTATTTCCCTTCAAGTTATGAGTATACTTTAAGTGGCAGTTCCGAATTAGAGATAATTAGTATGGAGCCAGAAAATGGAACATATTATACTTCAATGTTTGATTTGAGAGTTGTTACAATGGGCGGTGCTGATAATGGTAATGCCGTTTGTTATTATAATGGTGTTGAGTTCTTTAATACTGGTGGAAGCACACATGTACAGCCACAAAATAGGACGGCTGGGACTTACGAATATGAAATTTCTTGTGAAGATATTGCCCAGAATACTGCAGATGACTTAATGAGTATAACAATATATGTAAACAGTTATCCTCCCGTAGTTGAAAATTTGTATTCCCAAAATGGAAATTTATATTTAATTACCGACGAACCAAGTACTTGTGAATATAGTGTGGAGAGTTCATCTTTTTCCATTGGGAATGGTTTTGAAATGACTGGAGTACTAGTCAAAGAACATAGTTTGACATTTAATGAAGATGTTTATTACATTAAATGTTATGATTCGTTCATGAACATAGGATCTACAATAACTGTATATAATGGGGCTTAGGTGGCTTTCCAAAAGGAATCTTTATATAGGTTGAATGGATGGAAATTAAAAGAAGAGGTGTATGGATTTATGCAGCAAAAAAGAAGGAAAAATATTCTAAATTTTAAAGGAAAATCTAAGAGTGGCCAGGCTACAACATTTATTGTTTTGGGCTTAGTTATTGTCGCAGTTATTGTTTTATTGAGTTATGCACGATCTCAATTTTTGTTCGGACCTGTTTCAATAGACAAATTAAATCAAGTTGGATTGGAACCAATTAGAGACCATATAGAAGAGTGTGTTGAAGATGTTGCACCAGATTATTTTGAAAGAATTGGAGTTCAAGGCGGTTATTTATCAACTCCTGTAGACACATTTAGGAAAGTTGGTGGCGAGTCCGTAAGTTATTTATGTTATAACATGGAAAATGTTCCAACTTGTTATAATCGCTATTTAACTTTGGGTGGAATGGAGAGTCAGTTATCTCAAGCAATTAAAGAAGGATTGAGTAGTTGTATTAATTTGAAAGGTTTTGCTAAGGGCGCAACATTAACAGTTGGATCTTTGAATGTTGAAGTAGATATTGGAGATTACCAATCTATCGTTGAGGTTAACATGCCTGTGAAAATACAGAAAGGTGATTTATCTGTAGAAGAAGGAGATTTCAGTACAACTTTAGAAGTTCCCCTGGGCGCATTATATGGTGTTAGTCGTGATATTATTGAAGTTGAAACAAGTGTTGGCGAATTTGACCAGTTAGGATACATGTTGATACATCAGGGTCAAGTTGAAATTGATAAACAGAGACCTTATCCCGATAAGTTATATATTTTAGAAACGAGGGATGATGATTATATCTTCCAATTTTTTATACAGGGCGAACCTGCATAGTAAGGTGATTTAATGCTAAGTAGTAAAAAACATTTAAAGAAAAAAGCAGTGTTTCAGATTTTATTAATTACCTTTCTAGCATTTACTTTTTCCTTACCTTCTATTAATACAGTTGAAGCTCAAACTCAAGATGTATGTTGTGCTGAAACTGTTTCTGGAGAAAGTTGCGTTTATACAGATTCTTCTAATTGTGCCCCTGGGTCTCAAAGTTCCGCTGCAACTTGTGAACAAACCAGTTTTTGTAAATTGGGCTGTGGTTTTGATCAAACTGATGGACTTTGTTTTAACAATATGCCTAAATTTTCTTGTGAAGAAAAAGAAGGATGTTCCTGGAATCCCGACAATGAATGTAATATTCCTCAATGTGAAAGAGGATGTTGTATTTTGAGTAACCAAAATTCATTTACAACACAAGTCCAATGTAAACAAATAACCTCTCAATATGAAGATATCAATATGACTTTTGATGAGAATATTAAATCTGAAGTAGCATGTTTAAATCTAGGTAGGAGCTTTGAGAGGGGTGCTTGTGTGAGTGAAGATGGAAGCTGTGATTTTACAACAAGGGATGCATGTAATGAAGAAAATCAAGAAGGTGTTAATGCTACATTGCCTTTAGTTGGATTCCATCCTGATATGTTATGTAGTAATCCTCGATTGGGAACAGAATGTGCTCCCCAACATACAACTGGTTGTTTGCTAGAAGAAGATGGTGTTTACTGGTTTGATTCTTGTGGTAATGCAGAGAATATTTATTCTTCCGATAAACCTTCGAGCTATAATGGTGGTTTTGTTTTAGATAAAAAACAAAGCTGTGGTGCAGGAAGTGCAAACGTAGATAGTGCCTCTTGTGGAAATTGTGAATATTCTTTAGGTACTTTATGTGGTGAGGCAAATGAAGGAATTAATCCTGTGTATGGAGATTATGCCTGCAAGGACTTAAGTTGCGATGGAGAAATAGTTACTGTCGATATTAATACGCCTGCTTCAAATGATTTGCCTTTAGCTAATGGAGAATCTTGGTGTGCTTATGACGGACTTGTTGGAGCTAATGATAATGCAGGTTTAGGTTTAGATTTGGCTGGAAGTAGACATTATAGGAGAATATGTATTAATGGCAAAGAATTTACAGAACCTTGTAAGGATTTTAGAGAAGAGATTTGTGTTCAAGGAGAAGTTGATCCAAGCTTAGATCCGGCTTTACAGTTAATTTATGGTACCCAAGAAAGTTTTGGGAGTGGAGGTGCAGGAGATAGTATAATTTATGGTGCATGTAGAGATAATAGATTTCAAGAGTGTACAACTATTAAATCTAAAGATGCATGCGAAAATAATGCACAAAGAGATTGTTTGTGGCTTCTTGGAGATTCAAAAGAAATTCCCAAAGATCAAGAAATTACTGCATGTGTTCCTTTAGTTTCACCTGGTTTGAAACATTGGAGTGGTGAAAGTACAACTGGTGCAACAAGTAAAGCTGACCCCAAGGCTACATGTGAAATGGGCAATACAGAATGTACAGTTTATTTTGAAAAAAGTGGTTGGGAAAATGCGGCTGGAAGTGATTGGCAATGTAAAGGCAATTGTGAATGCTTGACCGAAAGTTACTTGAAAAATTCTAACTCTGTTTGCAAAAGTTTGGGAGATTGCGGCGCATGGTATAATATTGCTGGAGAACAAAGTTGTAATGGGTTTGTTGAAAACATAGATGCAAGTACTGATCCTAGAGAGAATAGTAGGGATCTTGATGTTTGTGATACTCTGGAACCCTTTGGAAACTTAAGAGGTTATGGTGGAAACTCTGAAAATGGTTTTGGGTTTGGGGAATTCTGGAAATCTTCTTGGTGGAGTATTTCGGGAATTTTAGCGACTGCAATGGTTTTGGATGCCTCAATTGGTTTAGCTGCAGGAACAATTAACTCATTAAATTTTGGTACTAGTTTGGCATATGATGTTGCATTGGGAGGATATACAGATTCTTCAATTCATGCGGCTACAGGGATTACTGCCGCAGCACAACAAAAAGCTTTAGAGGCATCTATTGAAATTGGAGAAAAAGCATTTGCCTCCGCATTAAAAACACAGACAAAATTACTTACTGATGAAGCAATTAAAAAGGTAGGTGGAACTGTTCTTAATGAAGCGACTCAGAGCACAATAAGTGAGGGTGCAAATCTTCTTGCGGGGGAAGCTAAGGACTTAGCAGTCAAGGAAGCTTTAGCAGAAACAACTATTCTCAATCCAACGCTTACTGCTGTTATGGGTGTGTTACAATTTGTAATGTGGGCTTATTTAGCATATCAAATTATTAATTTTG
>JABHVN010000043.1 GCA_018658265.1 Candidatus Woesearchaeota archaeon | reverse complement strand
TTGTTTTCTAGTTTTGGGAACTCCATTTTGAGAAGTAGCGAGGGCTGGATTTGAACCAGCGACCTCCGGGTTATGAGCCCGACGGACACTCCTAACTGTCCTACCTCGCTACGCTATAGGACTGATAGTTCTCTTTTAAGGGTTTTGATAATTTATAGAACGGTAATTTACTGGAGGTATGGTTGACAGTTTTAAATCATGTCTGCAGGAGTGTAAGTTTTAATTTTACCATCTAAACCACTAAGTGCTAAACCTGTTTCAGTTTCAGTTAAACCTTGATTTTGTTTCCTTTCTTTTAATATCTCTTTAATCAAGTACATTGCAGAATCTGCTTCTCGTATAGCATTTGCTCTTTCCATTCCTGGAAGGTATAGCGTTCCTCCCATTGAAGAAGTTTGACAATTAGGAGTTTCAATTATTTTACTCGCAAGTCTCATGCCCACTGCCTTTAATGCAGAAAATGTTCTTACTCCTGGAAGAATTGCTAAGAATTCATCTCCTCCTTTCCTTCCAAGTTCTGCACCTTCATACAATTTTTTGAAAACAAGATCTATCAATTCAGGGTTATATGTTCTCCTATCTCGTGTCGCCTTTCTTTGTTCTAATTTGGGATTTACTTGACCAATTCTTCTATCATATTTTGTACGTAATTCATCCATTAAGATTCTTGAAGTATCTACCAAAACACTATCGCCAACATCATGACCTCTAGTGTTGTTAACTTCACTAAAATCATTAAAATCAATGTAAATTAAACCCATAGGAGTACCTTGAGTCTCAAGGGCGTCTAGAATATTTTCAATTCCTCCTACATTTAGAGCAGTAGTTAATCTGTCCCGATTTAATGCTATATTGAGTATTTCATTTGCATTACCCTTTGGATCCAATCTATGGTATTCTAATAGTTCAGCTATCCATTCGGGACTTCCATCTTTGCCTTGCGGCATAAAACTTTCTTGTTGTTTATTATTTTTCATTTTAAGTCCCTCTTTAGGATTAAACTATATACCCTAGTATATAGGCTCCAGTATATAAGTGTTTCGAGGGGTAGCTTAATAAAGGTTTTAGGGGTTTTAAGGCGTATGCCACGGTCGCGTAATCTGGTATCGCGCCGGTCTCGAAAACCGGTTTCCTTTGGATATGTGGGTTCAAATCCTACCTGTGGCGCTTATTTTTACTAAGGTATTTAAATAAGGTATTCTTAATTTAATTGGAAATGGGTTTTAGAAAAAAAGAGGGTTGGAAGCCGCATCACCACCACATCAACAAATTGCTATGGGTAATTTTGGGCATGGTTTTAATTTTATTGGTCTTATCTAAACCTGCATTTATTGGTTATAGGATGAGTCAGGAATTTAAGGATATTGAAATGACTCCTAGTGAAGTTTTAGCTAGAATAACCAGTTACAAATCTGACTTGAGAGTAACCGAAACTAAATTAGATTCCTGTGAAGTTGCAAGTGATAAGTTAATAGATGATTTAGTTGTAGAAAAAGATGAAAATTTTGTATGTGGTCAAACTAAGGATGAAATAGAAAGTGATTATGAACAACAGATTAAGGAATTAAATTTAGAGTTAGAATCTGTTGGAACTAGTGCTGATCAAAGAGTTCAAGACGAGATTAGTTTGATTCAAGTTGAGTTGACTAATGCAAATTTGGCTTCAGATAATATTCAAAGAGATTATGATTTAGTTGTTAAAAATTCTGCAGATAATATCTGTTGTAAGGCTAAGGTAGATAATTCTGATATAGATTCTTATATTGTTTCTTCAAATAAGGTCGTTTGTACCTCTGGTGAAGATAAAAGGATTTCTTGCTAGATAAAGCTTATAAATCGTCTAGATAGGTTGTTTTTATTGCCACGATCGCGTAATCTGGTATCGCACTGGACTGCTAATCCAGACCCTTCGGGGTGTCCCGGTTCAAATCCGGGTCGTGGCGCTTTACCCTTTGAATGTTAAATTCTAGATATGCTTAAATAACTAAAATAAGAAATTAGTTTATTATGGTGGTACTTAAGTCACTCAAAAAAGAAGTAGAATATAGATTTAATTTGTTAAGGAGATCCTTACTTTTTTTAGATATAACTTTTAGTGTAATTATTCTATTATTTTTTGGCATATTTAGACCAGATTATGTAGTAATTACGGCTTATTTTTTAGTAATTCCTTACTTATTTTTTACCCATAGAAGAAGTTTTCTTTATCAATTTATAATCGCTTCAGGAGTTTCATTAATTTGGATGTTTATCGCAAAGGGAGTATACAACTACAACTACAATTTTATCACTATTCTGGGTTTTAATCTATTCCCTCTATTTTCATGGGCCATTGGATTAAGCATAGTTCAAATAATATATTTGTATTACGAACCTTTATTCAAAAATAAACATTTTTCATATAAACTTTTAGTATTTGTTACACTTTACTGGCCAATATTAATTTTTGTTGAAACTGTGGCATACCATATATTTCATATCCAGAATCTTGCAACGGCAAAATATACTGGATTAATCTTTTGTAACTGTATACATGCTCCAACATGGGTCCAAATTTCTTATTTTTTAATAGGGCCTATATTTTTCATAATTTGTTCTATTATTAATTTTAAGAGTCCTTATTCTAAGATATATCGTCAGATTAAACAAACAGTGAACAAATATTATTCTAAAGATAAACTTTAAAAGTGCCTTGCCATTATATCTTTAAGGTGTTACAGTGAAACCAGTTAAGCATAAAAAAAAGAAACAAAAGTTTAGCCTCATCGATCAATTTCCTTGTGAAGATGCTTGGTTAGAAAAGGGACAACCATTTCTTACAGTAGTTTTGTTATTGGCATCCGTTTTTGTTATGGATTCTATGAATACTGATTATTCAACAGGTTTTTCTTTGATTGAAGAAGATATTTGTGGAAATAATATTTGTGATAAATATGAAAGTGCAGATTATTGTCCGGAAGATTGTGATTCAATTTGCGGAGATAACTTCGTAACTCATGGAGAAGAATGTGAAGTTAATTTTCATTGTGAAATAGGTTCTACCTGTAATGGATGTAGTTGCATTTAAGCAGGTACAGATTCATCATCCAAAAATAATAGTGGTTGATCTGTTCTAGGTTTTCTCTTCTCTCTTCTTTTGTTAACTAATAATTCTAAATTACTTGGAACATCTAGGTGGAGTTCCATTGTTTCTCTAGGTGGAAATAATAATAAATTATTTTTTCTATCTGACTTTTTAGGTATCAGTATTTTGCCAGCTTCTCTGTCTTGATAGCATGCAATGTTTACTAAACACCTATTACATACCCATGCCCTAGAGTGACTGAAATCTTCTTGTTCGACCCTTATGGCGATGGATTCAATCGTGTTAAGTAGCTCGACCAAGTCGTGACGTGTTTTTCTTGCAGTCACAAATTCTCCAGATTTTAAGTGATAATAATATCCTTCAACTTCTTCCATTAAATCTAATGGATCTTTTCTCAATGCCCTTTGTTGTGAAGATGTTAATTTAGATTTAGCTGCTAATTCAGGATTGTTTGCTAAGATTATTGGTAATGCTGCCGCATAAATTGTAAATTGGTAATCGTTTTTTACTGCTTCTTCTCCAGGAGGATTTTCTCCCCAACCCGTTTTGAAATCTCCAAATCTTAATCTTGGATCGATATAATCTATTCCGCCATTTAATCTAAAGTTTCCAACTTGAATGTTAAATTTCTTTTCAGAACTAATTGGTGGTTCTCTTTCACTAAAAGATTCAAAAAAATGTTCAGAACAAGGTTTAACAATTCCTTCGGCAGCTGCCCAAATTTCACCATCAAAACCTTCTACAATATCTTGCCCGGCATATTTTCCAACTGAAGCAATACAACGTTTCCAAGAGCCTGCACGAGAATTTGCATAAGTTTGTGCAGACTTCCAGTTCACTCTTTTTTTGTTAGGATTATTAAATTTTTCACAGCCTGAATGAATATACAATCCTGCAGATAGTGGAACTGACATAGTACCTTTAATTTTTTCAACATATTTCAGATAGAACTCATACATACATTCTGACGCACTTTTTAATTTGGACGCACTCCAGTTTAATGTTAGAGGGTTATTCACTGTAATTTAATCATGTATTGAAACTTTAAGAATTTAAGGTTTTTATTTATAAACAACTGAATTTTTATCTATTTTGAATGATTTTTCGCACCAAACACATTTTTTCCTTTTATTGGTTAGATCTGGCTTATCAAAAGCTGTCATTTTTGGATTTCTAATTTCCATTTTTTGCTTCCTAGCACATTTATTACACCTTACTTCAATTATCAATGTCATTTTTCATGAAGACTTACTTTGTTTATTGTTAATGTTGCTGAATGATTAGATTCTTTATCCATCTTAGTTTTTTCTATTTTTAATTTTTGTTTGAATAATGGTGCATCTAAAACAAATGTTTCAAATTCTCCGCCTTCTCCAGCAATATTAATATTTAATCTTTTGTTTAGCCCTATTAATTTCTCAATATGTTTTTCATTTATGATTTGCCCTAACCATTCTGGACTAAATCCTTCTGCAGCAATTTTAGTCATTATAAACTTAAAATCATTTTTTAATAAATTTTTCATCACTGTTTCTTGGTTCATATGCCATAATGGGGAATAACATTTTAAATTTAATTTATCACATATTTCTTCAATTCTAGTTCTTTGATAATTAGAAAAGATTGCTCCAGTGATTATTCCTTGGATTTTATATTCCTCTTTTGCTTTTTTCATTGCTAATTCTAACTCTTTTAGTTCAATTTCTTTTTCTCCTTCTGTTCTTTGAACTATTATAGGTAATTCTAGTGCTTCTGCCTGTTTTTTTGCTAAATTGATTGTAGGAGTATGGTACATATAGGAATCCTTATTTTTAGAATCAATTGTGATTAAACAATTAACATCGTAGTTTAGCCTGTCTTGTATGTGTAAGGCATATACACTATCCTTTCCAGTTGAGAATAGCGCTCCAAGTTTTAGATTTTTTCTCTTTAGTATTTTAGCAAAATATTTTGCTTTGTAGGTATCTTTTGTTATTTTGGAAGTTAGTTTGCTGATTCCACTACTGTATTGTGCAGCATTTCTTTTTAGTTCTGTCAATTCATTTGGAAGTTTCAGTTCTTTTGCTATTTTTCTTAGAAGTGTTTTTGGAGTTCCTCCCGATTTTTCTCCATTAGGAATGTTTAGACATGCTTGGACTAATTGTTTATCTAAATATGGCAGTCTTAATTCTATATTGTGTGCCATTGACAAAACGTCATCTCTGTAAAGGTCTCTTTCATAGATTCTTCTTAGATTAGATAATGAATCTAAAGATATGTCCTGGGCCAAGGACATTCTTTTATATCCTCCAAAAATATCATCTGCACCTACTCCCGAGAAAATTACTTTTATTTTATCTTTTTGAGCTTCTTTTAGAGCAAAGTACATAGTAGCCCCGACTTCAACTTTAACCGGATCGGCAGTTTCAATTAAATTAATTATCTTGGGTAATTCTTTTTCTAATTGTGATTGATTAATTTTAATTAATTTTAATTTGAAGTCTAGTTGTTTTGCTATCTTTTGTGCATTATCAATTTCTTTTGATTTTGTTTCGGCTACAGTCATATATGCAGTGAAATCAATTTCATTTTGTTTTAGTATGTGGGCTAACAGTGTTGAGTCTAAACCTCCAGAAAATAGTAATCCTATATCTTTAGAAGGTATTCTCTTTTTTACTGCTTCCTCTAAAATTGGTTTAATTTTTGTAGTTTTATGATTAATATTAAAGAACTCTTGGTCTATGAATGTTAAACTCCCATTACCATGATTATATTTAACTATTTTTCTTGGATTAAGTTCTTCAGGATCATAATCTGAAATTGCCTTTCTCTCTGATGCAAAAATTAAGTGTTTATCAAAGTGGAACCAAAGAGGTTTAACTCCTAAAACATCTCTTGCTAAAAATGTAACATTTGTTTTTTTATTGTGAAGGAAGAATGCAAATACACCATCTAGTTGGGATAAAACCTGACTTAATGGCTGTTCATTTAATAAATCAAATAACAGTTCTGCATCGTTTTCAGATTTTAATCTGTATTTTTTCTTCAGTTCTTTCCAATTATATATTTCACAATTTGTTGCAAAGATGAAATTGTCGTTTTCAAGAGGTTGTTTTTTATTGCCTACAACTGAATGTAAGCAATGTGAAAATGTAAAATCTTTCTTAGAAATCGAATCTTGATTATCTAGTCCTCTGTATTCTATTGTTTTGAGAGCATTGCTAGAAATCTCTTTGTGATTCTTTATGTTTATTGCTCCAGTTATTCCGCACATTTGGTTTTTGATAGTCTGAAAACCTTTTTATACCTAATGCCTTGAATATGTTTATGGAATTTTTAGAGGTGAGCACAGTTTGGCTAATATTATATGCCTATTTAGGGCTGGTACTAGGATACTTGCTTAAGAAGATAACTAAGGAAGAAATGATTCCGGGAGAGAGTTATTTTAGAAATTCTGAGTTAGTTCTAATGTTATTGGTAGGACTTTTCTCTTTGTCAATATTTATTTTTAATTTAAGCTATTCATTGGTAGGATTATTTGTTTTAGGTTTGATAATTGGAACAATATTAAGAAGTCCTTATTTTGTATTTGCATTAGGTTTGTCTTTTGCAATAGGCAGATTTAGTTTAGTTTTAGCTTCGTTAGTATTTATATTTGGATTATTGGAATCTAGTTTAAAATGGGGAAGAAGTTTATTGATTGAAAACTTTATGTATTTTTTACTTCCTGCATTAGTTATGGTTTATTATAATTTGAATTTTGTTAATGAGTTTTTAGTTATGGCATTTGTTTCTGGGTTTTCGTTTAGTTATGCCTATAGAATTATTTCAAAAAATTAAGTTGGGCTTATTGCCCAAAAATTAATCCATCTTACCGATTTTGAACATCTTTGTGCTACATGTTGAACATGTTCCTTTAACACAATCTCTGCCGTTTGCCATTTTACTTGCTTCAGCATCTTTCATGTCTCTCTTTTCTTTGCATTTCATGCAATATCCTTGAACCATAGTAATTCCTCCATTAAGTATATTTATTTCTAAGTATATAAATTTGGGGTTACAAGCTCTTTTAAATGATTAGTATGGACTAAAATACTATGATATATGAAGATACAATTCTTGATTGCTATACTGATGAGCCTGCAGGACTAGGTGTACCGCCTTATTTAGGTGTTCATCCAAGGTATTTAGCAGGACATTTGAAAGGAAAAGTTAATTACCTTACTATTGATGATTTAAGGAATTATTTTGAACCTAAAAAAGAAGGACAAAAAACTGATATTAAAAGATACAATCTAACAAGGAAAAGTATTCAAGACGTTTTAGAAAAAACAAAAACAATTTATTGTGTTGTGGGAATACAAACTCCTGGGAAATATTTAAGTGCATTACCTGGAACAATTAAGGAATTGACATCTTTCTTAGACAATATTCATGCTAATAAAATACTTTATGGCCCTGTTGTAAGTACTGGAACACAATTGCAAGGTGGAAGAATTGCAGAAAAAATTCCTGGAGATCTTTTTGATGGCAGAATGGGCGAAGTTTTTGGAGATTATTCTGAGTTGGCTTCTTTAGCAGTTAAAGGTGCAAGTATTACCAAACAAATTCCTTGGCCTAAAATGATTGAAATTGAAACTGGAAGGGGCTGTATTATGGGGAAATGTAGCTTTTGTACCGAACCTCTGAAATCTAAAGTTGAATGGAGAGAACAAAAAGATATTCATAATGAAATTAAAGCACTTTATGATTCTGGTGAGAGGAATTTTAGATTGGGTAAACAATCATGTTTCTTTAGTTACAAAGGCATTAATACTAATGAGATTGAAAAGCTCTTAAAACCTATTGGGAGAGAGAGTAAGCTTAAATTAAACTGTTTACATATTGATAATATCATTCCTTCTTTAGTTGATGAAGATAGAACAAAATTATTGGTTAAACATTGTACTGAAGGAAACATTGCAGCGTTTGGTGTCGAAAGTTTTGATACCGAAGTAATTAAACAAAATACATTGAATACTTCTCCAGAGATTGCAATGAAGGCTGTTAGAATAATTAATAAATTTGGAGCAAAGAGGGGCCCAAATGGAATGCATTATTTATTGCCAGGTTTGAATTTAGTTTTGGGCTTGAAAGGTGAGTCTAAAAAAACTGGTGAAGTTAACTATGAATATTTGAAAAAAATGTTGGATGAAAAATTATTATTAAGAAGAATAAATATTAGGCAAGTTACACCACTACCTGGAACTGCAATGTGGGATACAGGAACTAAGTTCATTAGAAAGAATAAATCTAAATATTGGAAATGGAGAAATAAGATTAGAAAGGAAATTGATTATCCTATGCTACAGGAATTAATTCCTATTGGAACTGTTTTGAAAAATGTTTGGATGGAAGTTCATGACGGAAATCACACTTTTGGAAGACAAATGGGAAGCTATCCTTTAATTGTTGGAGTCAAAGATAGAATTGAAACTAAAAAACATTACGACTTAGAAATTACAGGTCATATGCTTAGAAGTGTGGTTGGAAGAGTCGTATAGTTCTAGAGGAAGCTTTTTAAAGGGTAATCAGAGTTCTAAGTGAAAAGTATATACTATATATTCTTTAGATAATATGACTACATTTTTTGATGACGGAGATGGCGATGTGCCTGGCGAATGGAGTGGCGAGAGCCCTGATGCTTGGAAAAGCAAGGGAGACTATAGCTACGGCCTTGAAGACCAATTAAATCAGGAAATGCATGCGAAACATGTTGCCGCTAAGACAAAGGAAATAGATATAGAATTTATGGCTAATGGTGGACGAGGGTATGAAATTTTGCAACCAGATATGCTGATAGTATGCGAAGTAATGGATGCCCTTATGGTGAATATTGATGAAAAACCTTACTTTATTCATAAAGAATTGAGTAATTTATCTAAAATTGTAGACGATATCGAAAGTTCAAAATATTGTAGGTTTGCAGTTGATCAAAATGAGACTCTTGCAGAATTAGCATTTTATAGAGCAGATATAGCTACCTTGAAGAAACAGGCATATGACAAGCTTGAATGGTCAGTTTAGCTAATCTTTTATACTCTTTATTTTTAATTATATCATGTTTTATTTAATTGGGATTGGAATGGGAGACGAAAAGGACATTTCAATTAGAGGTTTAGAGGCTGTTAAGTCCTGTAGTAAAGTTTTCTTAGAATGTTATACAAGTAAGTTAGTTAATTTTGATATTAAAAAAATGGAAGAACTTTATGGAAAAAAAGTAATTTTGGCAGATAGAGATGTTGTCGAAAAGAAATGTGAAAAAGAAATGTTAGAGGTTGCAAAAAATGAAAATGTTGCTTTGTTAATCGTTGGAAGTCCTTTAGGAGCTACAACTCATCAAGATATATTACAAAGGGCAGATGAATTAAAGATTAAAACTGAAGTTATTGATAATGCGGGAATTTTGGGAGCGGTAGGAGTTACAGGGTTAAGTTTGTATAAATTTGGAAGAGTTATAACAATCCCTAGAGAAAATGATAATGTAAAAAGCCCTTATGAAATGCTATCAAAGAATAAAGAAATGGGATTGCATACATTAATTTTGTTGGATGTTGGAAGTGTTGAAGGCGAATTCGAATTAATGACTGCAAAAGAAGGTTGTGATTATTTAATTAAAAATGGTTTTGAAGGCGAAGTTGTTGTTTGTGGCGGTTTGGGCAGTAATGATCCTGAAATTAAATTTGGAAATGTTAATTCTTTAGATGTAAAAAAATTACCTCAATGTTTGATTGTTCCAGGAGATCTTCACTTTATGGAAGAAGATGCTTTGAAAAGTTTTAAATAAAAATTTAGTCTCTTTTAATGATGGGTGGTAAAAGCGGGCAAGGTTCATTAGAATTTTTAATGACCTATGGTTGGGCAGTTTTAGTAGTTATTGTTGCAGTTGGTTCTTTAAATTTCTATTATTTTTCTGGTAGTTCTTCTGTAACTCCCGAAACATGTTTTTTAGGTCCAGGTTTAGGTTGTAATGATTTTGCTATATATGAAGATTCACTTAGTATTGTTATAATTAATAGTCTCGGAAGAGATTTGGGAGAGGTTTCTATACAGAACTCTAATTGTTTAAGTTTAACAGATCCAATAACTTTGGATAACAATGAAGAAAGAATTCTTGTTTTGGAAGGATGTAATTTTAATGGTGGAGATTTTGTTTCTGAAGACATAGAATTAACTTATTCTTTTATTGGAAGTAGTATAGACCATCTGAGAGAAGCAAGTTTAACAACAGTTGTACAGGGTGCAGTAAATTCCATATTATTTCTCGAAACTGATTTAGAAGAAACTTTAATTCCAGATTATTGGAATATACAAAAAAATAACTCTGAATCAATTGTTATTGTAGATGATATTGTAAGGAATGGAGATTATGCATTAAAATTCAATGTAGATTATTTAGAGTTTGGTGTGCCATTTGATGTCTCCAATAACAAAAGTAGGGCGGAACTTTCCATAGAAGATATTACTGCAAATTTATATCCTATGGATGGAAGGCCTATCTTTTACGGTTGGAGTATTTATTTTCCATTAGGCTATGAGTATAATGTAAGCGCTCCTGATAGATATAATATTGTTGGACAATGGTTCCATAGGCCAGACATTGCTAATGGTGAAACTTGGGAAGATTGGTTTATCAAATATGATAACAAACGTATGCCTCCCTCCGTTCATGTTGAATATGAAGAATTAATTACTGGTCAAAGAGGTATAGGTATTGCTTGGAAAGAAACCCCCGAAACACCTGCAACTAATATTGGAGATGTAGAAATAAATTTAGGGGAATGGAACGATCTAATCTTTGAAATAAAATGGTCTACTGAGACTGACGGATATATTCGTGCATGGTTGAATGGTGTAATGTTTACAGAGAAATTGGATATAATCAATATGTATAATCCTACTCCTAAGAAATTAAAGGTCGGACTTTATCGTGGACCAAGTGCACGTATGGAAAACACTGTGTACTATGATGATATCAGGATTGGAGGATCTTATGAAGAAGTTGATCCTAATAACTATTAATTCTTTTAAAAAGACTTAAATAAAAACAAAATACTTTCAAAGTATGCATAATAAGAGGGGACAGGCAGCCATGGAGTTCTTAATGACTTATGGTTGGGCATTGTTAGTTGTCTTAGTATCTTTAGGTTCTTTAACTTTTTATTTTGGTTATGACAATAGTTCTTTTGCGAGTGAAACTTGTTTTTTCGGTCCAGGTTTAGGTTGTAGTGATATGTTGGTTAATGAAGATTCAATTAGTTTGAAAGTAATGAATAGTTTGGGAAAAGATATGACTAGTTTTTCTGTTTCTAGTGCTAATTGTGGTGTTCCTTCAGCTAGTCCTAGATTGGATAATGGTGATGAAGATTTATTTATTTTGTCAGATTGTAGTTTTACTCCAGAAGATTTAATTGATGAATCCCTTTCCTTAACTTATACTTTCATTGATAGTAGTTTGGAACATATTAAAGATGCAACTTTAACTGCAGTTGTTGAAGGTGGAACTAAGCAATCAGGTGGTGGTTCTGGAGGAGGATATGGTTCTGATGGAAATACTATTGCATTGTATAAATTTGACGAAGGCGACGGTGGAGTAATTAGTGATTCTAGTGTTAATGGCCTGCATGGGTCTTTTAGTACTCTTGGAGAATTAATAGATAATGGTGGCGCTGAAACTGGAACACTAGATAATTTTGCAGGTTTTGATGGCTTTAAGGGTCCATCTGCAAATTGCATAGAGGGAGATTATTGTTTTTATAAGGCGGGTGATGGAAGTTCGGGAACTATTCAAAGTACAAATGCTTTTGAAGTTGACATGGCTAATACTTATTATATAAGTGGTCAATTTAAATCAACAGGTTTAGGAGGAGATAGTTTATTGTATTTTGGTTATGAGCCTTTTGACGAAAACATGATTGAAATTGAGTCTGAACAAGTATTTACTATAGATAATACAGAAACAGAATTATATGAAGATATTAAGTCTACAGATAAAATCATTAAAATCGTTGATGGAAATAATTGGGTTACAAATTATAATCATGAACGAATGGCATTTCATATAGATATTTCTGGTAGTTTTGATGATTTGCCAAATAGGGATCTGAGTAATAAAGATATTGTGAGGGTTCAACCCTTTGGTAGTTATTGGGAAGTTGAATTTGATACTGTTGCCGGAAAGACTTATTCGGCTGGAACTAAAGTAAGGCAACATATTGCAGGTGGTACTTATATGTATGATGGGGCCAATGAAGAGTACGTTGGTTCTGATTGGACAATCTATAAAGGTGTAACTTCGGGTGAAAATATAAAAGGAATTGCTGCGGGAAAATGGTGGCCAGGAACTAAGTTCGCCAAAATTTTATTTTTATCAAATCTTGGGCAAGGGCCGACATATTCTCTTGATATAGATAATATTTCTGTAGTTAGCAATCCTGTAACCTATACTAACAAATGGACTACTGGGAAATTTGGAACTGCTATCGAATTTAATGGTGTTGATGACTATGTAGAAATTCCTTATAATCCAAATATGGAATTAACTGACAAATTTACGTTAGAGTTTTGGATGTATCCTAAATCATTCACTAGTGCAGAATCTCGTGTAATTCACAGGAGTGGAATTTGGGGTGTTTATTTCGTAGAAAATACCTTAAAATTTTACACTGTTGCTAGTGAGAGAGTAGTAATAAATTATGTTTTTCCACCAGGTTCTGAAAACCAATGGTATCATGTAGCTGGGACTTACGATGGGGCAGAAATGAAATTATTTATTGATGGTGTTGAGATAGGTATTCCCGTATTACAATATGGAGATATTAATGGAGATATGCGTGATATGTTTATAGGTACTAATTCTGGATCAGATAGATTTTTTGAAGGATCGTTGGATGAAATAAGAATTAGTGACTATGTTAGGTACACGTAATGAAAACAATTTCTGTTAAAGTGAAAAGAACTGGTTGTAAAAAAACTGAAATTATTTCTGAAGATGAATTTGTTAATTTAAATGTTAAAGGTAAGCCTGAAAATGGAGAAGCCAATTTAGAAATAATTAAATTCTTTTCAAAAAAGTATAAATGTTCTACTAAAATAGTTAGGGGTTTGAAATCTAAAACAAAGATCCTTGTGCTTCAGTAGGTTTTTCTTCAAGGGAATAGAATTCTCTTGCATATGATCTTCTATCCCTTAATAGATTTAGAACTATATTTCTAAGGGGGGAATCGTATGGTGCGGATCTACAAGTAGTTACAATTGAAAAATCTCTTTGTGGAGGAATAGTTCCATCTTTTTGGGATTCCCTTAATCTTTCCTTAAATCTTAATACATCAGTTATATCTTTAGGTTCAAGTTCAGAAATTCCTGCTTCACGAACTGTCTTTTTTGCACAACCAATAACACTGTTAGCAATACAATAAAGCTGTCTATCTCCCATTTCTTCTATATTCTTGCCCTTAATTTTTGGACCATGGTATTTAGAATGGATCAATTCAATTCTATCTTCCCTAAGTTCTGGTATTGAAGGATGACTTTTAAGAATAGTTAATGCGTCATGATAATTTCTAAGAGTTTTAACCTTATTACAAGATCCATTAAGAAATTCGGGTGTAGGCATTCTATGAAGTATATACTCCAGTATATAAATCTTTTGAAAAGGGTTAAAAAGGTGCTTTTTAGAGGCTTACAGATGGAAGAAAAAAAGAGGATTAAACAAATAATATACATCTTAGGTAAAAATTATCCTGGGAAGAAATCTTCGTTGAAATATGTTAATCCTTTAGAGATGCTAGTCTCCACAATTTTGTCTGCCCAATGTACTGATGCGAGGGTAAATATTGTTACAAATAAATTGTTTAAGGATTTTAAAACTGCTAAAGATTATGCTGAAGTGGATGTAAAAGTTCTTGAAAAATATGTTAAATCTACAGGGTTTTATAGAAATAAGGCTAAGAATATTAAAAAAACTGGAAAAATACTTGTTGAAGATTTCAATGGAAAAGTTCCAAAAGAAATGGATCATATGTTGACGTTGGCAGGTGTTGGAAGAAAGACAGCAAATGTAGTTTTAAATCATTCTTATGGTAAAATTGAAGGTATTGCTGTTGATACTCATGTAAAAAGAATTAGCTTTAGATTGGGACTAACTAAGTCTAAAGACCCTGTTAAAATTGAAAAAGATTTGATGAATATCTTGCCCAAAAAAGATTGGATTCATTTTAATGTAATGGGTGTGGACCATGGAAGGGCCATATGTAAATCACAAAAACCTATTTGTAGTAAATGTCCGTTGAATAAAATTTGCCCTAAAGTAGAAGTTAAGAATTCTAACTAGCAGTAGGCTTACTATCTTTTTTTGTTCCAGGTAACATTTCTTTCTTTAATGACATTGCACTTTTTAATGAAGATTCTAAAACTTTACCACTAGAAGGTTCTATCTTAGCGTTAAACATGTTTAGTCCAGTTGTCATAAATGTTAAATTCCAAATTGGTACATCTAATTCTCTGTTATGTTGTAAAATTAAAATGGTTTTAATTGCTTGTTCTCCTGGATGTTTTTCCTTAAGAACTTCTTTAGCTATGTCCATTACTTCTTTATCGTTTAGCTTTATTTTTTCTAAAATTAATTCATTCACTTTGTCTGCTTCAGGTTTGAATACTTTAGATTCTTTTTCCTTTAGTTTGCATTTTTTTCTTTTGTCTGCAGGAAGTTCAAATGAGGTCATGGTATCATTTGAAGGATTATAATAATCAATTTGCCAGATGTTGTCGTCAGAAGATTCTTTGTCTAAAATACAAAAGAAATCGGATAGATATGATTCTTTATGAGTTGCAATCCATTCCTTATATTCCTTAGAATCTTTTAATCTATGTAGGTCTTTTTTTGGATCTATCATTTACTCTTCTCTTCTACTTCTTTCTTTAAATCTTTTATGAAATCTTCAACTTTTACATCGAATTTTACCTTTCCATCTCTAGTTCTTATGGACAAGGTTTTCTTTTCTACTTCTTTATCTCCTAGAGTTACCATGTAATTAACCTTGGCTAATTGTGCCTCTCTTACCTTTTTACTTATTGAATGAGATTTAGGATCTACACTTGCCCTTAGTCCTGCTTCTGTAAGTTTTTTACAAATTTCTTCAGCATATTCATTACTTCTGTCTGTAATTGTTAAAACTCTTATTTGTTCAGGACTTAACCATAAAGGGAATTTACCAGCTACATGTTCTATAAGGATACTCATGAACCTTTCTAATGAACCTGTTATTGCTGCGTGAATCATTACAGCCCTTTCTTTTTCTCCTTTTTCATTCATGAAATTTAGGTTAAATCCTTCAGGTTGGTTGAAATCTAGTTGTATTGTTGCAACTTGCCATTCTCTTTCTAGTGAATCTTTTGCTATGAAATCAATTTTAGGCCCATAGAATGCTGCTTCACCAACACCATCAATGAATTTTACTTTTCTTTTTTGAATAACTTCTAACATTTTCTTTTCGGAATTTTCCCAAGCTTCTTTTGATCCCATGTATGTTTCAAAATTATCTGGGTCGTGTGTTGAAAATCTAATTTCTAAGTTAAATCCAAATGTTGAATAAAATCTATCTACAATATCCCATATTGCATTAATTTCATCTTCAACTTGTTTATTTGTACAGAAAACATGTGCATCATCTTGAGTAATGCTTCTAACTCTTGATAATCCTTGTAGTTCTCCACTTTGTTCATCCCTATAAACCATGGTGGTTTCACAGTATCTTTGTGGCATGTCTTTGTAACTTCTTTGTCTGCTATCAAATATTTGTGTGTGGTGTGGACAGTTCATAGGTTTCATTGCGAATATATGTCCGTCTCTTGTTTTAATTTGGAATAGATCGTCTTTGAATTTTGCCCAATGTCCACTTCTTTCATATAATTCTTTTTTCGTAATATGTGGAATGGTAACTTTTTCATATCCTTTTTCTTTTCTCATTTCCCAAATGAAATTGTCTATTGCTTCTCTTATTTTGGTTCCCTTGGGTGTCCAAAGTGGTAATCCCGGACCAACTAATTCTGAGAATGTAAATAAATCTAATTCCTTTCCTAATTTTTTATGGTCTCTTTTTTTTGCTTCTTCTAATAATTGTAAATGTGCCTTTAGTTCTTTTTCTGTGTTAAATACAACTCCATAGATTCTTGTAAGCATTTTATTATTGGAATCTCCTCTCCAATATGCTCCAGCAATACTCATTAATTTGAAATGTCTAATTTCTTTTGTAGATTTAACGTGGGGTCCTGCACATAAGTCTGTAAAATCTCCATGAGAGTAAAATGTAATCTTATTTTCTATGTCTTCAATAAGTTCTAGTTTGTAAGGTTCTTCTTCAAGAAGTTTTTTTGCTTCTGCTTTTGGAACTTCTTTAACTGTAAACTCTAAGTTTTTTTCTGCGATTTGTCTCATCTTTTTTTCAATTTTTTTAAGATCTTCATCAGAAATTTCTAAATTATCAAAGTCATAATAAAATCCTTCATCTGTAGGGGGACCAATTGTAACCTTTACGTCAGGATATAATTCCTTAACTGCAGAAGCCATTAAGTGCGAAGTACTATGCTTTAACGAGAAATCTTTTAGCTCTTTTTTCATCTACTGAATTAGCTTTGGGCACTTTAAATAGTTTATTAAAGTTTAATATAGATAAATTAGTAATTATTTACCTTTTTACAGTAGTTACAAAGGAAAGATTTATATATGATTTTTAGCTCTTTATTGTATGAAAAAAGGACTAATATTAATCGGACTTTTAGCAATGTTTGCACTTTTCAGTACAATGGACGTTAGTGCATATATGGGTTGGGAAGTTTGGCCAGCTTACGGAGCTAATGGTTATCATAGATATGGTAGTTATAGTGGCTATGGTTCAAATAATTACGGTTATGGTGGAAACTACGGTTCTTGCCCAGGATATTTTGGTTCATACAGTAGGTGCGGAACTAATGCATATGCTGCAACAAATTCTTACAATCGTGGCGGAGATTTAACTTCAATGTCTAGAAATAATTTAAGAAGCACTTATGATCTAGTTGGTAGTAATCCTTATTCATTTGGATTAGCATCTAACACTGGCGATTACAGGGCTTGGAATTAGACAAAATCTATTCTACTTAATTTCATTTGATCTAAAGGACTTATTTGAAAGTTATCTCTACTATGCATTAAATTTGTTTCATATATTTTTAGTATCTTATTGATTAATTCTTGTGAAGCAAAAAAGAATTCAGAACTCATCAAATCTGCACAAATTTTTAATGGATCTATGTAATCTACTAGTTCAAAGTTTCTTTCAGAAATATTAGATAATTGTTCTATGTATATTTTACATTCATTTGAAATTGTAGTTTTAATTTCTTCTAATTTTTTTAAACCATTTTCTGTAGGTAATGTATTTTTTAATAAACCAGATTTATAATAACTCAACAATAAATATTCTCGGTAAATACTATTTATCTTAAATTTAATTGAATTTTTATTTGAATCAGACATAGTATTTAGAAGTAGTGGAAATTATTAAATCTTGTCATTCTTTAGTCTTCTCTTCCATAGAGCATAAACAACGATTAAAGCTATTGCAAAGCTAACTGTGAATGTTGTTAATATACTTAAATTAGTTTGAAGTAGTTCTAAATTGCTCCCAAATATGAACCCTAAGTATGTTAGGATGTAAACCCATATTGCTGCACCCATTATTGTAAAGAATGAAAATCTAAAGAAATTCATTTTTGCAAAGCCTGCAGGTAGTGAAATTAATTGTCTTATTACTGGAATTAACCTTCCAACAAAAATAGTTATCTCTCCATGTTTTTTAAAATAATTTTCTGTTCTAGTTAATCCGTTCTTACTTATTAAGAATATTTTGCTGTACCCTTTTAAGAATTTATTTGTCATTCCCTTACCTAAGCAATATGCAATGTAATAATTAATTGAAGCTCCAATGTAACTTCCTAATGTTCCAACAATCAATACTGAAGCCCAGGTCATCTCATTGAGTGCGATTAAAATTCCCGCAGGAACTAAAATCAATTCACTTGGAAATGGGATAAAGGTACTTTCAATAGCCATTAAAATAAATATTCCTAAGTATCCCCCAGAACCTATTGTAGAAACTAAAAACAATATGAATGTAGTAATTAATTCTGCAATCATCTGTGGTAATTAGCCCCCCTAATTATTTTTTGAGCTCTGTAAATTTGTTCTATTAAGAATAACCTTGCCATTTCATGAATGAATGTCATTCCAGATAGAGAAAGAATTTCATCTGATGCATCTTTAAGTTCTTGTGTTAATCCATCAGGACCACCAATAATAAACACTAAGTTTTGTTCTTGGTTTTTGAACCTTTCAGAGAATTTGACTGAAGTGAACTGCTTCCCTTCTTCGGAAAGTGCTATAATTCTTGATCTATCTCTTTTTTCAATGAACTCAAGAATTTTTTTAGATTCCGTTTCCATGTTTGAATCTTTAATTTCAGTAATTTCTAACTTACAAAGTGGTATTAATCTAGCTATAAATGTATCAATAGCCTCTTTAATGTAATTCTCTTTAATTTTTCCAACACAAATAATTTCTATTTTCATATGTTTTTTAATTAGAAATACAATTATAAGTTTATTGCTATTCAGACATTCTTTTTCCACGAGATAGACTTTCTGTCCATCCATTGGAAGTTATTTTAATAAATTCTGCATTGTTTCTCATCTCTTCTAAATTTTGCGCACCACAATAACTTATACCGCTTCTTATCCCCTTTAAGAGAGATTTTATTACATCATCAACTGGACCTTTGTAATCTACTAAATTTGCAACTCCTTCAACAAATACATCTATTTTTTCTTTAAGTTTGATATTGTCTATTCTTTCCTTTCTTTCATGGTTACTAGTATAGGATGCACTTCCAAAATATCTTTTGTATCTTTTACCTTCTTTCATAATTATGTATCCTGGGGCTTCATCTGTTCCAGAAAAGAATGATCCAGAGTATATTGTACTTGCTCCCGCACCTAATGCTTTTGTTGCGTCTCCAGGATATTTCATGCCGCCATCTGCTGCAACGGGAATACCATATTCTTTTGCCACACTACACACATCTATTATTGCTGTTAATTGGGGGATTCCACTTCCTGAAATTATTCTTGTTGTACATACTGGGCTAGGCCCTATTCCTACTTTTAATCCGTCTGCACCCGCTTCAATTAAGTCTTTTGCAGCTTCAGCCGTAGCAATATTTCCAACTAAAATGTCCGTGTCGAATTTTGATTTGAATTCTTTTAATCTTTGAATTGCAAGGTTGGAATGTGCATGTGCAATATCTAAAACAATTACATCTGCACCAGCTTCAATAAGTTTTTCAGATCGTTCGATAGTATCCTTTACTCCTACTGCAGCGGCTACCAAAAGTCTACCTTTTTTGTCTCTTGCAGAATTTGGCCAATGTTCAATTTTTTTTATATCTTGAGTTGTTATTAGTCCTGAAAGTTTTCCATCTTTTAATAATGGTAATTTTTCTATTTTGTTAATATGTAGAATTTGTTTTGCTTCTTCCATAGTGATTGGATGGTTGGCAGTAATTAGTTTTTCTTTAGGAGTCATTATTTCAAAGATCTTTTTTTCAAGATTTGTTTCAAATAAATAATCTCTATGTGTGAATATGCCTATTAGTTCTTCATTATTTGTAATTAGAAGACTTGTAACGCCTTCTTTGTCCATAACATCTTTCGCTTCTTTAATGGATAAATTTTCATTAGAAACTATAGGGTTTTCAACAATGTAACTTGTCCCCCTTTTTACTTTCTTAACTTCTGCAACCTGTTCTTCTATTTTGTTAAACTGATGTATTACGCCTATTCCACCTTCTCTGGCCAATGCAATTGCCATTTTATGTTCTGTTACAGAAATCATATTGGAACTTACTAACGGACAATTAAGAGTAATATTTTTAGTAAATTTAGTTTGAAGGTTTGCTTCGGATCTAGAATTAAGTTTTGTTCTTTTGGGAATAAGTAAAACGTCTGAAAATGTTAAGCCAGTTTTTATTCGTTCCATGCCATATTGTACAAATACAAGAATGATTTATATTGATTTAGGTTATCTGAAACCTTAGTCCATACCTTTGTCTTTTCCTAAGAATTTGAATGGTTTATGAATGCCTGTTTTTTCATATTGTTTTTTAATATTTTCTTCTTCTTCGTTTACATCCCTCTTTACAATTTTATAAACTGTATCTGAAGTTCTAACCTTTTTCTTTACTTCGAATGTGACTTCATCTCCCCTTTTAGATTTATTTGCAGGCTTTTCATTGATCCACATTTCACCAATTTCTGATTCAAGATAACCTGTTGTTGGTCCCGAAAAGAATATTTTGTCATCCTGATTGATTGGTTCTTGCTCAATTTGAATGGATGCAATGCCTTTTTTGGCGTAATAATTAATAACTTTTCCAACTTTTATTTTTTTCTCTGTAGCGCTTGAACCATAAAATTTAGTCCAAGAATCATTTGTAGGAGTTCCTAGGAAGAAGTTGGTTGTAAATCCTCTGTTGAATACTTTTTCTAATTCTTTTACTAAGATAAGTGCCTCTTTTTGATTAAATTTATTTTCTTTTACTAGATCAATTGCAGTTCTGTATGCCTTTGTGACGGTGTGAATGTATTCTGGACCTTTTGCACGACCTTCTATTTTGAATACATCAATTCCTGCTTCGATTAGTTGATCTATGATAGGTAATGTACAAAGATCTTTTGGAGACATAACATAGTCTTCCCCTAAAATAAATTCTCTTCTTGGATCTTCAATGTCAATTATTTTATACTTTTTTCTACACTCTTGTAAACATTGTCCTCTGTTAGCAGACAATCTATTATGGTGTTGACTCATAAAACATCTTCCAGAATAAGCCACGCATAATGAACCATGAATGAAAGTTTCTAATTCAATTTCCCTTCCGTTGTAGTTTAGTTTGTCTTCCTTTATTCTTCTTTTAATTTCTTTAATTTGATCTAAAGTACATTCCCTTGCAAGAACTATTCTTGGTGAAAATTTTGAAAAGAATTTAACCGCTTCATAATTTGAAACAGATTCTTGTGTGCTAATGTGTACTTCTACATCTTTATCATTACATATTTGCACAACAGACATATCTGCCGCAATAATTGCATCAACATTTGCTTTCTTTGCTTCAGTAATAATTTCTTTTACTTTTGATAATTCGTGATCATAGATTAATGTATTTAATGCTAGGAAACCCTTTACATTATTCTTATGAAGCTTTTCCATTACTTCTTTTAATTCTGAAACGTCAAAATTTCTAGCAGAAGAAGCTCTCATGTTGATCCATTTTATTCCAAAGTATACTGAATCTGCACCTGCATTTATTGCAGTTGCTAGAGTATCCCAATCTCCTACAGGTGCTAAAAGTTCTGTCATTTTGTAGTATAGTGTGTTTTAAACCAATTTTTAAGGTTTTAGTTTAGAATTTTGAATATTTCTGAAAGATTCAGTTCTATAGCCGAAATAGGCATATCCATATTGAAATTTTTGATAACTTTTGGATGTAATTCGCCAATATAAGCTACTTTTTTATTTTTTATTGAAACTCTTGCTACACGTCCTGGGATGAATGATCCATGTTCGGTAGTTTCATAAGTTGGTCTTAATCCTAAACTTGAGAATATTGCGTCTAATATTTTTTTAGATTCTGTAAAATCCGTATTGTGATTACAAAGTGCAATTCCTAATCTTGTTGGTTCTTCAATATTTGTTCCTTTTTTAATGAAAACTTTACCCATTTCAAATATATTTTGAGGGTATTCATTATGTCTATTAATCTTAAGGATGTTCATTAGTGAAGGAATTATCCATGGCCTTAGAACATTATACTCTTGACTAATTGAATTGATCACCCTTACTGTTTCTAGTTTAGTATTCATCTTTTTAGTTTCATCTTCATTGTTTGATAAATGATAGCTTGAAACTTCTTGTAGATTTAGTCCGATGCAAATTTCACCAATTAAGTTTTTGAATTTTTCAAATGGATTTTCTTCTGCAATTGTAGAAATATTAGGTATGCTTGTTTCAAATTTATTGTAACCGTATGCTATTGCTAAATCTTCTATAATGTCTACTTCACTAAGAATATCTGCCCTAAAAGAAGGGTAAGACATTGTGGAATTTGATGGTGAATAACTTAAGCCCATTTTAGAAGCTAATTTTGCTATTTGAGGTTTTGTTAGATTGAGTCCTAATAGCTTGTTAACTGTATTTATGTTTATTTTAATTTTTTTAGGATTTAAATTAGGAGTTTTGTTAACTGTATAAATTTTACCACCTCTATCTGCCAAAGCTGTAACTAAAATGTTGAGTGCTTGATCCATTGCAATTGGATCTGTTCCTGTAATGTCCAAGAAAACTTCTTTAGTGTTTAATGTAACTTTAGTTTCTTCCGAATTAATTATTGGAGGCATACTTAATACTTGATTATTTGCGTCCATCCAAATTGGAACTTCTGATTTATTTAGTAAGTGTGCATAATCTTTTCCCTTAGGATGTTCTTCAAGTATTTTTTGAATGGTCTTTTCTTGTTTATCTTCTAATGCTCTAAATTTGAAAGATTTTGGTTTTGTAGTATAAGTTAAGGGGAATTTTATTTTAGATAGGTCGTGGACGCCCATTGCAACCTTTTTTCTATTTCTCCCATGAGTAGTGTGTAACTTATCTTGTAAGTTCATTATTGCAGCTAAAGAAACTTTATCAAATTTTAACCCCTTTACAATTGCTGCAGTACAATATGGCCTTATTCTTTTAACCTTAGAATCAACTTTATACTTGTAATTAGATTTGTTGACTTTGTAGGCTTTTAATCCAGTTTTTATTCCCAAGAATGAAGATAAAGCCCTTGCAAATCCTTCTTCAGATAACATGTCCGGTCTATTAGGGAATATTTCAACTTCTATTTCATTTTTAGTTATTTTTTCAAGATCTGTCCCAATTAGGGGTATGGCCCCTGAAAGCTGCTTATCTGAGATAGCCTTACCTATCAGTTTCAATGTATCCTTTTTGTTTAATGTTATTTTGGGCATTTTAGTTTAACCAGATTTTTGATTCCCTTAGTTGTTTCAAATCATTTTTGTAAAGATCTCTAATATCTGTTATGTTATAATACTGTGAAATTCCTCTTTCGAGTCCTTGACCCCAAGCTAGAACAGGTATATTTTTCCCAAGTAATGGTACAACTACTTCAGGCCTTAATATTCCTGCGCCACCAAGTTCTACCCACTTTTTCTTAACTGGATGGAATACATCAATTTCTAATCCAGGTTCTACGTATGGGAAGTAACCAGGTCTAAATCTAATTTGATCTTCGCCGTATCCTAATTTTTTATAGAATTGTTTTAAGTAACCCATTAGATCTTTGAATGTAGCATTTGGATCTACAACAAAGCCTTCAACTTGAATTAGTTCGAATAAATGTGACCAATCTAAAGCTTCATTTCTAAACACTTTTGAAACTGAGAAGAATTTTGAAGGAATATCTGCTTCTTTTAATTTTGCTAGTGTTTTTGCACTTACAACTGTTGTGTGAGTTCTAATTATTTTTTCTTTAGCTACCTTTTCATCCCATTTGTAATTCCATTTAGATTCGTGTTCTTTTTTTACCTTGTTTACTAATTTTTTATCTGGTAATTTAGCAGTTCCTTCTACAAAGAAAGTATCATGCATTTCTCTAGCAGGATGATCTTGTGGAGTGAATAATGCGTCAAAGTTCCAGAATGAGGATTCTACTATGTTTCCTGGCATTTCCTTGAATCCCATGTCTAACCAAACTTTTCTAATGTTGTTTGTTGCTTGCGAGACCATGTGCCTTTTAGCAGCATAGGAGGTTCCAGTTGAAGCAGATACATCATATCTTCTGAATTTTTTATTTTTCCAAGAATCTGTTTTGATTATTTCAGGAGTTAATGAATCAATAAGATCTAAGTTTAATTTAGAACTTGATAATTTTATTCCTAGCTCTTTTAGTTTAACTGTGAAAATCTTTTTGGTGTTTAGTTTAATTATTTCTTTTCTTTTTTGTAAGTCATTTAGTGTTTCTAAGTTTTTTATCTCATTCTTAACTTTAGGTAGATCTTTTAGTAATTCTTCATTAGAGTTATTTGATGTGAAATACTTTTCTCCTTCTGAAGTTATGGAAATTTCTCTTCCTAATTTAATGAAATTATTTCTTTTGAGATATCCTAAGGATATAGAAGTTTCATCTTTGTCTAATTTTGCTAATTCTCTTATTTTATCTAATGTTATTGGTTTTGAAAATTCTAATAACGCTTTCAAAAATCTTTTTTCTGGAAATCCTTCCTTAAGGTAAATGCTTCCATTTTTATCTAATTCGATTGTTTCAATTTGAGTTTGTTTAAGTTCAAGTGCATCTTTTGATTCAAGCCATTGTAAAGCCCTCATAACCTCAATTTCCTTCATATTTGAGACTACTGCAATGTCTTCTGCAGTTAAATTATTTTTAATGTGTTTAAGAACACGTCTTTCCAAAGGGTGTAAAGACTCTAACACCTCATCGAATTTTTTCATATTCATTTTATAGGCTATATCTTTATAAATGTTACACAGGACATGTTTTTGGTGATAATTCATGGCTAAAAAGAGAGCTACAAAGAAGGGAACAAGAAAAACAGCTCCTAAAAAGACTGTTACTAAAGTACCTGCGAAAAAAAGTTTGTCAAAAAAGCAAAATAAAACATTTTGTCACAAATCTTTAATGGGTATGTTTTTAGTTGTAATTGTTCTTGGATTTTTAATAATCGGAGGAAATGGAAACATGATTGAAAAAGGAAGTAAGATTAAACTTCACTACACTGGAACTCTTGAAGACGGAACCGTATTTGATTCTTCTAAAGATAAAGAACCTTTAGAATTTGAAGTGGGTGCTGGACAAGTTATTCCTGGATTCGATGAAGGAGTAATCGGTTTAAAGGCAGGAGAAAAAAAGACAATTAATATTCCTGCAGACAAGGCTTATGGCCAATATGATGAGAAGAGAATGGGCGAATACCCTAAAGAAAATGTTCCTAAAGATATGGAACTGAAAGTTGGAGCAAAAATGTTCTTACAGTCTCCGGATGGAGGAGTTGCTTTAGCAACAATCAAAGAAATTAAGGAAGAAGTTGTTCTTCTTGATTTGAATCATCCTTTGGCTGGAAAAGATCTAACTTTTGAAGTTGAGATCATAGAGGTTAATTAAACCTCTAATATTCTTTTTTTATTCCTTATTTTAATATTTTTGAAAGCTGAGTTTTATTTAGTAATTCTTATATATCTTGGTTTACAGATGATACTATGACTTTTGGTCGTTTGAAAAGTAATTTGTGGAAATTATTTGTTTATAATTTAACTCAAAGAAGAAGTTTCTTTGCAATACTTTCTATTTATTTTCTAACCTTGCCTAATACTGTGGCCCAACAAATTGGAATTTATTCTGCATTGGGAAATTTAGCTTCATTTATTTTTGAAATACCTAGTGGATATTTTGCAGATAGGTTTGGACATAAAAGGACATTGATCCTTTCTAAAATTTTAATGATTCTTTCGGTGACAGCATTTGTATTTGCAAACGGTTTACCTTTTTTTATCTTAGGAAGTGTTTTTTTAAGTTTAGGGTTTGCATTTCAATCTGGAACATTTAGTGCATTTATTTTTGAAACTCTCTCTGCATTAAAAAAGGAAAAGGATTACGTTAGGATTGTTGGTAAGCTTCAATGACAATGTGCATTGTTTAGCATAGCTCTAATTATTATCTATCCTATTTTTGCTAGTTTTAATATGAGGTTACCATTCATTATTGCATTGGTGATAGATATCTTGGCCCTTTTAGTTACATTTTCATTAGTTAGTCCAGGAACCACGAAAAAAATATTGGCATCTGACACTAAATCAGTTTGGCATTTATTAAAATTAAATCTTGGTACAGGATTTTATCCTCTTTCCATATTTCTAGGTATTATTACAGGAGTGGGAATTTCAATTGGACCATTTAGGGACCCATATATGTTGTCTTTAGGCGTTCCCCTAATTTGGATCGGTGCAGTTATGGGTGGTTCTAGATTGCTATGGTATATTTTAAGTTTTCATATGTATAAACTTGAAAAGAAAATAACTATGAGAAGTTTAATTCTTTTTGAGATATTTTTCTTTCCTAGCATTTTTATTTTAGTTACGCAATCTAAGAATTATTATCTTGTTGGATTGTTATTTGTTATATCGATAGGATATACGTGGTCTAGAAATGAAATTTATGACCATTATTTATTGAAGACCTATTTGAAGGACAAGAAGTATAAGGCAACTTTCTTCTCAATTAGATCTCAGATTACTTTAATTTTTGCAGGAGTTTTTGCATATACTTTTGGTTATTTTATGGGAATTTCATATGTTTTAGGATTTTTGTTTGCAGGAATTGGAATGTTTGTTTCTTTGTTGGCGATATATCCTTTTTTGAAAGAATCTCAAATAAAAACGATTATAAAGTAGGATTTCTCTAATTTATGCTATGGGTAGATTAAAAAGGGGATTAGTTAGTATTTTATTAGTACTATTATTTTCATTTGTATTAGTTAATGCAGAGATTATTGTTAATGGTCCTGATCAATCTAAGGTTAATATTGGTGGACCTGATGGACCCATAGAATCGGGTCCAAAACGTTCTCTAAAACAAGAGTTTCCTCCAGTACACTCATAAACTGCCCGTTTATATTTTTTACAACTCATCTCGTCGGGGCACCATTCAGCACATTTGTCC
>JABHVN010000042.1 GCA_018658265.1 Candidatus Woesearchaeota archaeon | reverse complement strand
TGTGCGTAGGAAAAAGAGGATGATTAAGAAGAGGAATGCACAAGCTGCCTTTGATAACATGGCGTTATTAGGACTTGTTTTATTAGTTTCTATTGCAGTGTTTTATTATGCTTCTGAAGCTTCTAATACTAATTCAATTTATTTGACTGATACAGTTAGAAGTGTTGAAAATACAGTTGAATCGTTGAGTAATTTAGGTGATGGAAGTGCAGATACAATTGTTATTAGGACGCCAAAGGGTGTAGATACTGCAATTTTAGATGATTGTGGGTTCTATGATGATCTTTGTAAAACCATGGAAGTTACAATGGATACTGGTGAAGTTCATAGATTTGGATTAAGTTATCCTGTTTGGGGATCATTAGGTTTTTTCTTTATACCTGGAACACATTATGTTACAATGGTTAATGATGGAGATAATCAAAGAATTGTTTTTCAAGAATGTGGCGACGGATTGGTTACTGGAAGTGAACAATGTGAAGCTTGTAAAACCATAGAAGATTGTGATGCTCAGTATTCTTCCAATGGCGTTAATTGTGAAATTCCTCTTGGCGAAGAATGGGGATATTGTACTTATGATGGTAATGGTGGTTGCTTAAACGGAAATACTTGTAGAGAACCTGCTGACCCTGAAGGTTTTGGATGTTACTGTGAGTGTACTACTGATGATGACTGTCCAAGTGGAACTTGTTTACCTGACGGTAATGGGGGTAAAGTTTGTGGCGGTTGTGAAAATGATAATGATTGTGACAATGGAGAATACTGTAGTTTAGGTAATTGTTTAGATTGTGATAGAGATGGAGACGGAGTTGAAGGTTATCAATGTGGTGGCCCAGATTGTGATGATGACAATATTAATATTTATCCTGATGAGGCGTTAGAAGATCCTCTTGTTGGAGATTCGTGTTATGATACATATGATAATGATTGTGATGGCAGTATTGATTGTGCAGATTCAGTTTGTGATGCAGACCCAATCTTATGTCCAGGAAATGGTGGCGGAAGTTGCGACACTAATTTAGATTGTGGTGCGACAGGAATATCTTGTTACCAACCATGTATAAATCCTAGTGGAACTGGTGGAAGTTGTGATGCATGTACTTCAGATTTAGATTGTGATTTTGGAGATGCATGTAATATTGTTAGCGGAGAATGTTGTTCAGGTTTTAGTTGTGAAAAAATTGCATCATATTCATTAAATAATATCTATATTGACCCTGATAGAAATGATTGGAGTATTGCAGATGATGAAGTGGAACATACCTCTGGTGTGAATGAACCTTATTACGATCTTCGTGTAGTCATTGATAGGGATTTGGGTTTTAATTCTAGCGATACCTTTGAACGTGGAGCTTTATGGCTTGCTGGTGGAAAAATGAAATATGGATTACAGTTAATTCATGAAGGACACTCTTCGGATGGAAATGGTGCTGCGGTAGGGTATGCCTATGAAGTTGAACCTGCATTGGGAGGAGATTATCTTGCAGATGCGCTTGCAGATAATTCTTTTAGTTTTGAGTTTTGGTTTAATTCCAATGGGCTGTGGTGTTCAGATTCAGGACAATGTCCTCAACAATTAATTGCTGGATTGTATGATCAAGATCTTGATCAAGGATTGATAGTTTATTTATCTCAGAATGTGGCATTATCCGAACAATATATTGCAGTTAGATTAAAGGACGGAATAAATACTGAATTATATTATCTCGATAATAACAATGTTAATGATGGTTCTTGGCATCAATTTGTTATGGTGAGGGATGTTGAATCTGGAGAAGATAGAATTTATTTAGATGCTAATTTACTAACCACAACTACGCCTTCTTCTTTCATTAACTTGGCCACTTTAAATCCAAAACCTATTTTCCAAATTTCTGGCGGACATAATAATAGTGCGTATCAACATAGTGATTACGATAATTTTTATTCTGGTTGGATTGACGGAATTAGTTTTTACACAACTGCAATAGATAATGATCCCAATGCAGTGGGTAATTTGAATGCAGCAGCTGTAGGCAACAGGGAAGATTACTGCAACCCTCCTCCTTCGGACCCCTATTGTGGAGACGGAATTATCAACCAATTCAGCGAAGAATGTGATCCTCCTGATTTTGATGGCAAAACTTGTAATGATTTTGGGGGAAGGTGGGGAGACTTAGAATGTACAAACAATTGCAAATTTGATATAAGTGGTTGTTGGAATTCGGAATGTAGTGATTCAAGAGATAATGATGGAGATAATTTAATAGATTTTGGCCCATATCCTCAATTAAATGATCCCGGTTGTTCATCCCCAATGGATCGAGATGAATCTAATATTGAAGATAATTACTGTGGGGACGGCATTATAGACTTAGGCGAAGAATGTGAGGCTGGTGTGGCTTGTCCCCCTGGATTTTTTTGTGCGGCAAATACTTGCTCTTGTTATGAGTTGCCTAAATTAGAATCTCCCGGTTTGGGTGCAGGACCAAATCTTCCACCATTTGATAACAGAGGATTGCCCTTTTCATGTCCTCCTCCAGGAACATGTAAGGCAGGATCCGTATGTGCAATGATAGGATTACCAATGGACAATGACGGAGATGGCTGGTGTGATGCAGGTAGTTGTGCAATGACCGCTATTATTTGCGATGACTTATGTGGTTGTCCAGACTCAGAAATTGGTTGTGAATGGCCACCTTATTGTGGCAATGATGTAGTTGATCCTGGGGAAGATTGCGAACCTCCTGGAAGTCAATGTGATCCTGGTAGTGGGTCGTCCGGTTCTGGAACTTGTCAATCTGATTGTTCCTGTTTAGATAATTGTGTTGGACCAGAGTGTTCTTCTGAAAGTTGGTGGGAGTCTTTGTCCGGATGGTTTAGTTAATATTCCCAAATCTTGCTTTTAACAAACCTTTCTTGTTTTTTTCTCCAACTTTTTTCTTCACTTTTCCCAGAATAATAAGGGTGTCCTGTAGAGGTTTCTATAATTTGTCTTGTGCTATGGGGTTCACGATAACTCCTTTCTTCTCCCCTATGTTGTGTAGGGTGCTCGCCCAATGCAAGAGAATAAATATGTCTCACTTCATGCACACTAGAGGTGATCACTTGCATTCTGTTTGTCCCTTCGATCCATTTATCTGTTAACCTTACATACTTCCCATTTGGATCCGCACTCGCATTTTCAGATTTATCTGATGAAGAAGGATAACTATCTGAAACAAAAGAGAAATGGTCTGAATAGGTAGTCATGAAGTGCCAATTTTTCTTGTCCCCTTCCTTAACTGGCTCTATATATCTAGAAAATATGACTCTTGCATCTTTTTTGCCCTTGAGATTAAGATTTGTTTTCTCACCATTTTCTTTCCATATTGAATAAATATTTTTAAGGCCTTTCTTCTTTCCATCAAATTCACAAATTTCTTCAGATTTGTAACTAAATCCGTCGGATATACGAATATAATTTCGTTTTAATTCATCAATAATTAACCCTGCTCTTTGTTTATGTTCTTTCTTTTCTTTCTTCAATTGTTTAATTAATTCCCTTTCGCCATAAACATCTCTTAAGGTCCAACTTAAGTGGTTCCTAAGATGATCATTATCTGTTGCAAGTAATCTGTCATAAAGAACTTTTTGTGCTTCTTTTTTCTGTTTACCTTTTGTAACAGTTAATGCTTTTTCTAATGCAAGTGATGCTTCAATTCCGATGAATTCATCTGAATCTCCTGTTAGTTTTAACAATGTGTCTACTGCCCCATCATTTACAAGTAAACCTAAACCTTCAGTTGCATATAATCTTGGAAAAAATCCTCTACTTTTTGCTTGAGCAATTGTTTCTAAATGTTCAGTTGTTGCTAACTTATCATGCTGTTTCGCAAAATATAAACTAAGATGTCTCATGTGGCACACATCTTCTCTCATTGCAGCTTCAACTAGAAATTCTGCTTTGTCAAGACCTTCTTCATCCGACCAATCTTCTAAAAATGTTAAATATGCTTGTGGATTTTCTTCACCAAAATTAGTTGCTGCTTGCAACCTTTCTTCTAATGAACTTTCTTTTGTTGAAATTATTTCTTCATAAGTTGGAGTGTTATTTAATTCTGAACCCCTATTGTAACTAGGTTCTTGTTCTGCACCTAGTAAGTTCATAGTTGGGACTAATGCAAGACTTGCTGTTGCAACTAAATGTTTCAAGAATCCTCTTCTCCCTATAGATTTCATAAAATTATCTATATACTAGAGCATATATATTAGTTTCGGTATTTATAAATGGATAGATTAAGAAATATATAATATATGCTATATATACATTATAGACTTTTTGCATAAAACTGGCTATATGCGTTAAATTCTAAGAATTAGGCAAGGTTTACTCGTCTACTTTTTCTTTAAGATCTTCAGCCTTCAAACCTTTTCTTTCTCTGATGCTGATGATAATCTTCTCTTGAAGTTCTCTAGGTAATCTCTCATAGCTTTGATCGATTAAAAAGAAGTTTCCACGGCCAGAAGTCATAGATCTAATTTCATTGCTTAATCCAAACATTTCAGCTACAGGTAATTTAGCCTTTAGTACAATTTGATCTCCGTCTTGATCCATTTCTAATAATTGTCCACGTTTATTTGAAATTAGGCCTGACATGTCTCCCATGTTTTCGTGAGGGGCGTCAATTTGAACGATTTGCATTGGCTCGAAGATTACTGGGTTTGCTTGCTCCATTGCTTCTTTAACAGCCATTCTAACTGCAGGAAGTACTTGTGCAGGACCTCTGTGAATTGCATCTTCGTGTAATTTTGTATCCATAACTGTTACTTTCATGTTAATTCCAGGTTCTTTTGCCAAAGGTCCTTGGTTCATAACTTGTTCGAAACCTTCATTGATTAATTCTTGAACTTCTCCAATGTGTACAATACCTCTTGTACCATCTACTAGTAAGTTACCTTTACAAATATCTCTGATTTTTTTCCCTTCTTTAACTGGGATTCCAATCTCATCTAATTTTCCATATAGAACTTTATCATTTTTCTTAACTCTTCCTTCCGGAAGTATTCCATCTTTGATTGCCTTTGCAATGTTTTCGTCTAAAGGTTCTACAATTACATAAAATTTATTGTGTTTATTAGGAGATTTACCTTCCATTTGAGGAGATATTTTTTCAACTGATTCTCTAAAAATAACAATTGGTGGTGAAGTTTTAACATCAACATTTTTCTCTGTTTTAATTCTATTTTCAACAACTTCTAAGTGTAATTCACCCATACCATGTAATAAGTTTTCACCGGTTTCTTCATTAATTTCAATTTTAATAGAAGGATCTTCTTTTGAAACTTTTCTAAGTACTTCAATTAATTTTGGAAGATCTGCAGATTTTGCAGCTTCAATACTCTTTGTAACTACTGGTTCGAATATGTGACTAATTGCCTCGAAAGGTTCAATTGGTTGTGAGGAAACAGTTTCACCTGAGAATACTCCTCTCAATCCTGAAATTCCTACAATGTTGCCTGCAACAACTTCATCCATTTGAAGTCTTTGTGCACCTTTGTAAATACTAACTTGTTGAACTCTTACCTTTTTCTTTCCACCATTTAGATATACTTCTTGTCCTTGTTTGATTGTTCCTGAGAACATTCTTCCTGCTGCTACTTCTCCCATATGAGGGTCAATAACAATCTTAACACAAACAAATGCCGGTTCTCCGTTAGGGTCACAGCTTAGAATTGCTTTTCCTTCAGGGGACTCAACGTCTCCGTGCCAGATATTAGGAATTCTGTATTTTTGTGCAGTAACTGGATTTGGTAAGTGTTTTACTACTGAACCAAGAACTACTTCGTGTAGTGGAGCTTTTTTTGCTAACTCTTTGTATTTGTTATCGTCATTTGGATCTGAGTAATGTTCAATTACATCTTTGAATGAAATACTTTTTTTCTGCATATAGTCTATTGATAATGCCCAATTGTGAAATGCTGAACCAAATGCAACAGAACCATCTTGAACGTTTACATTCCATTTACCTTTATGTTCTTCAGGTGTAATCTTGTCGATGAATGCGTTAACTGCAGCAATGATTTTTACAAATCTTTCTTGCATTGCTTCAGGTGTTAATTTAACTTCTCTAATTAATCTATCAACTTTGTTAATGAATAAAATTGGTCTTACATGTTCTCTCAATGCTTGTCTAAGAACTGTTTCTGTTTGAGGCATAATTCCTTCAACTGCATCTGTTAAAACGATACAACCATCAACTGCCCTCATTGCTCTTGTTACGTCTCCACCAAAGTCAACGTGTCCAGGAGTATCGATTAAGTTGATTAAATGTTCTTGGCCATTTACTTCATGAACCATAGATACTGAAGATGAATCAATTGTAATTCCTCTAGCTTGTTCATCTGCGTGAAAATCTAAAGCTAATTGTTTACCTGCGTGTTCTTCTGAAAGCATTCCTGCTCCTGCAAGTAAATTGTCTGAGAATGTAGTTTTACCATGGTCAATATGGGCACAAATAGCGATATTCCTGATTTGTTCAGGTTTTCTCATTAATATTTTTACGGTTTCACCCATGTCTTTTGCCATGAGGATTTTTTGTGAAAACTGTTTATAAGGTTTTCTAAATGGACGTTAGGAAGGCATATAACTTTGATAATCTTAATGAATCTATGGAAAAACCTAAGAAGTTTATTTATTCTGGACAAACTAAAATTTTGGATAAAATATCTAGATGGATTATAGATGATTTGCCAAAAGGTTCAGAAGCTTATATTTTTGGAAGTTTGGCAAATGGCAAATTTGGGAAATATTCTGAATGTTATAATGGTCACCTTGGAAGTGATATAGATGTGATGGTTTTTTTAAATGGGGCCAATAAGCCCTCCACTTGGAAATCTCTTGATGTATCCAAAACGTGGTGGGACCTTTACAGTGGAATTGAAATTAAGATAAATAATAACTTGCACAAGACAGACATCATAATCATTAAAGAAGGAATGGAAGAATTTGCTAGAAAGCGTGTTAAAGATTTAGGATGGAAATTAATAAAATTAAATCCTATGTAAGTTTTTTTTAAGAGAAACAAATATAAACATAATAATCAAGTAAAAATTATGAAGGTGAAAGAGTTATTAATGTCATTGGCGATCGCTATAATGGCAGCATTATTTATTGGATTATTTTTTGATGCTGTGTATTCTGCTCCAGAATATGAAGATTTTTGTGGTTTAGATGGGCCTAGGGCTTTCAAAGATAGATTCGAAGTTCCTCCTGAAACTTGTGAAAATGTTTATTTTGTTTCTGAAGAAGAAATAGCTCAATGTAATTCCGAAGAAGGCGATCCTACATTTGATTATGATGAAAATGGATGTCAAGTTTATTCAGATTGTAATTATTGTAGTAAGGAATATTCCAATGCTCAAGAAGAGTATAATAGAAACTTGTTCTTTATTATTTCTCCAATAGGAATTATACTGATTTTAATTGGTTTATTTTATTCGTTTGAAGTTGCTGCTAGTGGATTTATGTTTGGAGGAATACTATTGTTGATTTACAGTACAGGTAGATATTTCTCAGATATGTCTAAGTTCATGAGAGTCTT
>JABHVN010000041.1 GCA_018658265.1 Candidatus Woesearchaeota archaeon | reverse complement strand
TAAATTGAATTAGTATTAGAAGCTTCAGAAGCATAATAAAACACTGCAATAGAAACTAATAAAACAAGTCCTAATAACGCCATGTTATCAAAGGCAGCTTGTGCATTCCTCTTCTTAATCATCCTCTTTTTCCTACGCACACGTATTTAATCCTAATTTAGTTTAAAAAGATTGTTAAATAAACTATAATTTCTTAACAATTTACTCAAATTCCTCACCAAAATCTTTATAAATCACTTTCAGCAAATGCTTACTCATTATAATAACATAATCGGAGAGTACAAATCAAAAATGGCAAGAGAAAAACCGCATTTAAACGCAATTTTCGTAGGTCACGTTGACCACGGAAAATCTACCTCAGTAGGTAGACTTATGTTTGATTCAGGAAACGTAGATGAACAAGCAATGAGAAAACTAAAAGACAAGGCTCAAGAACTAGGAAAAGCAGGTTTCGAGTTCGCTTTTGTTATGGATAACTTAAAAGAAGAGCAAGAAAGAGGGGTTACAATTGATCTTTCTTACAAGAAGTACATGTCAGGTAAATATGAAGCAACAATTATTGATGCACCTGGACACAAGGACTTTGTTAAAAACATGATTACAGGTTCTTCACAAGCTGATGTAGCATTTTTAGTTGTAGCTGCAACTGAAGGAGCTATGGCTCAGACTAAAGAACATTTATGGTTATTGAAAACATTAGGTGTAAACCAACTATGTGTTTTAGTAAACAAAATGGACACTGTGAAGTACGATGAAGCTAAATTCAATGAAGTTAAAGAAGGATTAACAAAATTAATTCAAACTGCAGGATATGTTCCTGACAAAGTTAACTTTATTCCAGCAAGTGCTTTTGAAGGCGATAACATTTTCAATAAAAGTGAAAATATGCCTTGGTACAAAGGACCAACTGTTGCTGAGCAAATCGACTTATTCGATGAGCCAGAAAAACCAGTAGACTTACCATTAAGACTACCTATCCAAGATGTTTACAGCATTTCTGGTATTGGAGTAGTTCCTGTTGGAAGAATTGAAACTGGAGTTCTAAAGATTGGACAAAAAGTTGTTTTCGTACCTGGAAGAGAAGGGAAAGGAGTTCCTGGTGAAGTTAAATCTATCGAGATGCACCATGAACAAGTTCAAGAAGCAATTCCAGGAGATAATGTTGGATTCAACGTGCGTGGTATCGGAAAGAAAGATATTGCACGTGGAGACGTACTAGGTGAGGCAAGCAATCCTCCAGTAGTTGCAAGTGAATTTACAGGAAGGATTATGATTTTGAATCACCCAACTGTTATCACCCAAGGATACACTCCAGTATTCCACATACACACATCACAAGTAGCATGTCAATTCATAGAATTGAAACAACAGCTAGACCCAGCAACTGGTGCAGTTCTTAAAGAAAGCCCAGATATGTTAAAAACCGGGGACGCAGCAGTTGTACTACTAAAACCTACAAAGCCAGTAGTAATTGAGCAATTCAGCGAGATTCCTCAAATGTCTAAGTTCGCAATTAGGGACGCAGGCGCTACAGTAGCAGCAGGTATGTGTATAGACATTACTAAGAAAAAGTAAGGGTAAAACCCTTACCAAGTATTTTTTATAATTTTCTTCAAATAGAAAGATTTATTAATAAGTGTTAAATAAACTTAACACATGTTAAACATAATTAACAATCTAAAACCTTTCTTTGAAGACTGTCATAGAAGGTTCAGCGTAAGGGAGTATGCAAGAACAATAAATGTAAGTCCTCCAACGGCATCCAAAATTCTTTCAAATTTATCTAAAGAAAACCTTCTACATAAACAACAAGACAGACAATACCTTCTTTTTTGGGCAAATAATAGTTCACTATTCAAAAATCTTGCACAAATATATTGGAAACAAAGATTTGAAAAAATAGGAATTCTAAAGTATTTTAACGAAAAACTAATTAATCCTACAATTATTCTCTTCGGCTCACTAGCAAAGGGGGAAAACACTCAAGATTCAGATGTAGATTTTGCAATTATTTCTTCAAAAAAACAAATTAATTTAAATATATTTGAGAAAAAACTTAAAAGAAAAATTCAGGCATTATCTTTCAAGGATTTAGAACATATAAAAAATAAAGAGCTTCGAAATAATATAGTCAATGGTTATAAATTAGAAGGTAGAATAAAGTTATAATGGACTGGGAAGAATGCAATCAAAAAAGAATAGTAAAAAACGTTGATTTTGATGAAGGTCTTATTAGTTCACTCATACAAACAAGTAAGAAAAAAATGAAATCTCAGGAATTTCTACCATTCAATGATACAACTCTTGCTTCTAAAGTTTCATTAGCCTATGACTCTTTGAGAGAATTATTAGAAGCATTAACTCTCAAAAAAGGATTTAAAATATATAATCATGAATGTTACACCTCATTTCTTAAAGAAATTATGAATAAATCTTCACTAGGGGATGATTTTGATGAAATACGGAAGCTGAGAAATGACATTAATTATTATGGAAAAGAACTATCCCTAGGAGAGTGTAAGGACATGATATCTAGGATAAATGAGCTTAAAATGGCAGTAGAGAACATTATGAATAAAACCAAATCTTAAATATCAAAAACCTTATAAATCCAATTTCTAAAATAAAAACTACAAATGGCAAAAGCAAGAATAAATTTAGCGAGTACAAACATCGCAGAACTAAATCAAATCTGTGGAGACATTAAAGACATCGCAAAATCCACAAAAACAAAAATTTCTGGACCAATTCCAATCCCAACTCAAATTCTTAAACATACTACAAGAAAAAGTCCCTGTGGTGATGGAAAAGCTTCTTTCGATAAATTCGAAATGAGAATTCACAAAAGACTTATTGATCTAGCAGATAATGAACGTGCATTAAGAATGGTTATGAGAGTACCAATTCCTAAAGACGTCGATATTGAAATTGAATTAATAGAATAATTATTTATACACCCTTTTTCTGTGATCAAATTTCAATAAAATTATTTCGTTCCTATTTTCTACATAAGAATAAACTATTCTAAATGGTTTCAAATATAACGCTCTTTCTCCCCTTAAATATTTTAGAGGTTTTCCAACTTGAGGATTATGCATTATTTTAAGAATCTGTTTCTTGAGTAATACCTTAAGATTATCATCTAAACGTTTAATTTGTTTAGAAAAAGTTGAAGAAAGTGTTATTTTCCTTTCCACTAAAATCACCAAGATTCCATTTCTTTAATAAACCCATCTTGAGTTGAAGTTTTGCAGTTCCCTTTATCAATTTCATTCCAGATTTTTTGCAATTCTTCTAATTCTTGGATTTCGGTTTTACTCAAACCTTCTATCTTCCTTAAAACAAGAAGATTTTCTTTTTTTATCACTACAAATGCTTCTCCAACTTCCAAGTCACTACGTAATTTTTCAGGGATTACTATCTGCCCCTTTGTACTTAATTTAGTTATTTCCATAAAGTAAGAATATCTTACTTATTTATAAAACTTGGGTTTTAAATTTAGAAACCTTTTCGATAAAAAATTGTCAAACAAAATAAACAAAACTTAGATAGAACTCAATAGAATAAACTAGGACTATTTCCTTACTCATAACCGTAGGCTGTATCTCTCAATGAAACTCCAAAACACTGTAAAGTAACTATCCACATCATATCCATTCTTTCTTAGTTCCCTTAATTCCTTAGCTGCTTCGACAGCGTAAACTTTCTTCCTCTTTTCTCCTACCCTAAGAATTTTAGCTAAGAGCGAATCTCTTTGACTTTCATCCAAAGGCTTCATTGTGAGAGTACAACACTTAAATTTAGGTGTCATATCTATCGAATATAACAAGGTAAAAATCATATTTAAAGATTGTCGATATATTTAGTAAACATTCTATAATGTATATATCAGTTCAAAAAATGGACTAATTAATGAGTTACAACTATCAGTTATAACTTAAAGAAAGTCTTAAAAATTAAAATTAATCCAACAAGATATAGCCTGCCGTGATCGCGTAATCTGGTATCGCACAAGCCTGGAAAGTTTGGCCCTTTGGGCATCCCGGTTCAAATCCGGGTCGCGGCGCTTCTTTAACTATAATAGTTCAACAAATCCTTTGATTCCATTCAAAATAAATTGGGTTCCCAGTGCCAAGATAATAAGTCCCATAATTTTCTCTACTGCCTTTGTCCCACTATCCTTCAAAAATTTCTTGATAGTATTTGCTTTAAGTAATAGAATGTAGGTCAAAAAAGAAATAAGTATCACTGCAGCAATAACAATAACTTCTCCAAATTTTCCACCTTCAACAGAAAGTGTTACCGTTGTTGCAATTGCCGCTGGACCAGAAATAAATGGGATTGCTAAAGGAACTAAAGAAATATCTTCTTTTTCAATTATTTCTTTTTTATGTTCAGGAAGTATTTCTTTTTGTTTGAGTAATGGGTTAACCATTTTAAATCCAATAAAAAGCAAGATTATTCCACTTGAAATTTCTAAAGCGCTAAGGGAGATATTAAAAAAATCAAAAATCAAAAAACCTAGAAATGTGCTTAAAATTAGAATAGTTGCCGCAGAAATACATGCTTTTTTAGCCATACTCTTTTTCCATTCGGCAGTACTATTTTGATTAATAGTTATAAAAATAATTGCAGTTGACAAAGGATTAATGATGGCAAACAAAGACGTAAGAGAAAGTATAAAAAAAGAAAGTTCAGACATATTTAACACCCATTTATCAATTTAAGGATTATAATATCCTTATATATCTTATGTATCCAGATTTCTATTTTTAAAAATCGAGCATTATGCCTAAATCGATCCACAAGGTCAAAATGTAAATGGATCGCAGCATTCTTTTTTACAAGAATGTTAATTAAAGAAAAATTATATAAACTCAGATAGCAAATTATGAAAAATGACTGGATACAAAACAAATATTGAAAAAGAAACATTAGAGAATGATAACTACAGAAAAGTATTGTTTACTGGACAAAAAATTCAACTTGTAGTTATGAGTTTAAAACCTGGAGAAGACATTCCTCTAGAAACCCACACAGGCATAGATCAGTTTATTAGAGTAGAACAAGGCGAAGCTTATGTTAAAATCGATGAAACTGAATACAATCTAAAAGATGACGATGTAGTTGTAATTCCGTCAGGAACTGCCCACTACGTAAAAAATACTTCGGAAGATCGAGATCTTAAATTATATTCTATTTATGCTGATCCTGAACACGAAGAAGGTACAATACATACTACCAAAGAAGAAGCCGATGCTGCAGAGCATCACCATTAATTTTTTCATTAAAATTTAACCATATAGTTACGCACCATAGACATATATCTTTCAACTAAAATATAACTTGAATATTTTTCTGAGCAACGGGAAAACTTTTAAACAGAACTATCTCCTTTAACAGAAGGTTTAGAGTATATATTTAAAATGAAAAAACTAACAATAATTTCAATTATTTTTACAATATTAATCTTCTCGACAACAGTATTGGCAGAAGAAACCTTTGAAGATTTATTAAACAGCATAGAAGAACAAAATTATCACAAAAATGGAATTAACTATATCTCAGACTCCAATGCAGTACATCATTTTCCAAATATAAAGAATATCCAAAGCATTAATTTAGAAATAAAAAACAATAAAAATGAAGAATTTTCTCAAGAAGAAACCTCAGACATTAATAAAATTTTAACAAATTATAACTCTCAATCATTAAACATCCAATCAATCTATGAAAAGAGAGATTATGGATTATTTAACACAAATCAAAGGCCAATCAAACAGGCATATATTCTAACAAACAATTTAAACAAAAAACAAAAAGTTACATTCGCAATAAATCATGAAATAACTGTTAACGAAGTGGAATGGAATGGAGAAATTTATCAAATAAACAAAAAACCTCAATACTTTGAAGCATCGACAGTAAAACACCATTTCAAAGAAGATAGAACTGAATTAATTGGGCATACTATTTATTTCGAAGACGTCTATTACGACTTCAAAGACATTATTAATCTAGATTATGAAGTATACATTCATTCAAAAAACAATAAAAATTATATCACTGTAGAAATCAGCAAAACACTGGGACCTAAAGAAGAATTCTTAATCGATCCAGAAATTGGATGGGTTAAAAACGAAATAGCTTCAGATCCAGTTATTTGGGGACCAATTTATGGGAACATTGCAGATTTAGATAACGACGGAGATGAAGACTTTGCAATGGTTGCATGGAATGGAATGGATGACAGAGTTGTTTGGTTCGAAAATGATGGAAATTTTCCCCTCAATTGGACAGAACATGTAATTACTACAAATATAGATAATCCCAACTCATTAAATTCCGCAGATATAGACGGGGATGGAGACATGGACCTTATTAGTGCAATCTTAAGAGATGAAAGAGTAGAATGGTATGAAAATGATGGAAACACTCCTCCAAACTTCTTTGTAAGATATCTTGCTACAAATTTATATTTTGTTAACTATGCCAATCCTGTGGATATAGACGGGGATGGAGACATAGATATACTTGTATCTGTGGGTGGAGAAGATAGAATCATCCTGTATGAAAATGATGGGAATATAACTCCTTCTTGGACAGAAACTAATATTTCTACAGATGTTTATGGATCCTGGGGAGTTAATTACGCAGACGTTGACAATGATGGAGATTTAGATGTCATTGGGAATGCAAAATTTGATGGAGAACTTGTCTGGTTTGAGAATGATAACCTTGGAAGTTGGAATAGAAATATAATTGTTAGCAATTTAAACAGACCTACATCTATACATGTAAAAGACATAGATCAAGACGGAGATATGGACATCTTAAGTTCAATAGAAGATGATGACAGAATTGCATTATTTTTACATAACGGAAATTTTACATCACCGTCATGGAATGAAATGAATGTTTCTACAAACGTGAATTTGCCTGCATCTGCAAAAACTGCTGACATTGACAACGATGGAGATTTTGATGTTATTAGCACTTCTTGGGACGATAAAAAAATAGCGTGGCATGAGTACAAACAAGGAGTATGGAATGAACATGTAGTTACAAATACCGCAGGATATGGCGGAGGAATTTGGGCAGATGCTGCAGATTTAGACCAAGATAATGATACAGACATCATAGGTTTAACAGGTTACTATACAAGTAGTATGGCTGCATTTTACGAATCCAATGAAACTCAAACAGATTCAGTTTGTGGCCCACTATACGGAGATCTTACGCTAAAGAATGATGTTAACACTACATCAACATGTTTCACTATTAAAAGAAGTGATATAACTCTCGATTGTGACGGATACACTATAAGTGGAGTTGGAACAAATAATGGAATTCACTTCAATGGTAACAGTGGAACAACAATAAAGAACTGTAATATTGAAGACTTTAGGGCAGGAGTTTACCTAAAAAGAACAAGATACATTACAGTAGAAAACAGCACAATAACAAATAACAAGGTAGGTATATTCATAGAAGAATCAGAAAACGCATCCATAACAAATAACCTAATTGAAGATAATAGTTTTGTAGGTATCTACTTTAGACCAAACACCCAATACCATAACATATCAGCAAACAGAGTTTGTAACAACATTAGATATGATATAGCTCAAGCAAACAACAACCCTTCCAACTTTGGCTTCGCTAACACATGTCAATTCCCATTAAGATGGGAAGACGAAGGAATGTCAAATTCATGTAGTTTCGCATGTGTTTAAAGAAAAATAAAGAAATAGTTCTAAAATAAGAAACAAAGACTAAAATAACCTTATTTCTTAACAAAAAGTAAATTCTAACCTAGTTAAAGAGATCTAAAGTAAATTAAACTTAGAAATAAAGGAAACGGCAAGTTTCTTTATAAACAAATTAGATCATGTAAATATCAAGTCACAAAGAAAAGTGGCATAATGATCAAAACCTCGAATGGTTTCGAAAACGGAGAAAAAACAAATGAAAAACACAATGAACAAAATAAGTGCTTTGCTAGTACTTTCCCTTTTTGTTGTTGCAATGGTTCCGGCAGTAATTGCAGGTCCAGCTGACGACGCAAAAACATTAAATGCAAATTTTTTGAAAAGGGCAGAAGTAGCAAAGAACCAAATAGGCAAAACTACTAACCATGTTAAAAATCTAGCACAAGATGTTAGAAAAACATTAGACTTAGTTAGGAAGAGAGACTCAGTTTCTAGAGATGACGCAGTAGAAGTACAAAACAAATTAGTAAAACTACTTGACGGAATCCAAGATGAAATGGAGACTTTAAAGAAAGGCGTAGATAATAGTTGTATTGACAACGATAAAGGTAACGCATACCTTGACGATGTTATCGCTAAAGCTGAAAACTTAAAGGCTGATGTTCAAGCATTAGATCCTCAAACAGCAACAAGAGATGACCTTAATTCAGTATTAAACAAAATTAGAAACTTTTGGAATGATGAATTTAAAGGCGCAATCTATGTTGCAACAGGTAGAGCTGGCGCATGTAAGGCTGAATGGGTACTTGGAAGCGTAGATACACTAATTATTAGAACAACTGAAATCATTGATGAAGTTGACGCTAAAAGTGTAAAGGACGTTTCAGGTGCAAGAGTTTTAATCAGTGAAATGGAAGCTGATCAAGCTAAATTAGAAGCTGAATATGACAGACTACAAAACGGTTGGTCAAACATTCAAAACTACCAAGATGCTTACGCTCTTTCAAAGAACGTAAACGACTTTATTAAAAATAAAGCAATCCC
>JABHVN010000002.1 GCA_018658265.1 Candidatus Woesearchaeota archaeon | reverse complement strand
CGAACGATCCCAAAGTTTGTGCTGAAAAAGTGAGGCTGTTAAATGAAGTGGCTATCGATCCTTCATATGGATTTCATGTTGTGGAAGGAAACAGGAGTAATTTTGATTCAGAAGGAAACCTTAATGCTGGCTCTGTTGCAGAACTCAGGTACTGTGCTCAGCCTGTTCAAAGAGCATTGGAAGAATTTTTTAGACAAGGTGTTGTTTACGAAGGCGAAGGAAGGAAGAAAATTGATGAAACTTTCCTTAAAGGATTTTGGACACCCACAGGTTTTGTAGATAATGCGAGATTAAAAGCTGAAGAAATTTAATAATCTCCAAAATATATTTTTCTGCAAAGATCTATTGCTGCTAAATCATTATTTGCGCCCTGTTTAGCTTTTTCTACGCCTAATGCATCTAGTATTGTAGTTAAACTTTCATCAGCAACACATTCAAAAGTTACCTGAGTTCTCATAAAATTTGCTCCCAATCGTATTGCAATTCTTTGATTATCTGTCATAGCATATTTTTGCAAAGGGTTTCTTATGACTGCAACATTTTCAAGAGATAATTCTTTTGTAGGTTCAACGCCCAATGATCTCAATGCGTCTCCCACACCATTTATTCTTTCCGGATTAGCTGGACTTATAGAATGACTGTATGGACTATCTTGCCAATTAATATACTCTTCAACTCTTACATCAAATTCGGACTCAGTCACTATACTAGTTTTAAGCTAAGTTAATATTTAAAGAAATATATACTGGGGAATAATAATTTATAAGCTACTCAATGGTTCCGTAACCAATAAGTCTCCAACGGTTACCCATCATTCTAGAAATAGTTATTCTATCTTCTTTTGTACAACAAACTGGAAGCTTAAGTTTAACATTAACTGCATCTTTTTTTAGTTGAGTTACTATTCCCATAGTAGCTGCAGAATTTACGTTTAATAATAATGGTTCTGATAGTTTGATTGCTTGAACATCTTTTGATTCTTTATCTCCAACAACTCTGTCTAATAATTTTGTTTTAAGTGTGAATTCATGCCATACATTTGGCATTTTACCTTCATGACCCGCAAGGTTTCCACGTAATGCATCTCCCTTAACATAATAAGGATCTAGTGAAGTTAGAACTGCAATTGAACCTCCTGGTCCGGCTGCATCGATTGGATCTCTTCCTGTTTGAAGCCCAATGATTTTACTTTTGATGGGTTGCCATAATCTTTTACCGTCTTTGTCAATTGGCATTCCAGGTAATATTGTAATTTCTTCTCCATTTTTGAATTGACCTTCTTTTAATGCACCGCCTAAGACGCCTCCGACAAGAGTGTTAATCTCTGTTCCAGGTTTGTTAACGTCAAAACTTCTTGCAATATACATCACAGGATCTTTTTTAGTATCTCTTTTTGGAGTTTTAATTGTTTCTTCGATTGCATTAATTAAGTGATTAACATTAATATCTCTTTGTGCCGAGATTGGAACTATTGGTGCATTTTCTGCAATTGTTCCTTTAAGGAATGCTTTCAATTGTTTGTGGTTTTCTTGAGCTTCTTTTTCTGTAACTAAATCAATTTTATTTTGTGCGATTACTATGTTTTTACAACCAATTATTTCTAATGCCATTAGATGTTCTTCAGTTTGAGGTTGTGGACATTTTTCATTTGCTGCAACTAGTAAAACAGCTCCATCCATAATTGCTGCTCCAGAAATCATTGTTGCCATTAAGGACTCGTGTCCAGGAGCGTCGATGAAAGAAACAGTTCTTGTTAGTTCGCCTTTTTCTTTGTTAGGGCCAATTTCTTTAGAAGAATAATCTATTTTTCCTGTTTCCTTATTTTTGAATTTATAGAATGATGAATTTGCGTAACCTAATTTAATGGTAATTCCTCTTTTGATTTCTTCAAAATGAGTATCTGTCCATTTACCTGAGAATCGTTCTGTTAAAGTTGTTTTTCCGTGATCTACATGACCTACAAGTCCTATACTTATCTCTGGTTGAGTTACTTTCTTTGTTGTTTTTTTAGCTGTAGGCATATTTAGATACTTCAATTGGCTGTTTATAAGGGTTTTTGATTTTGACAACTTTTAAAAGGGATTTAGATTACTTTTATTTTATGAAAGCATTATTCGATGGATTGGAAATGGGGATTAAGGAGAAGTTTGCAAAGATTAAACTTCTTTGCTTAGATTTTGATGGTACTTTGACAGACAGAGGTGTTTATGTTGGTGAAGATAATTTAGAATCTGTTAAATGTGATAGGGCTGATGGATTGGGCTTAGAATTTGTTAGAAAATATTGTGGGATCGATGTTGTAATTCTATCAAGAGAAACTAATAAAGTTGTTGCCACAAGAGCTAAAAAATTAAAGATACCTTGCACTCATGGACTGAATGATAAATTAGGAAACTTTTTAGAAGAGATAAAAAGTAGAAATTTGATGAAGTTTGTTTTGTCGGAGATGATTTAAATGATATTGGAGTTATAAACAAATCAGGATTAGGTATTGCTACGGGTAATGCATTTGATCAAGTCAAGAAAGTTGCAGATTACGTTACTCAGAGAAAAGGTGGTAATGGTGCAGTTAGGGAAGTTTGTGAATTGATAATGTATGCTAAAGAAAAACATCCATATCCTTAGAATTATTCTTTTTTCTCTTCAGGAGCTTCCTCTTTAACTTCGGGATTTAGAAGTTCTGGAATTGGCTTTGTTCCGTACTTAGAAACTAATAAATTTAATTGAGCAGTTGCTTCACTAATAATATTTCCTCTAACTGTTTTTCTTCTGTATTCGCCTTTCTTCTTTACTTTAACGCCAACACTTGTTTGAACTAAAATTCTTTTTCTGTGAGTTGTTTCTATTTCTGGTCTCATTGGGAAACCTGCAGAGTCTGAACCGCCTGTAACTTTTAATTCGTAACCTGTTAAACCAAATAAGTTTCCTGGAATAGTTTCTCCAACTTTTCTACCTGATAGAAGTGTTTGTTCTACTGGTTTAGAATAGGTTTTACCATCTTTAGGGCTACTGATATTACATTTGATTTCTTCTGCCATTGTTTCAAAAGCAGGTTATTTTGGGTTTTTAAAGGTTACTACGGGAAATTTTTATAAATCGACTAATCTTGGATAGTTTAGTGATTTGAGTATGAACAGACTTTTTTTAGCTGGAGGGTTATTGGCAGGGCTTAGCTGTGCTAATCCTGGATTGGAAATATTGGATTCTCAATTAATTCCTCCCGTTATTGAATCTAAAGAATCAAGTAAATTGGAAGGTTTGATGAGTAGAGATAAATATTCTTTGGCCGATGATCCCATTAGATTAGATGCATTAAGAAATTTTTTTGATGATTCATTGGATGAAAATATATTTGAAAACAATGTTAGGGATAATTTAGTTTTGATTAAGGCTTCAGGACAGATTGCCCACGGATATTTAATCGATGATAGTGGGCTTGTTTTAACTGTTGAACATATGGCTCGTCATGTTAATCGTGAAGGTATTGTCAATGGGTCAATTATTGATTATCAAGGAAATGTTTATCCCATTAGAAGAACAGAACTTATCAGTGAATCTTTAGACTATGCAGTCTTAGTTGCTGAAACGGGAAAAGATCCTAAAACTCATCCTTTAAAATTTGTAAATACTTCTAAATCTTTATGTGGGGAAATTGTTGGTTTTTTTACGTATTCTTTAGTTTCGCCCTATGAATCTGTTGTTCATGAAGGCGGTACAGTGATTTGTTCAGAACATGCACTGTTTAATCTTCAAGATGATTTTCCTAAAAAACATAAGGGTCCTTCCTTAGATGATTCTACAAAGAGAGGTTTTAGTTTTATATCTCTCAAAATAAATCATGGGGATAGTGGAACTCCAAGCTTTATCAATCCCCTTGAAGAAAATCCCATTTTTTTTGGTCTTGCAACTGGAACATATGATATCGATGATGGTACGGTGAATAATATGGGAATTGTAACTAGCTCTTCAGATATAATTTATTCTCTAAAATATTATTTAGATGATTTAGATTCCCCATAAGGGCTTATCTTTTCTTTTGATTACTGCAATTTCTTTAAGAATTTCAATTTCTTGAGGCTTTAGTAATTTCTTCATTTTCTTAAGTTCGAGGAATTCGTTTTCTGTTAAGTTAGAATAAAGAACTTCATTCTCATTGATTTGTCTTCCTGCAGTTAAATCTGGAATAGATACTGCTACTTCCTTTCCTGCTTCAACTTGACGGATGTTTTCTTTTTCATGTTGAATACTTTTTACATAGGATGCCTTTGATCCATCTTTTTTCATTAGTTTTGAATTTGTTTTTAGAATTCCGCCTTCAATACCTACACCTACCACACAAGGTCCACATTGTCTAAATATGCATCCTTTTAGAATTGTTATTTTGAAGGGTCTTGTAAGTTCTTCTAAGTTTTTTGTTTCTGCAGCTTTGCTTAACTGTTCTTTCCATTCAGTGTAATCTTCAATTATTTTGTAAATAACTCCATTAAGAATTGTTTTTACTTGAGGGTCAGTTTCACAAGATTTAATGTTAAATCCAAGAATTACCTTATTTGCAACTTCATTTTCTGAAGATGCTTCTGCTAAATCTTTTTTAGATATATTTCCTATGGATGCTTTTTTTATTTTGATATCTTCTTTTTTTAACAATGCTGTAAGTGCTTCTAAACTTCCTAATGTATCTGCTTTTACGATTACACCTTCTTTTTCAGTGTCAATCATTACGCCTTCAAGTTCAGTTTGAAGTTCTGCTGCTTTTTGTTCTAAATTTGTGTTTGCAACAATCAATGGCATACCACCAACAACGCCTTTAACGTCTTGAGCTGAAATTCTAACTCCATAAGCTGCATGGATCTTATCAACATTTTTTAGTTTCTTACCTTCAGGTTCAAATAATCCTTTAATTTTTGTAACAACTGGACCGTCTAAAGTTCCTACAAGTATTTGGTCTCCTTTTTTTAGTTGACCGTCATATAATATTACATCTAAAGTAGTTCCAACGCCCACATCTTCTTGGATTTCTAAAACTGTTGCTTTCCCTTCACCTTCTTCAGAAATGTTAAGGGATTTTTCCAAATATTTTTGTGCTAATCCAGTTAATACCATAAATAATTCTGGAATGCCTTCATTTGTTTTTGCTGAAACAGGCACCATTGCAACTTGAGAAGTATAATCTGTCACTCTATCGAATCTTTCTGAATTAATTCCATGTTCTGCTAAAACTCCTAGAACTTCGTATAGTTTAGTATCCATTTGCTGCCTAACAGTTTCGGCTTGGGAATTAATATTATCTAGAATGTTTTTTTTGTCATTGGATCTCCATCCATGAACTAGGTCAATTTTATTTAATGCAATTATGAATGGCGTTTTATATTCCTTTAAGATTTGAATACATTCGATTGTTTGATCTTTTACTCCTTCATTGATATCTATTGTAAGAATTGCTAAATCTGCAAGGTTTCCGCCACGTTTCCTCATATTATTGAATGCGGCGTGACCTGGACTGTCTAAGAAAAGTAATCCAGGTATTGTAATTTCTTGATTAAGGCTTTTTAGAAGGGATCCACAGCATTTTTCTATGGATTGGATTGGAATGTTATATGATTTAATTGATTGGGTTATTCCTCCAGATTCACCTTTTGTGATGGAAATGCCTTTAACTCTTTCTAGAATACTTGATTTACCGTGGTCAATATGCCCTGCTATTACTACAATTGGTTGTCTGATCATTTTTTTTACCCTTAGTCATGTGGCAAGCTCTTTTTGAGATATTATAAATCTTCTTATTCAAAAGAAACATTGGTTAATGTACTTTGAGAATTCATTATACCTACTTCTCCGATAAGTGAGATGTTATTTGACATTTCCCTTATGAGGTTGAGTACTTTGAATGCATTTGGAGATTTTATCTTATCTTTTGATTTGTCGCACGATTTTTGAATTAGTTTATTCTCTGAATAAACTTTTCTAGATATGTCATAATCCTTTTTCTGATATGCATTTATTGCGTTATTGTAATTTTCAGTTATCTTATCATATAGTCCATTAAGTTCTTTTATTTCTGAAGAGGATAGTTTTGCCCTACTGTCTTCTCTAGAAACTCTTTTAGCTAAATCTCCAATTCTTTCCATTGTAAGAACTAATGTTTGTTCATTTACTACTTCTAATGATGTTAAACCTACTTCTTTTTTTATTCCAGGTTTTTCAATACATCTTCTAAGTACTCTGAATAGTAAATATGCGAATCTATTTGCATCTAAATCTCTAGTAATAACACTTTCAAATTGTCCCTTACCATTGCCTAGTTTGGAATCATGGAGCATGCTTTTAATTACAATGTCTAATCTTTTTCTAAGATCTTCAAGCCTTATTTCTTTAATGTTTAAGAAGTCTTTTGCAACTACTTTTTTATCAGTTTGTTCAATAACTTCAATTGCAACTAATCTTTTTAGAATTTCTCTAATTTCCTTTTCTCTCTTTTTGATTTCTTTCCCCTTGATGTTTATTGTGTTGAATTCTTTCATATAACTTGCAACTATTTCAAGCTCAATTTCCTTTGTAGAAAGGTCATCAATGTTTATGTTTACAATCTTTTTTTCTTCTCTTTCTTCAGGGTTTTTTGATGAAATAACAATATCTCCTTTGTCATCTTCTTCAAAGTAAACAACATCTCCTTTACTCATATTGTTTCTTTTTAGCCAATCCTTTGGAATGGAGATTACATGGGAACTATTTCCAAATTTGATTAATTTTCTGTATTCCATGAGAAAAACTCCATTATGTTTTTAACTGATTTAGTGGGAAAATATAGAGTATATTTTCTATATTGAATAAGTATATATTGGTATATAAACATTACTTTTAGTAGAATTTAGCTAAAAATATCGAATCTTTCATGGGGGTGAAGATTATGGTGTACAATATTAGTATACAGTCTGAGTCTGAACTTAGTGAAAACTGGAATTTTGATAAGCGTAAATTCTTATCAAATGAATTGATTAGAAAAAGGATTAAAGATAAGGCAGTGATTATTGCCATTGACAAAGATAAAGTAATAGATTGTTCTTAGGCCAACTGGCCTTTTTACAGTTTAAATGGCAAATCTAATTTTAAAGTTTCATTTTTGATGTTAGCATTCATTCTTTTAGGTACGCTACATTTTGGAATATCAATTATCCTATGGAATGTTTTTATTATTTTACCATTTCTTTCTCTTGCTTCTGCTTTAATTTCAATCTTTCCATCAGAAACATTTAGAAGAATGTCTTTCTTTTTAACATCCGGAAGTTTTATTACAATTTTCATTCTTTTGTGATTTTGTCTTATTTCACAGAATGGTTCTTCGTATTTGGAAAATCTTTTGGTTATGTTGCTTAATTTTCTAATAGTTTTATCTTTCTTTTTCTTAATTTTTTTTAGAAAACTGTTGATACCTTCAGTATTAATTTCGACAGAGAACTTAATGTCTCTCTTAGCACCCCTTTTTGCCATAAATGTATTAGAAATTATTCCTTTATATGCTTATCGTGGGTTAGATCATATCCATGAAGCTCATTATCGTTGAACCATAAATGTACTTCAGTATCTGCATCAGTTTTATCAGATGAAGCATGAATTAAATTTTTAACAACAATTTTTTTAGAGTCTGCATATTCATAACTTACATGTGTAAAGTCGCCTCTAATTGTTCCAGGGATTGCTGATTTTGGTTCTGTTGAACCTACTAATTTTCTAATGTTTTCAATAGCATTAACTCCTTCAATTACCATTGCTACAACTGGTCCAGAAGTAATAAACTCTAAAAGATAATTTCTAACGTGTTCACCATTTCTTTTTGCAATGTCTTCGGTGTAATGCCTCATTGCATGATCTTTGTCTGTCCAGACCATTTTCATACCAATTATTTTGAAACCCCTTTGTTCAAATCTTTTGATACATTCACCGATTAGACCTCTCTCTACTCCATCAGGTTTGATTAGGACTAGAGTTCTTTCAATCATTTTTTGAATCTTAATGTCCATCTAGTATGAACCGGGTTTCTCTTTAATTTTAAATGGTTTTTCTTACACTTTAATGTGCAAAAATTAAACATCTTAGAATCGTCTTTAATGTATAATGTTCCTGTACCGATTTCAATTTCTTTTCCACAAAAAGTACATTTAGCCATTATCTCTTTCCTCTTTTAGAAACTCTTAATGATCTTGCTTCAATTTCAGTTTCTCTTAGCATAATAATGTCTTTAACTGCAATAGCGCCTTTAACATTTCTTCTTAAGATTTTATTTTTGTCATTACCATCTAGAACCTTAGCTCTAACTTGAGTAATTCCTCCTCTTGTTCCAGTTCTTCCTACAATTTCTTGTACTTCTGCTGGATAAGCATTTGTGAATGCTACTCCCGAGGTTTTCTTCTTTTCAGTTTGTTTTTTATCTTCGGCCATTTGATTATTCCTTCTTTTCTACAGGTGCTTCTTCCGCTGCCTTTTCTTCTTTAGCTTCTGGCTCTTCCTTTGGAGTTGCTTCAGCTTTAGGCTCTTCTTTCTTTTCAGCCTTAACTTCTTCCTTAGGTGCTTTCTTTTCAGCTACTTTTTCTTTAGGAGCTTCTTCCTTAGGCTTTTCCTTTGGAGCTAATTCTTTTGTAATTTCTTTAATTACTCCTGTAGACTCTCCAGGTTCTATAATTGCAACACTTGAAGTGGTTATTCCTAAACCGGCTGCTGCTCCTAGCTCTTCTCTGCTTGGAACTTTTACAAAAGGAGTTCCTTTTTCTTTACAAAGAGGTTCTAAGTGAAGAATAACTTCTGCAGGATTTACGTCTGCTGCTGCTAGAACTAATTTTGCAACTCCTCTTTCGATTGCTTTGGTAACTTCATTGGTACCTTTCTTTATTTTACCTGTTTTTGCTGCTAATTCAATAGCTTCATATGCTTTATTTGTTATATTTTCGTCAGTCATTGGTTTTTCCTCCTGATAGGATTGTTAATAGACTAAATCGTTCGATTTAGGTTTTTAAAGATTTGGGTAGGTGTTTTTATCGGATTTGGAAGTATAAGAAACTTATTTAAATGAATTTGGTGGTTTTGGATAAATGGAAGATGAATTCAATATACAGACCCGTCTTAGATTTTTGAAAATGAGGGAATTAATTGATGACGTTTCTAAAAAAACTGTTTTAGATATGGGTGTTGGTGAAAATGCAATATCTAATGGATTGAATATTGGCAAACTTATTACTCTTGATGGCTTCAAACATCTTAAGCCAACTATCGTTTGCGATTTAAATAAAGATAAAATTCCCTTAAAGAGTAATGCTGTGGATACAGTTATTGCGGGAGAATTAATTGAACATATGATTAGCCCTGTTAGTTTTCTAAAGAAGTGTAATTCGGTTTTAAAAATTGGTGGCGAAGTTATTATCTCTACACCAAATGTAGCTTCATTAAAAAATAGATTTCGTGTTTTATTGGGATTGATGCCCGAATATTGCGCAATGGCAAGAGAAGATGGATGTGAAGATTTTCAAACACATGTTAAAGATTTTAATTTTGGTTATTTAAAAAAACTTCTAGCAGTTAGTGGTTTTGAAATTACAGGTAAAAAAACAAATGGGATAATATTCCATAGTAAAAAAATCTGGCCATTATCTCTTACTCCTGTATCATTTGGAGAAATTTTAATTGTAAGGGCTAAAAAAATTAAAGATGTTTAGTTATTTATGGGTCTCATAGAAGACATATGTGTCTCCTTCCATAGAATCGAATTTTGCGAAGAATTTTCTTTCGAATTGAACTATGTCATTTTCTTTAATATGCTTTAAAGCTGGTTCTCCAATGGCTTTAATGTCATTCCCATGAGGGGTCTTTACTAGAACTTTGATATTTTCTTCATTTGTTGGAAGCCAGTGAACTGTTTTTGTCTTTAGTTCTTTATCTGGATTCTGAGATATGAAATTGAAATCTTTTCCTGAGAAATTACATAAATGCATCAATCTGTAATTTTTGTCTTGGATATCCTCTTTCTTTTCTACAAAGAATTTACTTGATTTTTTGAATTTTCTTACTCCCCTTTCTGGAAAGTTTGGATGTAATGGAATTTCTGCCTTGATGTTATCAGGAATATTATTTACTTCAATTTCAATTGGATCTTCAATAATAAAATATCTGTTTGCTTTGGGTTCGATAATTGTTCTGTTGTATGCATAAATTGCTTTCATGAACTCTTCATAGGAAACTGTTTTGTCTACCTTTGAAGGTCCAACTTCATGAGTATATTGTATGAATGCTTCTGCATTGATTCCTCTTCTTTTGAAAGCTGCAACTGTTGGGAGTTTGGAGTCATCTCTTCCAGTGTATTTTTTATCTTCAATATCTTTACAAAATTGTGATGCCGAAACTTTTATTCCTTCAAAATTAATTCTACCTGTGTGAATATATTCGGGAATAAACCAATTGAAATATTTGAAAATGTATGCCTGTCTTTCCGCATTGGTTAAATGATCTTTTCCACGAATAACATGTGTTAATTCAGATTCATGGTCGTCTATTGCTACTGAAAAGTTCATTAGAGGCCATACCCTATACTTTTTACCTACTAGTGGATGTTCTTCTTCCGTTATTCTAAATGCTGGCCAATCTCTTATTGCAGGGTTCTTATGTTGCATATTTGTTTTAATTCTAAGTACAGATGAACCTTCTTCAAAATCTGTTAACATTCCTTGCCATCTTTCTTTTTGTTGATCAATTGTTAAATTTCTACATGGACAATCTTCTTTGTTTGAAACAGTTTCTTTCCATTCTTCTGAAGGACATTGACAAACATATGCATGACCTTTAGAGATTAGTTCGTTTGCGTATTTGTAATATAGATCTATTCTTTCAGATTGAACAATTACTTCTGTAATGTTATTTTGTGTGAGCCACTTAGCATCTTCTTGTAATGTTTTGTATGCTTCTAATGAAATTCCTGAAGGGTTTGTATCTTCTAGCCTAAGAATGCACTTGCCATTGTACTTTTTTGCATATTCACTGTTTAACAATAACGGCATGGAGTGTCCAATATGCAATGGGCCAGAGGGAGAAGGTGAAAATCTAAGACAATAATCTCTATCTGTTTCTTTTAGTTTTGGTAGACCTTTTCTCTTTTCTTTAGCGGGCATCTTTGTTAGATGTGCAGTGTATTTCGAATGTAACTCTTTGAATTCTTCTTTAGATAATCCTGAGAAATTAATTATTACTTCATTTATTTCTTGATTTAATTCTTTTATTTTTGTTTTAAGGTCTGGATTTGAACCCAGTAATCTGCCTAAAATTGCTTTTGCATTAGCTTCGCCATACTTTTCTAAATTTTCTAGAACAAAACCTTTCATTAAGTTTAGTGTATGGTCGCTAAATATCTCTTTTGTCATAATTAGATTGTAGATGTTGTCTATATATAGTTTTTGATGCTATTTGCCAAATCTACGTTTTCGTTTAGAGAATTCTTCTATGCACTTGGTGAGGTCTTCTTTTTCAAACTCTGGCCAAGTTTTTTCCAAATAAAACCATTCAGAATAAGCTGACTGATAACATAGGAAATTAGAAGATCTGATATCTCCCCCAGTTCTTATAATGAAGTCTGGTTCTCCCTTGATAGAAAGATATGATTCGAATAATTCTTTGGTTATATCTGAAGATTTTATTTTATTTTCTTCGATATCTTTAGAAATATTTTTAGTAGCGTTGATTATTTCATCTCTTCCTCCATAAGCCATTGCAATGTTAAGGATGTATTTTGAATGATTTTTTGTTTTTAACTCTAAAATCTTAATTGATTCTTGTAAATCTTCTGGAAGTAAATGGAGATTACCTACAAAATTTATTTGTACTTCATTTTCTTCTATTTTTGGATCATTTATATATTTCTCAAATGTATCTTTAAAGATCTTCATTAAATGGCTTAGTTCTTCTTTAGGTCTGCTAAGATTTTCAACAGAAAGACCATAAATTGTTAATTGTTTTATGTTGCTTTCTTGGCACCATTCTAGAACTTTTTCTAATTTTTTTGCACCCATCTCATGACCTTGCCAAGGTTTTAACATAAGTTTTTTAGCAAATCTTCTATTTCCGTCAATAATAATTCCTATATGGTTTGGAAATGTTACTTCTTCAGACATTTTAACAAATTTGCTTTTTAGTCCACTTTTAAATATGTTGATTGAAACTAACTGTTTTATAAACAAATCTCAGATACTTTTATATATTCTTAGATGTAAATTTGATAACACTTTATAGTGGTGATAAAAAAACATGATACCTGAAGTATTAATTCCTGTCCAAAGATATGTAACAGTTCTACTACTATTCGTTGCAGCCTTTATGTGGCTATTACTAAGAAAGAATAGGGGTGAGGAAGGTTTGGATTCTTTGAGAATAAATAGGGTCTATACTATAATGGTTTTAGCAATCTTACCATTTATTGTTGGTAATCTCACTTTTTTCTCTGAAGATATTGCCAGGGTAGGAAATAGTTTCTTATTAGCATTAATTTTCTTAATAATGTTCATTGTATTGTTTAAGTTCGATAAAAAAAATAGTGCTGAAAGAGTTAAGGATTTGAAAGACATGATGAAGGGTGCTCAAAAACATCCAATTAAGTATGAATTTGCAAAAAAAATTGTTTTACCAGAGATTAAAAAATTAAAAGAAACAGAAGTGAAAATTGCCAAAGAGAAAAAGAAATTTAGTTCTGAAAAGTTAAAAGAAATGAAAGTTTTGAAGGCTAAAGAGAAAGCAATTGATGAAAAATTAAAAATAAATAATGAATTAAGTGATTTCATTAAGAAAAATCAGAAAAACTCTGAAGAAAAATCAAGATCAGTTAATGTTGAATTAAGTAAAATAATTGATTCTAAAAAAGATTTAGAAAAGAAAGGGAATAATATTACTAAGCGTGAAAAATATTTAGAATTGAAAATTTCAGAAGTTAAGAAAAGAAAAAAAGATTTAGAAATTTCAGTTAGATCTCAAAAATCAGATATTTCTAAAAAAACAAAAGAAGTTTTGTCCGAAGTTAGGGATAACGCAATTAAGGAAATTGAAGATAGAGAAAGAAAACTAGATATTGCTAAAACAGAGTTAGGAAGCTTAAAGAGGGATGTTACAAGAAGAGAGAAAAATTTCAATCCTAGAATTAAATTAATGGAAAAAAGAGAGAAAGAAGTTGAAGCAAGATTTTCAAAACTTAGGATTAAAGAATCAGAGATTAATGAATCAATGGATAATTTACAGATATTAAAGAAACAATTTGCAAAGGATGAAAGAGTTTTGAAGAAGAACCAAGTAGAATTTGTAGAGGATAGTTCTGAAATTATTCGTAGAGAGAAGAAAACAGAACGTGTAAAAGATTCATATTTGAAAAGTAAGGCGGAATTAGTTAATAGGGAATCAGAATTAAATACTTTTGAAGCAAGACTTTCTAGAAGGAAAAGAGATATTGACGCTCTTGAAAGAAGAATAGCAAGAAAGAATAAAGAAGTGAGTATACTTCAAGTTAGATTAAATAAACAATTAGAAGAACCTACTAAAGATAGGTCTGATAAAGATTTTGGAGAAATAGTTTCCGAAAAAGTTTATTCTGCAAAAAAGAAAGTAAGGAGTAAGAATGGCCGTAAGTAATACAGTATTTATGTTGGACGTGTTAACACTAGCATTAGTAGTTTTATCTTTAATATTATTAGTTAGAAATAGAGAGTATGAGCGAAGTGCTTTTGAGAATAGTGTTAACGCACTTATTTTTGGATTATTGATGATGGCAATTATCAAGGGTATCGATGTTCTATCTTTGTCTAAAGAAGCAGCTCCAAATTTCTTTGCTAGTACTGGTTTAGAAGCTTATGTTGGCGGAATGGTTACAGTTGCGCAAGTTGCTTTATTACCTCTTTTTGCCGTATGTGTTCTTGTTGCAGTTATATTTGCCAAAGATGCATTTGAGAACTTGAGTTAAAATTTCTTGTGATAAGAGGATTCCAGGTACACTTACAAGATGTGCTCCTAAGAAGAGATAACATTTTTAAATGGGATTAAAGGTTAATCTTCTACATGGGTTTAAAAAATTCAAGTTTTAAAATTATATTAAGCATTATTATTTTGTTAGTTATTTTTGCATTCTTTTTCAATACAGGTTCTAAAAAAGGAAATAATAACTGTTCTACTGAAAATGAATTTTTAGAAGAAGGTCTTGTATTCCAATCAGGTTTTGAAGGTGGTTCTGTTGGATCTCCTAACAACGCTCATGAAAAGATAACTGGCATAGATACAAGTTTTCCATCACATAATAACTGGAAAAAAAGCTTTAGTGAACATCCTTTATTTGGTAATTTTAATATATGGTATGAAGAAGGAGATGCATCTCAAAGATATGCAAGAATTATTGATGATCCATTTAATTCGAATAATAAAGTGCTTCACTTTTGGATGAATGAGCCACATATTAATTATGATGTAATTAAGAAAAAAGGAAGAATTCAAGCTAGTATAGTTAATAATAACAATTTGCGTTCCTTTTACATGAAACAAAGGGTGTTCTTATCCGATGATTTCGAACAACTTGAATCATATCCTAAAAAAATAAATTGGTTGACTCTTCAAGAATTTTGGAATGATGCAACTGGCAAAAAATTCCCATTTAGAGTAACATTAAATCTAAGAAAAACAGTTTCAGGAAATGGTAATTTGTACTTTGGAACTCATGCTCAAACTAAAGAGAAAGGAAAGTGGAACAATATATGGGATTCTATAAATAAAGAATATGCTGTGCCTAATAATCAATGGATAACAATTGAAACCTATCTTGTAGAGGGAAACGAAACCGAAGGGAGATTTGTGTTCAAGGTTACTGATGAATCTGGAAATAAGAAAACTATTTTTGACATTACTGGATATACCTATCATCCAAATGATCCTTGCCCAGACGGATTCAATAGATTTAATCCTATGAAACTATATACTTCAGATGATTTAATTGATTATATGTCTGAAAACGACAAAACCCTTCAGATGTATTGGGATGACTTTGAAATCTGGGCAAACAAAAAACCTTTATAATTTGGAGGGATATGGGTACAGAAAGTTTTATAAACTGGTTAAAGATTACTAATCTATTCTGAATACACATTTGGTGAAATCTAATGAGCGTGAATGACGATTTAAAAGAACACACAAAGAAAGGAACCACTACAGTTGGAATTAAATGTTCTGATGGTATTGTTCTTGCAGCTGATAAGCGAGCTACCTTAGGTGGAAGAATTATTAGTAACAAGACAGTTGAAAAAGTATATCCTATTGCAGACAATATAGCCGTAACTATGGCAGGTGTTGTTTCAGATGCTCAACTAATTTCAAAATTGATTACAGCAGAATTAAGATTAAAAAAATATAGAACTGGAAAAGATGCAAATGTAACCGAAACATCCAGCATGCTAGGTTCAATAGTTTATCAAAATATTAGAAGAATGAGTCCAATTATGGGTATCACTGGATTTTTATTAGGTGGTGCAGATAAAGACGGATTCCACTTATTCGACATTGGTGTTGATGGAAGTGTTTTAGAACACGATGATTACGTTACTGACGGAAGCGGATTTATGATGGCTTTTGGAGTTTTAGATACACTTCATAAAAAAGACATGAAAGTAAATGATGCAGTAAAGCTAGCAGTTAAAGCAATTAACGCGGCAATGCAGAGAGACACTGCAACTGGTGAGGGAATAGATGTTTACACCATAACAAAACAAGGAGTCAAAAAAGTATTTGCAGAAAAGTTGAACACAAAGATCACTTGTTAAATTTATTCTAATTAGTTTTATTGTACGAGAGTACACCCAAGAAATATTAAAATGGCAGACATTATAGCAGAAATATTAAAAGAACTACCTAGCGAGGCTAAGGTTAGTGACACCTATTTTGAAGGTGCAAATATTATTATTTACACAACTAGTAAGGATTTCTTTTTGAATAAAGGAGATACCATTAGAAAAGTTGTTCAAAAAGTAAAGAAAAGAATTGAATTAAGACCTGATCCAAGCTTATGTATGGAAATAGAAAAGGCAGAAAAAGAAATTAAAAAGCTTGCACCTAAGGATGCAGTTGTAACAAATGTTATTTTTGATCCTCAAAGATCTATTGTAATGATTGAAGCTGAAAAGCCAGGATCTGTAATAGGCAAACAAGGGGAAATTTTAAGAGAAATTAAAGAAAAAACTTTGTGGGTTCCAGTTGTAATTAGAACTCCAATTATTAAAAGTCAAATTATTGAAAATATTAGAAGTGTTTTATATCAAAATAATGATTATAGAAAGAAATTCTTAAACAAGGTAGGTCATAGCATTTATGGCGCTAAATCTGATAAGAAAAAAGAAGATTGGATTAGAGTTAGTATGCTTGGAGCAGGTAGACAAGTAGGAAGAAGTTGTATTTTGCTTCAAACAAATGAAAGTAATGTGCTTTTAGATTGCGGTATTAATCCTGGAATTGATGCAGGACCTGGATCTTATCCACTTTTAGATGCACCTGAGTTTAAGTTATCTGATTTAGATGCAGTTATTTTATCACACGCACATATGGATCACTGTGGATTTATCCCTTTCTTGTATAAGATGGGTTTCAGAGGACCAGTTTATGCAACTAAACCTACAAGAGATATCTCAGCATTATCTTCATTAGATGCAATTGGAGTTTCATTTAAACAAGCAAAGAAGAATTTATTCGAAATACAAGATGTAAAAGAAATGGTTAAACATACTATTACTTTAGATTGGGAAGAAGTTACAGATATTACACCGGATATTAGAATGACTTTCTATAATTCAGGACATATTTTAGGAAGTTCTATGACTCATTTGAATATTGGAAATGGTGCACATAATTTCTTGTACACTGCCGATATGAAATATCTAGATACTAGAGTTTTGAACAAAGCACATACTAAATTCCCAAGATTAGAAACCTTAATGATTGAAAGTACTTATGGAAATAAAGAAAGTGTATTAGGTTCTAGAGAACAAGCTGAAGAAGATTTAGTTAAGATTATTGAAGATACTAGGAAGAATAAAGGTAAAACTTTGATTCCAGTTTTAGGTGTTGGAAGAGCACAAGAATTATTATTAGTTTTAGAAGCAGCAATGCGTGAAGGAAAAATTAAGAAAATGCCTATTTACGTTCAAGGAATGGTGTGGGACATTACTGCAATTCATACAGCTTATCCAGACTTTTTGAATAAAGATTTGAGAAGAATGATTTATCATAAGGATGAAAATCCTTTCTTAAGTGATGTTTTCAAGAAAGTTGGAAGTAGAAAAGAACAAGAAAAAATTATGGAAAATGAAGAACCTTGTATAATTTTAGCAACTGCTGGAATGCTTAATGCTGGTGCAAGTTTAGAATATTTCAAAAAGATGGCAGGAAATGCTAGAAATAGTTTAGTTATGGTTACATACCAAGGTCAAGGAACATTAGGTAGAAGAATTCAAGATGGTGAAAGAAAAATAATCTTTACTGATGAAGGAAGAGCTTCAGAAGTTGAGATTAAGATGGGCATCCATTCAATTACCGACTTTACTGGTCATGCAGGTAGGAATGAATTAATGAATTTTGTTAAGGATTTAAGCCCTAGGCCCAAGAAAGTAATCGTACAACATGGAGAGAGCTCCAGATGTTTAGATTTAGCTTCTAGCATGCATAAGAGTTACAGATTAGAAACTACTTGTCCAAAGAACTTAGAGAATGTTAGGTTAAGATAGTTGTTACTTATTAGTTGTGACAAATAGAAAGACTTTTAAGCTATTTTTGTAGTCTACTTTTGTGGAAAAATGCATTATCACAGAAGTTTTGGAAAGAGTATATTATTTGTAGCTATCCTATTTGGACTAGTTTTAGGTGTTTTTATTGGGGGATTTGCTGAAAGTTATGCATCAAATGTTCCGGAAAAATTAAGCTCTTATGATCATGTTGAAGAAAGTAGAATCTCTTTGACCGGAAATTCTGTTTTTATTGATACTAATTATGATTTAAGATGGTCTAAGTTTGAAGATACTAATTCTATGAATCCTTTAATTGACAAAGGCCATAATGGTTTAGAATTTATTCCTACTGATGTTAATGACATTCATTTAGGTGACGTAATATCTTTTGGTTATGGAGATGAAGTTTATATTCATAGGGTTGTTGAAATTGGAAAAGACGAATTTGGAATTTATTTTGTAACTAAGGGAGATAATAATTTTAATATTGATGATGGCGTAAGAAGATTCGAAGATATTCAAGGTGTGTTATTTGGAGTAGTGTTTTAAGATGAAAAATGCTTATCAACAATTATTTAGAGAACAGGATTTTATAGATAGATTAATCGAAGCAAGAGATAGTTGCAAGAAAACACATGCCGAAACAGGATTTACTGTTGCAAGAAATACTTTTAGAAGAGATGCACAGTATCCTGAGGACAGGGATTATGTTGTTAATGGGGTTCAATTTGGCGATGAGGGCGGAATTAATCTTTCTTCAGAAAATTATGGAATCTTAGATGGAACATTTACTTTTTTAGATTTACATTTTCATGGAGAAATTGGAAAAAAAGCTTCAAATGCACCTGGAGCAATTTCAGCAGATGATTTTGCAGATTTAAACATTCATAGGATGCATCAGGCTGCAGATACGGGTGTAGTTACAAGTCCACTTTCACTAGTTGGATTTTATGGGCCTAATGGGAAAATTAGCCTTTTAGCAGTTCAAGAAAAATCTGAAGGTGCACTTTCTTTTGAAAGAATAAGAAACGCATGGAGATATTATGACAACAATATTGATGTTACAAAACCTGTAGAGTCATTAAAAGATTTGAAAGATGTACAAGAAGTAATTAGAAAAACTGGAGAATATAATGCCGAAACATTAGTTCTGCATAATGGTGAGTTTAGTGCTGAGATGTTAAGAAGGTTAGGTACATTTAAAGATAAATATAAAATAAATGAATCTATTTGGACTAAATCTCAAGACTTCTTTACGGAAGAACATCCTATTGAAAATCCTTTAGAAGATATAATTGACAATATGTTTTAGTTCTTAAATTGGGTAGAAGTGTCTATGAAAAAGAATAGAATTTAGTTATTCTTCTTCTGATTGGTCAATTTCAAATTCTGTTAAACAGTGTTGGGAACAGAATTTGCAACTAGTGCCTTTGAACTCGTGCTCAATGGTTTCATGCCCTTCAAGGATTGTTTTACAATTTTTACAGCGTGATGTTCCACTGCCATATTCATTGTATCCTTTCATGAAGCCTTCGTCAACGTCGGTTATTTCGTCATCTTTTTCCATTAATTCCTCTCGGCCTTTGCTGGAATAGATGCCCACGTTTTCGTTATCGGCGTTTCGTTCTTGTTCCTCTTTTGTGTATTCACTCATGCCAGAAAGTTACTTTGGTATATTTTTAAAGATTTGTTTTATGTAAAATAGAATTTAATTTTGGTGTTTGTCTTGGAGGAGGCAGAGGGAAAAAGAGGTGTTAGGGAAAGATAGGAACCCCCTGCCTGCGTCCATGACTATGATGTTTTTGGCGTTGCAGATGTTTGCTTTTGCCTAGAAGGATGTAAAAAATCACTTCTCTTTTTGTTTTTTCTCTCGGAAGATATTGAAAGTGAAACTTATATTTATAGTTATCTGCACTAGAGAATTTTTAATTGTAAAGTGGTAATAAACTTTTATTATTTAAGCAAGAATTTATATAAGTTTAATTTGTTTATTAAGATTGAGAGGTTAGCATTTGACACATATATCTGAAAGAGAGTTTGATTTGCCCAACGCAGTAATTGGTAAACTAATGAAGGCTGCTGTAGAAGATAAGAATGTAGTTTCTTTAGGTCCTGGTGAACCTGATTTTGATTTGGCAGCACCCTTAGTTGCATCTGTAAAGAAGCATGCAGCAACAAGTAATCATTATAGTCCTCCTGGCGGAATAGTTGAGCTTAGAGAAGCATTAGTTAAGAAATTAAAAAAAGAAAATAATATTGATGCTCATCCGGATAATGTAATTGTAACAAATGGAAGTCAAGAGGCATTATTATTGGCCACTGCCTGTACATTGGATGTAAGCGAACAAGTAATTATTCCTAATCCTAGTTATTTAGGTTATTTGCCTATGTTTGAATTGTTTAATGCATTTCCTGTAGCATTAGAATTGAAAGCAGAAGATGGGTGGCATGTTAATCCTGATGAACTGAAGAAATTAATTAATAAAAAAACAAAAGCAATTCTGATTAACTCTCCTGGAAATCCGACTGGAAATGTTTTACCTAAGAAAATATTGGAAGAGGTTGCAGACATAGCAGTGGATAATGATCTTTATGTGTTTAGTGATGAAGCTTATGAAAAATTAGTTTATGGTAAAAAGCATCACAGCATGGGTTCATTTAATGGTATGAGTAAAAATGTTGTGACTATGCATACCTTCAGTAAAACTTATGCTATGTGCGGATATAGGGTCGGTTATGCTGTAGGTCCAACTCCTTTAATTGAGGCTATGAATAAGACTCATGTTTATACTACTTCTTGCGCTCCGACATTATCTCAGAAAGTGGCTGTGGACGCATTGAAATTAAAAAAATCTTATTTGGATAAGATGGTAAGGGAATATGATCGAAGAAGAAAAATGATTGTAAAGGGATTAAATCAAATTGGTTTGAATACAGTTACTCCTAATGGTGCATTCTATACTTTGTCAGACATTAGTCATTTGTCAGATGATAGTTTTAAGTTTGCGTTTGATATGCTAAAAAAAGCAAAGGTTGGAGTTGTTCCTGGAAGGGAGTTTGGAAGATTTGGTGAAGGATATATTCGTTGTAGTTATGCTACAGAGTATAATAAAATAGAAGAAGCATTGAGACGTATGGATAAATTTATAAGTAAAATTAAGAAATGAGAATTCTATGTCAGATTTTAAGATAATTCACGATAGGCCCACTTGTATAGGTTGTGGCGTATGTGCTGCAATTAATCCTAAACATTGGGTTATGTCAACAGAAGACGGTAAGTCAGATGTAGTTGGATGCGAAATGGATGGTACTAACGAAGTATTAGAAATTGAAGAGTTAGGTAGTGATATGGAAGCTGCTGAGGCTTGTCCAGTGAATTGTATTCATTTATATGAAAAAGATAAAAAGTTAATTTAATCGCTATCCTTTAATAGGTAGTTGCTTTGTTTTATTTGAAGGTGTGATATGGTAAGAGGTATGGATTTTTTTAAAACTTATTCGAGATCTTCTAAAGATATGACTTTGGAAGAACATAGGGAACTTCACGTTCCTGCTGGAAAGTTTTTGAGGCATGCTATTTTTGGAATGAATGATGGACTGGTTAGTGTCTTGGCATTGACTGCAGGTTTAACTGGGGCCTACTTATCAAAAAATATCGTTCTCATTGCAGGCGTTACTGAAATGATTGCAGGTGCAATTTCAATGTCATTAGGAACTTACATTAGTACCAAAAGTCAAATTGAATTTTACAAAAGAGAAGTTAAGCGTGAAAAAGAAGATATGGAAAGATTACCTAATTTAGAAAAGAGTCATGTTAGAGAAATTTACAAGGACAAGGGGTTTAGCGGTGTGCAACTGGATAAAGTTGTTAATAAATTAACATCTAATAAAAGTATTTGGTTAGACGTTTTAGTTAATGAAGAATTGGGACTAAGTAGCTCTAAAATGGAGAATGCATTTACTGCAGGAACAGTAATGTTTTTTGCTTTTATTTTTGGATCTTTAATTCCTCTGTCTTCCTTTTTCTTATTACCTTTAGACATTGCATTAAAATTTGCAATTTTTTCTTCATTAGGAATTTTATTTTTAGCAGGTGCTGCCAAAACACATTTTACTGGAAGAAATTGGGTTAAGAGTGGTGTCGAAATGGTATTGATTGGTGCATTGGCAACAACAGTGGCTTATTATGCAGGACATCTATTAAGTGGAATTGTATCTTATTTAGTTTAGATATCCTTATATTGTCTTTTTAGTTTTAATGATAATGGCAAAATTTAAAGTAGTTTATGAAAGAAATGCTTGTATTGGTGCAGGTGCATGTGCAGCATTATTGGAAGAAAGATGGAAAATTTCTGATATGGATGGGAAAGCAAATTTACTTGGTGGCGTGGAAACTAAACCTGGCGTTTTTGAATATGAGTTCACTGAAGAGGAGCTGGAGAGAGTTTTAGAGTCTGCTGAGGCATGTCCAGTGAATGTAATACATATTTATGATGAAGAAGGTAATAAAATCGTCTAGTAAACCTTTTAATAGAACAATACCTTTTGAGTATATATGAAAGATGCAGATCTTAACGAAGAATTGTTGAAAATGGCAATAAAAAACAATGAGGATAGTGAAGTAATTAATACTGCTAAGTCTATTGAAGATGTTGCTTTTGATGATGCATTTAATATGCTTTTAGATTATTATGAGGGATATGAAGTGGACGATACTTTAAGTCCATTCTATCATGAAGATTAAAATGACTATTAAACAAGAATTTACACATGGAACTGCATTATCTGATGCAATGAATTTAAGTACTAACTGGAAGAATCATATTTCTAATTGTGATAATGCTCAAGTTAATTTTTTGAGTATTGATGGAAATAAAATTGTTGTAAATGATGTGAAAAACAAATTATTAGATGATAAACTTTGGAGAAGTGGTTTAGAAGCAAAATCTCAACTAATGCTTAATGGGAATCGTGAAATTTTTATGAAGAAATCTGAAATTCTTAAATCCGATAATTTTTCAATAGCTTCTAAGTTTGAGGTTAAGGTAAACCAATCATTATCTATTGAGTGTGCTTGTGGTGCAGATGTCAATCTAGATTCTAACTTCGAAAGAAAAATTCTTTCTGGAAAAGAAGCTTCCGTTTTATCTGAGAAAATTGGAAAGATGTCTTATGACTGAAGGAAAAGTTTGTTCTAAAGATAATAAAAAGTGTCCTAGGTGTAAAAGTTCCCATGTGGAAGTAGAAGGGGATGATTTTTTTAGTTATGTTGTTTGTATGGAATGTGGATTTGATGAAAGTCTAGAATATGAAGCAGATCCCAATGAAAGGGTTGCAAAAGGCGGTGGGGGAAGTCCTTACAAGCGCGGTGGCTCTCTTAGAATCCAAAAAAGAAAGAATTAGTATTTCTTTATAAACAAAAATATTAAAAAGACTGTTTTTAGCATTGATTGCTAATGGCAGACATTTTAATCGTTATTGCACCTCAAGATTTCAAAGATGAGGAATACTTTTTGGTTAGAGAAGAGCTTGAAAAAGCAGGTCATAAAGTTTTAGTTTCTAGTTTACAAGATACAGCTACTTCTGTTGAAGGTAAGCAGGTTGTTACAGATGTGTTAATTGACGAAGCTGATGTTGCAGATTATGATGCTCTTGTCTTTGTAGGTGGTGCGGGTGCAAGTGTGTATTTTGAGAATGAAAAAGTATTAGAGATGTGTTATCAAACTATTGAACAAGGTAAATTATTGGGTGCAATTTGTATTGCTCCTGGAATTTTAGCAAGGGCAGGAGTTTTAGCTGGAAAAGATGCAACTTCTTTTGAGTCTGAGCTAAGTACTTTGGATGAAGCTGGAGCAATTACTTCAGATAGTCATGTTGTTGTAGATGGACAAATCGTTACTGCTGATGGTCCTCAAGCTTCTAATGAATTTGGTAAGAAGATTGCTGAAATTTTGAATGGTCCTGAAAGAGAAGAAGAAATAGTTACAGAAACAAAAGAGTATTATCCTTCTAATGGTGGAAGTCAAGAGAAAACGGATGAAGGTTTTGATAAAAATGAACCTTACTATGGTTCTGAAGAGAAACATCATGAAAAAAGAGTTGTTGAAGAATAAATAAGTTTAAATATTGAATAAATTTCTTTAATATGGAGTTGAGGTGAATGGAAGATACAATTTTAGAAGCAATCGTACATGGAATTACTTTTTTAGCAATATTATTTCCCTTATACTATTCATTTAAAATTTACAATGGCCATAAAGATGGACTTCTTAGTGCATTGAGATGGTTATTCTTTAGTATGGTTCCTGCAGCAATATATCACTTGTTGGAAGCAATTGAAGTATTAGGAATTTATACAATACTGCCTCCTGAAGGAGCAATGAGTCATATAGTTCTAGATCATGTAGCATTTATCTTAGTATTTGTTGGATTTGGAATTTTCTTAAGATTTTTCAAAAAGAGTTTTGTAGATCCGATTTATGCAAAATAGATTAAAACTAGTTTTATCTTCTTCTAATGCATTTTATTAATTCACATCAACATAATCCTTAAATAGATATTTGGATTTTGAAAATATATGAAAGATGTTATTATTCTTGGAGGCGGAGCAGCTGGATTAGGTGCAGCATTGTACTCTGCAAGATTTAGTTTGGATACTATTTGTATTGCAAAAGAGATGGGCGGGACTGGAAATATTGCCCATAAGGTTGATAATTGGATTGGAGAACCTGGAATAGGTGGAATGGCATTAATGGATAAATTTATTGCACATGTTAAAGAGTACAAAGTTCCCCTAATTACGGATACTGTTAAAGAGATAAAAAAAATTGAAGGTGGCTTTGAAGTAATTTGTGAAAAGGAAAGTTATCAAGGAAGATCCGTTATTTTTGCAATGGGGATGAAACATAGGGAATTAGGAATTCCTGGTGAAAAAGAATTTTCAGGAAAGGGTGTTCATTATTGTTATACTTGTGATGGTCCTTTGTATAAAGATAGTACTGTTGCTGTTGTTGGTGGAAGCGATTCTGCAGCATTAGGAGCAATATTCATGAAAGACTATGCTAAGAAAGTATATGTTGTTTATAGGGGAGATAAATTAAGAGCAGAACCATTTAATTCTGAACAGGTTTATGCTGATGACAAAACTGAAGTTATTCATAATGCTAATGTTGTTGAAGTACTTGGCGATAAGATGATGACTAAAGTTAAGTTAGATAATGGCAATGAATTAGAACTTGATGGTTTGTTTATTGAGATTGGGCATATTCCCTTGAATGAACTTGCAGTTAATGTGGGAGTTAAATTGGATTCACATGGATTCATAGAAGTTAACAAAGAAGGTGCAACTAATGTTGAAGGTTTCTTTGCAGCAGGAGATATAACAGATTCAACTAAACTTAAACAGTTTATTACATCTGCATCAGAAGGAAGTATTGCAGCACAAGGTGTTTACAATTATATTACGAGGTTAAAAAAATGATTGAATATGATAGTTATGGTCCAGAAAAAGTTCTGGAAGTTTACCATCCTAAATCTGGGATGAGAGGATTTGTAGTAATTGATAGTACTGCCTTAGGTCCTGCTAAAGGTGGAGTTAGAATGACTCCAACAGTTACAGCTCATGAAGTTTCTAGATTGGCTAGAGCAATGACTTGGAAGAATGCTTTGGCAGATTTGCCATTTGGTGGGGGAAAAGGCGGAATTATTGGAAATGATAAAGATATGAGTCCAGAAGAAAAAGCTGAATTCGTTAAGGCTTTTGCGGAAGGTTTGAAAGTTATCTGTCCGGAACATTATGTTTCTGCTCCCGATATGAATATGGCTGAACCTGAGATGAGAATATTTGCTGAAACTATTGGAGATATGAAATCTTGTACAGGAAAACCTGCAGATATGGGAGGAATACCTCATGAGTTAGGTAGTACTGGTTTTGGAGTATTCCATGCAACTAAGGTTGCAGTTGAACATTTAGGAATGGATTTGAAAGATGTTACTTTTGCTGTTGAAGGCTTTGGAAACGTTGGATGGTTTGTATCCAAGTTTATGACCGAAGCTGGCGCTAAGTTAGTTGCTGCTTCTGATTCAAGAGGAGTTATCTTTGATGAAAATGGATTAGACTTTGAAAAACTAGCTAGTGCTAAGAAAGATAAAAAAACTGTTACTGAATACGAAGGTGGAAAAGTTTTACCTGGTCATGACATCAAAACAGTTAATGCAGATATTTTAATTACTGCAGCAGTTCCAGACTTAATTAATGCTGGGGATGTTGATGAAATGAAATATAAGTTAATTGTTGAAGGGAGTAATATTCCTATGATTCATGAGGTCGAAGAATCATTCCATAAAAAAGGAGTATTAATTGTTCCTGATTTTGTTGCAAATTCTGGAGGAGTTATTAGTAGCTATGTAGAGTATACTAAAGGTTCTGTAGAAGATATGTGGAAGATGGTTGAAGAAAAAATAATTGTTAATACTAAATTAGTTCTTGATGGGGCTAAAGAGAAAGGTATTTCTCCACGTAAATACGGTATGGATATTGCTAAAGAAAGAGTTCTTGCTAAATGCGATGTTTGTAAGGTCTAAATAAATATTTATTTAGATCAATTTTATTATTTTTTATTTCAATTCCTTCTTTTTTTAGAAGTTTTATTTTATTTTTTGTTCCTGAATCAAAGTTTCCAACGTTTCCATTCGAATTTATTACTCTGTGACATGGTACTTTTGGAGCGTAAGGGTTTTTGTTCATTGCAGTTCCTACTGCCCTATAAGCTTTAGAATTAAGTGCTTTAGCTATTTCTTTGTATGTTGTTATTTTACCTTTAGGCACTGTTTTTAGTACTTTGTAGCATTTTTCTTGGAAGTTCATATTTTAACCTAAATTGGAAGATATTTTAAATACTTAATTAATATGTTGATTTAACATGGTATTTAAATTTAAGGAAAAACTAATATCTGAAATTAATAATTTAAAAATGGATGATCTGATCAATCTTTCTTTGGTGGGATCTTTTCAATATGCTAATTCTCTTAATGTTGTAAATGATGTAGATATCATAATTATTGTGAACCAACTCACTTCTGAAATTTATTCTAAAATAAATTCAAAATTTATTACTCTTGCCGAATCACTTACAACTGACGAAATTAATATCATTGTCGAGAATAGGATAGGGCCACTAAAGCCACAAATCCCTTGTTCTGGAAAAGTTGTACAACTTCATTTATTGATATATGATCTAGAAACTTGGAAAAATAGAAAACGTAAAACTGTATCTTTTGATTGGGTAAATTTTTGTAAATTCTTTTTTGGAACCCCTCTTAAAGATCTCACTCCACTAAAAGAATTAAAAAAAGAAGATTTGATCCAAGACTGGGATATTAACAAGTCCAATATATTAAATAGGTCTGCATTTTCTAGAGTTTATTTTGAAGATTCTGGAATGATGGTCTACAAAAAGAAATCTCTTCCCCTTTCAAAAGAAGAATATGCTGAAGGCATAATATACAATGTTTTAGTATCTTTTTTAAATTATTTGCGTTATATAGATCCCTCTATAATCAAACAAAAAGAGGTCCTGCTTGAGAATGGAGTTTTGCATCTCTCAAAAAAATATTCTGATTTTATGGTAGAGATTTATGAACTTAAATCTTTTTTAAGAAATGGGAATGATCTTGCTCCTAAAGAAATAAGTCTTTTAAGAAAGAGTGCTTGTGATTTTATCGATTATTTGTATAGCCTTTTGGAGTCTAAATAATCAATTCTCTTCTAGCCATTTAAATAATAATTCTTTTGATTTTGGAATTTGTTTAAGAATATTAATTCCATGGATATTTCCTTCATAAGGTTCTAATCTAACTCTGCTAGGAGATAAATTAAATATTTGATTTGAGGAGTCCCAAGAATATTCATCCCCTATACTGGAAAGAATCAATAATGGTCTATCGTAGTATTTTGCACTTTCAAGAACATTTATTCCTCGATATTCTATTCCTGGGGATAAAAGAACTAATCTATGGGCTTTGGGCTCGTTTAAAATGAAATTAAGACCTACATTGGCTCCAAGAGATGCACCCATTATAGATATTTCATTAATTTTTTTCTCAATTAAATAATCTGTTGCAGAAGTTAGATCTGAAGACATACTATCAAAATCATCTTGCGTTAATTCTCTGTTAGGTTTACTTTCACCATGGCCCCTTAAGTCTAAAGTAAGTACATTGTATTCTTTCTCTCTAAGTTCATGTATTAAAAAATCCCAAGAAGTTCTATCTTCCCCATACATGTGAATTAGAATTATTCCTTTATTGGACTTTTCTGGGTAAAAATCTCCATATAGTGAAATTTCTTCGGAAACTTGAAGTGTAACTTTCTGTTGAATAACTTCTCCTACATTCTCGGAAGGTTGATAAAACATAAATGCAACTACTACTAAGAATATTGCTGTTAGTACTGTTGTTCTGCCTATCATCTTAATTATAATTTATTGTTGAATATGCGTAAACCGCATTTAAGTTATCTTGGAAGATTACTATGCTGTTGTAAGTTTGTATGTTAGAAATATAACTTGCAATTTCGTATTCTTGTCCGCCTGAAATGGATTGTAATGGTTCAAGTAGTAAATTTCCCGAATCTAAATCTTCTTTAGTTGTAACTTGTTGTTTAACTGCCAAATATATGTTTAAGTCTGGATTTAAATTTGTATTGGTTATTGAAAATAATTCACTAAATGTTACTTTATGGACTCCACTTTCATAGTAGAGTAGCTCAATATCTCCAGAGGCTATTCTTTGTACTGAAGTAAAACTTCCAGTAGCAAGTAAATTTGAACTAGGGGCACAGTCATTGTCTAATGAATAAGTGCATGAAGATGGACAGCATCCATCATTGGAGTTACACATTGTAATCTCTGTATAAACACATTCTGCAGTACATAGGGCTGATGAGCCTAAGAGAGTGTTAGTTGTACAAGTGTTGTTATCATTACAATCCGAAAATGTTACAGGACAATCACCATCACATTCTTCAGGGTCTTCTTTAACATCGTTACCACAAATAGATTCACAATCGCTATCTGTTAAGGTTGTACAATTTGAAGGACAGTAACCATCTAAGTCTACGCAAAGTGGAAATGTATGGATGCATTCTTTTGGAGCGCCTTCGAAGGGAGATTCACAAGTATCTATTGTTTCTGGGTCACCATCTCCACAATCTAGTTCTGAAGTACATTCTATTTGAATTGAACAGTCTAAGTCAGTAGTTTCATTACACCCTTCTGGACAGAAAGCATCTTCGTTGATACAAGAAGTTATAATCTCGTTAAAACATGTTCCTTCAGAACAGTAATCCCAAGTATTTGTTTCATTGTCATTACAAACTAAAGGTGTACATTCGTGGTTAAATGCTTCTTCGCAAGAAGTACAGTATAGTGGGGAACATTCATTGTTTAAACAGTTTTCATTGAATAAACATTCTTCATCAGAATAACAGCCGTAAGCAAATTCTTCGTTTAATTCTTGTTCTTCATAACTATCTTGTGCCTGAGGTACGTAAGAAGTTTCATCTGAACTTGAATCAACTGAACTATCTCCACTAGTCAATAAAAACATGATGGGAATTAAAAGAATAACAAAAACAAGTGCTATGACTAATAGGCTATTAACGCTAGTTTGTTTTTCAGGTTTTGAAGCAAGAACCATAGCTTCATCAGTGTCTTTTTGGTTAAATCCTCTAGAAAGCATGATTTCTCTAGCTGCATCAGCTGTAAAACCTCTGTTGGCTAACTCTTTTGCATATTCAACTGCTTGTTTATTTGCCATTTTATTTATTAAGTAATTTCATAAGAATTGCTTTTTGAATATGGAGTCTATTTTGTGCTTGCGGGAAAACTATTGATTTTTTACCATCTATTATTTCTTCTGTAACTTCGTGTCCCCTCATTGCAGGAAGACAATGCATAAATACTGCTGTTTTTTTAGCTTGTGAAAATACTTTTTTATTAACTTGGAATGGTTTAAGGTCTTTTAGTCTTCTATTCTTTTCTTCTTGAGGAATTCTATAAGACATCCAAGAATCTGTGTAAATTACATCTGCATTTTTTGCTGCCTTTAATGGGTCCGTTGTAATTACTGCAGCTTTATTTTTGTATTTTTTAGCTAGTTTTTTAGTTTCAGTAACCACTCTTTCTTTTGGAGAATATTCTTTGTTTTTTGGACATGCAATTGTTAAGCTATTTCCTGTTAGTGCACATGCCCGCATTAGTGAATAAGTAACATTATTTTCAGCATCTCCTAAATAAGCAATTTTGAGTCCCTTGGTTTTTCCTAATTTTTCTTGAATTGTTAAGAAGTCACCTAAGATTTGACAAGGATGTCCATCGTTAGTCATCATATTGATTACGGGTACTGAAGCATTTTTTGCTAGTTTTTTTAGTTCTGAATGAGAATATATTCTAGCGGATATTACATCGCAATATTGACTTAGAGTTCTAGCTACATCTTCCATAGATTCCTTTCCTAGGCCCCAGGGGGAGTTTTCAGAATAATAGTTTATAGCGCTTCCATGTAGTTGAGTCATTGCAACTTCAAATGAGACTCTTGTTCTTAGAGAAGGTGCTTGAAAAATCATAATTAGAGACTTTTCAAATAAACTTCTAGTGTACATAGATTTTCTACTTTTTATTTCAATTGCCTTGTCTATTAATCCTTGAAAATCTTTTGGACTTATGTTGCTTAAGCTTACTAAATTCTTCATCGTTTCCTCTTTTTTATTTTTATTTTTTTGATTACATCCATTAAGTTGGGCCTTCCTATTTCTCTTAAGACATAGTTAACTTCCATCAAAGGTTTTTTTATTTTTATTTGTCTTTTAAGACTAACAGGTGTACCGTCAAGAACCAAATCCACATTGGATTTATTGATTGTTTGTTCCAATTCTTTGTTTTGTTTAGGAGTATATCCCATTGCAGGAAGTTCATTCCCTTGTAACAAATGAGGATACTTTTTGTAAGTGTCTTTTAATGTTCCCACGATAAATTTATGTGGTTTAATAATCTTAGCACCATATTTCTTTGCGGCAATTGTTCCTGCCCCAAAACTCATTCCTCCATGAGTTAAGGTTGGTCCGTCTCCAACAATTAGAACCTTTTTACCTTTCATCAATTTAGGGTTTTCAATTACTAATTGAGAATTAGCTTTGATTAGTTTGGCTTTTGGGTTGAATTTCTTTAAATTAATTAATAATTGTTTTACACCTTCCTTAGGTGCAGAATCCATTTTGTTGATAACTACTACGTCTGCAGCTTTGAAATTAACTTCTCCAGGATAGTATAACATCTCGTGTCCTGCTCTGTGAGGGTCTAAGACTACAATATTTAGATCTGGTTTGTAGAAACACATGTCATTGTTTCCTCCATCCCATATGATTACATCAGCTTCTTTTTCAGCTTCTTTTAGAATTTTACCATAATTAACTCCTGCATAAATAGGAATTCCTAATTTTACCCATGGATCATATTCTTCTCTTTCTTCAATAGTGCATTTGTGTTTGATCATGTCTTCATAAGTAGTAAATCTTTGAACTTCTTGTTTTACTAAATCTCCATAGGGCATTGGATGTCTAATTGCAACTACTTTGTAACCCTGTTTTCTTAGAATTTCTGCAACTCTTCTAGATGTTTGAGATTTTCCTGCACCAGTTCTTACTGCTGTAACTGAAATTAACGGAACTTTAGATTTTATTTGAGTTTCATCAGTACCTAGTAGACAAAAGTTTGCCCCTGCAGCCAAAACTGTTGAAGCCTTGTTCATTACATCTAAGTGCGGTAGATCGGAGTAAGATAAATATACTTTGCTTACTTTATTCTTTTTAATTAAATTTGTTAATTGTGATTCTGGATAAATTGGAACTCCTTTTTTGTAATACTTTCCTGCAAGTTTAGCAGGGAATTTTCTGTCAACAATTCCAGGAATTTGTTCTGCAGTAAATCCTATAACTTTGTAATAAGGATTATCTTTGAAATAAACTAAAAAATTGTGGAAGTCTCTTCCAGCTGCACCCATTATAATTACGTTCTTTTTCACCATCTTTTCACCTACCTTCTTATTACTGTTCCACTTTTTCCTATTAATGCTTTCTGTATGTTGTTTGAGGAAGTAATTATTACATTGTTTCCGCCATTTTTTATAAATTGTATTGCGGCTTCAATCTTAGGGCCCATTGAACCCTTTGGGAAATGACCTTCTTTTAGCAATTTAGAAGCTTCTTTTATGTTTAAACTTCTTATTGGCTTTTGATTTTTTTTCTTATAATTAAGATATGCAGAAGGTTCACTCATTAAAATTATTAATGTTTTAGCCTTAATTGAATTGGCTAAACATGCAGATGCAAGATCTTTGTCAATAACTGCTGGAACTCCATGAGTTATTTTACCTTTTTCTTTGATTATTGGAACTCCTCCTCCGCCAGCTGCAATTACAATTGTTTTATTTTTCAATAATAAGTCAATTATTTTTATATCATCTATGCTTATAGGTTTAGGGGATGCTACAACTTTTCTCCAACCCCTTCCAATTTGTTCAACTAACTTGAAACCTTTCTTCATTAGTTTTTGAGCTTGAGATTTAGTATAGAATGGACCAATTGGTTTTGTAGGATCTTTGAATGCAGGGTCTTTTTTGTCAACAAGTACTTGTGTTAAAATGCTTACAACAGGAGTTTTAATTTTGTTTTTTGCTAATGTGTTTTGTAAACTTTGTTCAATCATGTAACCCAGTTCACCTTGAGATTCTGCCACACAGACTTCAAGAGGAATAGAGTAAGCCTTGCCTAAAGATTCTTCAACACGGATGAGAATATTTCCCACTTGGAAACCATTTCCATGAGTAATTACAACTTTATGGTTTTTAATTAATGGAACTAAGTATTCCATTGTTTTTTTAGCGTTTTTGAATTGATTAGAAATAGTGGGTTTTTCACCTTTCTTAATTAAGGAGTTACCACCTAGTGCGATAACTATTTTCTCACCTCTTTTTAGCATATCTTTGTTAAGAATTTTCTATTTATATACTTTAATAATATTTATAGTTAAATCCATTACCATAACTTGTTTGGTATGAAAATCCATGATTGTAGTAAGGATGGTATCCACTGTAGTATCTGGTTCTGTATGGGCTGTAAGTGTGCGAACTTCTAGGATAATAGTTGTATCCTCTGCCATAATATCCAGAATTGTGAATATTAATTTCTATATTATTGTTCGTTGTTTCAACATTTTGTCTACTTTGATCAGTTAATGATTGTCCTAAATTAGGTAACTTAGTTTCTTGTACAACTGGTTGAGTTGCTGTGTTAACTGTTCTTAGGCTATTCACTACAAGTAGTTGATTTGTATTTGTTGATTCGTCTGAATCTCCAATAACCCATCCAAATGTAAAAATGCTCAAAAGTAAAATGAGTGTGACTACAATGCCTAATGCAATGTGTAATTGTTTGTTTTGGTCCATATTATTCCTCCGTTAGACCACCTTTTTTTTAAAATGAACAAACTTCTTGAAGTTCGCGCAATTTTGATTGTGCTTCGTGAAGATTTTCTTGATCTTGATCTGTATCTTCTCTAGCGTATTCTAATTTAGGTTCATATTCGTTTTTTAAGCTTTCTAATTTGTTATCATATTCTTCTTTGATTTTTTGGTATTCATCATCGTTCTCACCTAGATACGAAAGAATGTCATTAACGTCATCTTCTGCTTGTTTAATATCGAAAGAACATTCTCCGCCATATTCATAATATTCATAAACCTCATATGGATCTTCTTCAGTAGATTCTTCTTGATTTTGAGTATCTTCATTGCTTAAAGAAGGATTGTTGGCAGTATTGTCTTGAATAGTATCTTCTATTACTCTTCCAGTAATTGTTGGTGAGTTTTCTCCATTAAAGAAAAATCCAAGAGAAAAGAATACTGCAACTAGAATAATGCCTATTACAAATTGATGGCTTTTTTTTGGCATAATGCTGCTGAAGCCGAACATCTTGATATTTCTGATCTTGTTTTGGATGCCCATTTTAGTGATCTAACTTCTTTTTAGAAGGTTTATAAAGTTTTTCAGTCTTGGAAAGATTTATAATATTCCAACGTTTTAATGGGAACATCACAATTTAGGGGGATTTAATATGAGTGAAAGAACTGAAACTTTAATGCGTATTGTTGTTTGTTTTGTTTCCGGCATAATTTTACATGTTTGGAAGGCACTAATAATGGTTTTCACTGCAGTTAATTTTGTTATAACTTTATTCACTAATAGAAGAAATAAAGAATTAGCTCAATTTAGTGAAATATGGAATACACAGACATATGTCTTTTTGAGATATATAACCTTTGTAAGTAATGAAAGACCATTTCCTTTTGTTAGTTTAAGCAAGTCAATAAGTAAATTTAAGAGGAAGTAATCCTCTTATTTTTATATGAAATTGAGTAGTTTAGACAAAAGTTATTTTTTATCTTTAATTGTATTTTTATCTTTGATAATTATAGCATTTATTACTAATGTTAAGGATTATGTTAATGATGGAGTTATCTTAATTTTTTTATTAACTCTTCTTTATTTAGGTAGATCTTCTTTGAAATTAAATGTTTGGAGTTATTTGTTAATTGCATTTGGATTTTTATTACATAATTTTGGAGTATTTGGATTTTACAATGTTTCGCCAGTATTCATACAGTGGGACCATGTAACACATTTCTTTGGGGAATTGGGAATGGGAGTGTTTGTTTTTAATTATTTGAATAAATCTAATTTCTTTGTTAATGGAAAATTATCCACATTTTACTTATGTACTATTGCCGTATTAGCTGCAATGGGCTTTGGTGTTTTTGTAGAATTCTTAGAATTTGGAGGTTATTTCTTTGTAGGTGAAGGTGCAGGTGTTTTAGGCCATGGATTGGGAGATATTAATACTGAATTTGTTAATGGGGAATGGTTCAATACAATGTTTGATTTGATCTTTAACTTCTTTGGATCTCTTGTAGGTGTAGTTTTGGCCTATTTTGTAAGTAAAAATTAACAATTGTTTACTGAAGCATATAAATCTTAATAAATGTAAATTGCTGCTTAAATCGACGATTACACGCCTTTTTTAGGCACATTACATTCTTGGAGGAATAAAATGACTGATGAAATTAAATTAGAAATAGGTACAATGGCTCCGGCTTTTACAGCTGAAGCTTTAGTTGGAAATGATACTAAAAAAGTAAGTCTTAGTGATTACAAGGGTAAATGGGTAGTACTATTTTTCTATCCTGCAGACTTTACATTTATCTGTCCAACAGAACTTGGAGACTTAGCAGACAAGTATGAAGAATTTAAGGCACTGAATACAGAAATTTTAAGTGTAAGCACAGATACTGCATTTGTACACAAGGCTTGGAAAGATAATTCTGAAACAATTAAGAAAATAAATTTTCCAATGATTGCTGATCCAACTGGAAGAATGTGTAGAAATTATGGAACTTACATCCGTGATGAAGGTTTATCATTAAGAGGAACTTTTGTTATTGATCCTGAAGGAAATTTGAAAGCTTACGAATTACATGATAATTCTATTGGTAGAAGTACTAATGAATTGTTAAGAAAAATTAAGGCTGCACAATTTGTTGAAGAGCATGGCGATCAAGTTTGCCCTGTTAATTGGGAACCTGGAAATGATACATTAAAACCTGGAATGGATTTAGTAGGTAAAATATAAAATGGAATATAAATTACCAGAATTAAATTATGGTTATGATTCCTTGGAACCTTATTATGATAAGGAAACCTTGGAATTGCATCATACTAAACATCATGCAGGATATGTTGCTGGTTTGAACAATGCTGTAGCTAAATTAAAAGAATGTCGTGAAAAAGGAGACTATACTTTAGTTAAGCATTGGGAAAAGGAATTGGCATTTCATGGTGCAGGACATGTATTACATAGCTATTTCTGGAACAATTTAAGATCTGGAAGTGAAGATAATATTGCAACAGGTGCTACTTTTGAAGCTATTGAAGAATCTTTTGGAAGTTTTGATAAATTTAAAGAAGAATTTTCTAAAGTGACTTTGACTGTTGAAGGTTCAGGTTGGGGAGTTTTAGCAAAAGGTCCTAGTGGAGATTTGAAAATATTCTCTGTTGAGAATCATCAAAAAGTTTTCATTCCCGGATACAAAATTCTTTTAGTTTGCGATGTATGGGAACATGCATATTATTTGAAATATCAAAACAGAAGAGCTGAATGGATCGAAAATTTCTTCAAAATAATTAATTGGGAAGAAGTTGAAAAGAGGTTATAGTAACCTCAATTTTTATTTTTTAATTTCGTTTATGGGTAGTTTTATATAGTTTTTATTTTGAATTCTGAATATGGTTCATGATACGCATGTAAAGAGTCATCAACATATTAGAAAACGGGTACATACAAAATTTGAAAAGTATCCTCATCCAAATAAACTAAAAAATAATTTGGATAAACTGGTTTATGCTGCTGGTTTTTTTGGTTTGGTTATGACTATTCCCCAAATCTTAAAAATATGGGTTGAAAAAAATGTGGCAGGAATTTCTGTAGTTTCTTGGATATCTTATTTTTTGTAGCTTTGGTAATGATCTTTTATGGAATTGTACATAAAGAAAAGCCTTTGGTTATAACATATATTCTTTGGGAAATTTGTTATATTTTCATAATTGTAGGCGCTTTAATTTATGGTTAATAGGGTTAACTTTTTTTAATTAAGCTAATTCTTTTGTCCAATGGTGTGTTATCCAAAGTACAAATAATCCAATTATTACAGAAACCCAAGAACTTAATTCATAGTTGTCTGGAAGAAGGTATACATCCATCAAACCCCAAGTACCTCTCCAAAAAGCAACAACTGCAAAACCAATCATCAAAGTAAACATTGCTTGATTGAAAGGTTTTAACTTTTTTATTCTATGGAACATAAATTAATGGATTACTCTATATTAATAAGCTTAACTAACTCTACAGAACATTTAAATAAGTTTTAAACTAATCTGGATTATGTCTGAAGTGCCTAAAGAAATAAAGAAGATTTCTGAATTTGAATGGGAATTGCCCGCTAGTTACAAAAAAGGAATGAATGTTCCTGCTAGAATTATTGCTAATGAAGCTCTTTTGAAAGGAATGGACAAGGGCGTTTTTGATCAAGTAACAAACATAGCATGTTTACCTGGAATACAAAAAAAAGCACTCTGTATGCCTGATGGACATTGGGGATATGGTTTTCCAATTGGTGGCGTTGCAGCGTTTGATGTTAATGAAGGAATTATTAGTCCTGGTGGAATTGGATTTGATATTAATTGCGGTATGAGATTAATTACAACTAATTTGAGTTATAAGGAAGTTAAACCTCAATTAAAAAATTTAGTTGATAATTTGTTTACAACGGTTCCTTCTGGTGTAGGGTGTAAGGGTTTTTTGAAATTAAATAATCAACAGTTTGATGACATCATGGTTGATGGCGTTAAATGGTGTGTTGAAAATGGTTATGGTGTAGAAAGTGATATGTGGAATACTGAAGGTTATGGTAAAATAGAACAAGCAGATGTGGAGAAAGTTTCAGAGAGAGCAAGAAAAAGAGGAATTAATCAATTAGGAACTTTAGGCTCTGGAAATCATTATTTAGAAATTCAATTAGCAAAATCAATGAATGTTTTTGATGAGGATGTCGCAAAGAAATTTGGAATCATTGGAGATGATCAAGTTGTTATTATGGTTCATTGTGGTTCAAGAGGATTTGGACACCAAGTTGCAACCGATTATTTGAAAGTTTTTGACAAGTCTATGGATAAATATGGGATTAAAGTTAATGATAGAGAATTAGCCTGTGCACCATTTAATTCAGATGAAGGGCAAGATTATTACAAAGCAATGGCTTGTGCATCGAATATGGCTTTCGCTAATAGACAAGTGATAACTCATAGAATTAGAGAGGCTTTTTCAAGTATTTTCAAAAAAACTCAAGAACAAATGGAAATGAATTTAGTTTATGATGTTGCACATAATATCGCTAAAGTCGAGGAACATAAAATTGATAACAAAATAAAAAAAGTTGTTGTCCATAGAAAGGGTGCAACAAGAGCATTCCCTCCAAAACATAGAGAGTTGTGTCCTAAATATAGATCTGTTGGGCAACCAGTTATTCTTGGTGGAAGTATGGAAACAGGTTCACATTTGTTAGTTGGAACTCAAAAGGCAATGGATGAAACTTTTGGAAGTACTGCACATGGTTCAGGAAGAACAATGTCAAGAACAAAAGCTAAACAAGAATTCAAAGGAAAGGAATTACAAGAACAAATGATGAAGAAAGGAATTTATGTTAGATCTTCAAGTATGAATGGACTTGCAGAAGAAGCAGGTAAGGCTTACAAAGATATTAATTCTGTAGTGGATATATTAGATGCATATGGTATTGCAAGAAAGGTTGTTGGATTTAATCCAATTGGAAATGTTAAAGGATGAAATCTCATAAATTTTTAGAAGATGTAGCAATTGCTGATGTAGCTTTTGAAGCAACAGGGAGCAATTTGAATGAAGTCTTTGAGGCATGCGGCGATGCTGTTTTTGAAACAATTGCAGATTTAGATACTTTGAATGATACAGAAACCTATACATACACAGCTGAAAATGAAAATATTGAAGATTTATTGTATGAATTTTTAGAAGAAATTGTTTATTTGAAAGATACAGAATCTTTAATTTTCAAAAAATGTAATGTAAAAATCACTGAAAATCATAAAATTAAAGCTAAATTTATGGGAGATAAAATAAACCAGGAAAAACAAGAATTAAACACTGATGTGAAAGCAGTTACAATGCATATGTTTAGTTTGAAGAAGGAAAAAGAGGGATACAAGGCTACTATTGTCTTGGATATTTAACTATAAGGTTTTTAGCAACGAAATGCTTAAAAATATCCAACATAATTTTAGAGTATCTTTAAGCGTAAAAGGGATGATTAATTAATGGCAGCAAAAAAAGCTAGAAAAAGGGCAAAGACAACTAAGAGAAGTCAAGCTAAACCGAGAAATTCTAAGGCAGCTAAAGCAAAGAAGACTGCAAAGGTTACAAAAAAGGCTGTTAAAACAGATAAAAAAGAAACTAAGCCTAAAGAGGGACTAGTTATCAAATTTATTAGAAATTTTGTTAATAGAATGATTGGCAAAATGTTTGCTAAGAAGAAAAATATCAAATTGGGAATTTATGGTCCACCTAATGCAGGAAAAACTACCCTTGCAAATAAGATTTGTACGGACTGGTTGGGCGAAAGAATGGGTTCCGTTTCTAAAATACCTCACGAGACTAGAAATGTTCAAGTTAAGGAACAAGTTACAATCAAATATAATGGCAAGGAAATGTCATTTAATATTGTAGACACTCCAGGTATTGCAACTAAAATTGATTATGAAGAATTTTTGACTTACAAGATGAAGAATAAGCAAGCTAAAGAAAGAGCTAAAGAAGCAACCAAGGGAGTTATTGAAGCAATTAAATGGTTGAATGAAGTTGATGTTTGTTTAGTCGTATTAGATTCAACTGAGAATCCATATTCACAAGTTAACGTTACTATAATAGGCAACCTTGCTGCAAGAGATATTCCTGTATTAATTGTTGCTAATAAAGCTGATTTGAAAAAGTCCAACATTAGAAGGGTTGAAAATGCATTCCCTCAATATGAGGTTGTTGGAATAAGTGCAGAAAAGGGAAAGAATATGGAGGAGTTTTATGAGTCTTTGTTTAGACTTATTTAAGAGGTGATTTAGATGTTAACAATACAATTTGTACCTTATGGAGAAATAGAGAATCTCCCCTCAAAGGATAGAGTTTTGAAATTATTAGATATAGTTAAACAAGAGAAGATAGTTCTTTTACAAGGAAGATTAAAACCTGAAGAGGAAACATTGTTGATTATGGAAACTATGTCTCAAATTAATAAGAGCTTTAGGGGTGTTGAAATTTGCACTATTTACCCTGAAGAAAATAATTTACAGTTTTTTAACAAAGTAAAAAAAGAAATGGTCAAGTTCTTGATTGGCCAAAGAGATGGTATTACTATAATAGGTCCTTCTACAGTTGTTAAGGAAATTAGAAGAAATCCAAATAAGATTGAGTTATTTACTCTACCTGGAATGGGTGGTATGAGGTCTAAAGCTAAACCTAAAAAGGTAACAAAGAAAAAAACGGCAAAGAAAACTTCTAGAAAAACAGTTAAGAAAAGAACTGCAAGAACAGTTAAGAGGAAACGCTAATGCCTCACCAATGTGTAAGATGTTCTAAGTTATATGAAGATGGTTCTAGAGAAGTTCTTACAGGATGTACTTGTGGTGGAAAATTCTTTTTCTTCATGAAAGAAAAATCCATTGAAGAAGCAAAAAAACTTACTACTAGTCTAAGTACTGTTGACAAAGTTCAAATGGAAAAAGATGCCATGGAACTTGTTGGCGAAAAAAGTGACGATGAGAACAAAAAAGATTTGCCAGTAGTTTTAGACTTAGAATCTATCCGTGTTTTGAAACCTGGACATTTTGAAATTGATTTAGTAGATTTGTTTAAGGGTGAACCTTTAGTGTATAAGTTATCTGAAGGAAAATACATCATTGATATTGCCTCAACATTCAAAGAAGAAGAATGATCTGGGGATACCAGGATTTGAACCTGGACACGCCGCTCTGGAGGCGGCAACACTAACCAGATTATGCTATATCCCCTTCGAGTGATTATTTGACCATGTGATTTAAAAGCTTTCTTGATTTACTTTAATTAGCAGTATTAGCGTATGGTAAATAGAGGCTCTGTAATATATGATTATTAGAGAGTAACGAAATATATATTTACCATCGAAAGGTTTATATAGCATTCTTAACCGACCAATAGTAACAGAATCTACTATATGTAGAGACTGACATTACGATCCTTTAGGGGGGTTAACTAAAGATGAAAATGACAAGACACATGAAAAATATAGCTTTCTTTGTTCTAGCTTTGGTAGCATTGGTAGGTACAGCTGTATCTGTTAGCGCAAGTACAAATGATTATTCATTTGATATAATCAAAGTAAACGGCTTAGAAACTGACGTAAACACAGCCCTTGATATAGAAAGGGGAGAGAGATTAGACATTGAAGTATGGTTAATTGCAAATGCAACTGTAGAAGATGTTGAAATCACCGCTAAAATTAATGGTTATGAGTATGGAAGTATTTCAGATTCAACAGGATTATTCAATCTTGATGAAGGAAAAACTTACAAAAAGACTCTAACTTTGTATGTTCCTGAAGACATCGAAGCTTCTGAAGATTATACATTAAGAATTGAAGCATCTGATCAAAATAATGAAGAAACTGCAACATTCGGTTTATTTATTGACGAGCAGAGACACGGCTTAGCAATTTTTGACGTTCTTTTGAACCCAAGTAGCACAATCGCTGCAGGTAACTCTTTGTTTACCACAGTTAGATTAGAAAACTTAGGTGAAACAGAAGAAAACGATGTTAAAGTTACTGTATCCATTCCAGCTTTAGGTATAAGCACAGTTAATTATCTTGACGAGCTTAACACCGAATTTGATGAAGAGAATGAAGATCATTTAAGAAACGATAACAGTAAGCAAATGGATTTACTTTTAAGAATTCCATCTGATGCTGCAACAGGTACTTATGATGTACAAGTAGATATTGAGTATAATAGAGGTCATAGCTTTTTGACTAAGACTCTAAGCCTTAATGTTGAAGGTACAGCACAAGCTGCTGGCGCACAAACTGTAATCAATAGTGATTCAAGTTCAAAAGTAGTTAATGCTGGCGAATCAGTAGAATATAAGGTGATGATGGCTAACTTAGGATTAGAACCTGGAGTTTATTCCGTAACTGTAGATGGTGTATCTGCATGGGGAGAAGCTGTAGTTCAACCAAGTTTCTTGACTATTATGCCGGATTCAACTGGTGAAGTTACAATTACTGTGACACCATATGATTCAGTAGATGCTGCAAGTCATACATGGGTAGCAAAAGTTATGCTAGGAACTGATGTTCTAAGCGAACTAGTTTTTACTACTAAAGTGGAAGTTGAGAATACTGTAGAACAATCTAACGATACTGTTAAATCTGTTTTAACTGCAATATTCTTTATCTTGTTGATAGTATTGGTAGTTTTGGCTATTGTTATTGCTTTTAGAAAAGTTAGAAGCGATGATGATGAAGATGAAGAGACAAGCGCTCTTGAAGGTCAAACCTATTATCAATATTATCCGAGAAACTAAATAAAGAGAGGTTAACCCCTCTTTTTTTCTTATTTTTATTCCTTAGTGAAAGTTTTATAAACTTTAAATTTTAATTTTATTTATGTATTCAAAGAAAGCATCGGTTATTTTTTCTGTAGTAATATTCTTATTTGTAGCAGTTGTTTCTATTCAATCAATTTATGCACAAAGTTTAGTTAGTTCTGAAAAGTATTTATGCGATGTAGAGTTTACTATTGAAGAAACATTATCTAATCCCCAATTAACTACCATGGATGTTAGTATGGTTCCAAAAGAAGATGCGGATGTTTACATTGAGTAGGGTTATAAAAGAGAAAAATATTTAGCGAGTACTTCTATTAAAACTGTTTTAGCAGGAGAAAGAGTAACTTTCAAATTAGATAGATTAGATCCTGGAAAAAGATATTTTTATAGAACTAGATGTAAAAAAGCTAATGGAACTAGTTTTGGAGTTCGAGAAGAATATACATTTAGAACCTTAAGAGATAGGGATGATACTAATCCAGTTACCTTTGTAGCAATGGCAGACTCCCATTATTATGGATTATATTCCAGGGGAAATAGGAATGAGGTTTGTGCTCCTGGAGTTCCAAATCAAAGGGCTATAGATGGAATGGATTTACATAAACAAACATTGAATAATATAATTGATATTTCCCCTAAAGCAGAATTTTTTGTAATGGGTGGAGATGAAGCTATGACTCATTGTAATGGGTGTGATAGGTGTAATATTAATGGTGAAGATTCTGGAGATACCTCTGTTGAAAATGCAAGAGAAGCAGAATTAAGATATGAATTAATCCTTGGCGAGGATGTTTATGGTGCAATTACTGATTCTGCACCAATGATTTACAAGTTAGGAAATCATGATGGAGAAACTAGTTTTGGAGACCCCAATAGTGCACTTGACCAATGTGATCATTCTGATAAAATTGCAAATTTAAGCCATAATGCACGAATGAAATATTTACCTAATCCTAGCGAAGTATTTATTGGTAATCCCGAAGGTCAGTATTATACTTTTTCTTCTGGCGATGTTCAAATAATAGTTTTAGATATTATGGGCGGTCCCGAGGATATTCCTCAAAATGTTAATGAATGGACCTTGGGTACCCAACAATTATCGTGGTTTGAAGAGGTTTTGAAAACTTCTGATAGAAAATGGAAGTTTGTATTTATTGAGCATATAGATGGAGGAGTAACTGATCCAAATTCATCAATATCTTGTTATTTTTATGGGCGAAGTAGTTTGAAGGCTACGGATAATGGAGAAGTTAATGGTACCTTTTTAGGAGAGCAAGCAACATTGCACAAATTAATGAAAAAGTATAATGGCCAATTTTTCTTTTTGAGTCATGATCATGTAGCAACTATTGGTGAAAAAAAAGATGCAAATAATCAAGGTGATGGAGTGTATTATATCTCTGGTGGAAAATCTTCTGGTGTTGGAGCGCCTTGGTCAAAATTAAATTGCTTCAAAGATGTAATGGATTACGATAATAATGGCGTTGCAGATTATAATAAAGGAATTTGGGGTTCAGCAGATTCCGGATACTATGAAATTGTGACAGATAATAATAAAGCAGATATAAAATATATTGTTAGTGACCTAAACAGCGCATTTAATGGAAGGACTGCCTTTGAATATACCTTTTGGTTAAACGGAACTAATAATTTGCCAATTTATTAATTTATTTTTTTAACCATAATGTTTATAATGCCGTAGTGCAACCTTTTTTTATTACTTTTAAGAAGAGGGATACGTTTGTATAAGAAGTATATTACAAAAAGGGGTAAAAAATTAGGTCCATACTATTACGATAGTATTAGACTGAAAAATGGAAAAGTTAAATCTGTTTATCTTGGTAGTGATTTAAAGAAAGCCGGACAGAAATTAAAAGTATTAAAGAAAGAAAGTTCTAAATCGGTCCATAAAAGAAGTAGTGCAACCCTGAAAAAAACATTAAATCCTCGAACACATCTTATCTTAATTAAAGATCATGATGTACATATGAAAGATAGAATATTCTTGTCTTTTGTTTTGATAACTATGTTAGTAGGATTTATGCATTTTGGAGGTATCCTTAATGTTGATAACAGTAACGATATTAGTGGTGGTTTTGCTATTGAATTTAAAACATTTTCAGATATTGCTAGAGAAGGCTTCGAAGATGGAATCCCTATAACTGGTAATGTAGTTTCTGAAGGAAATAAAATAACTGGAGATTTTATTTTTTCTGAAGCAAAGCCTGTTGAAGAAGGAGAACATAAGATCTCATTATTAGTTAGTGAAAGTTCTGAGTATAGTTTAAATTTTAATGGAATTGAAAAACTAAAGAGTTTGAAGCTATCTGGAAGAACTGCTTCTTTCGAAGAAGGTGTAGCTAAAATATTTTTATCTGATGTTGATTCAGGAGATACATATTTAGTTTATGATAGTGAATCTAATGATGAAAGTTTTTTTGATTCAATAGGTATAACTGGTAATGCTGTTCTTGAAGACCCTGTTGAAAATATTAAGAATTACAAGGAAATTGCATCATTATTAACTGGTTTTAATGTAATTGATTCACGAGGTAAAAAAGTTAAGTATGAATCTTTGAATGGGAGCAATGGTACTGCTGTTGTTGAACTTGATGATTTTATTGAAATAGAATATCCTGAAAAAGAAGGGTGGTTTGCATATGAAGAGTATTCTTCTAAGGGATTAATTGAACCAAATAACATATCTTTTGAAAGAGTATTTGGGTTTGATTTTAGTGGATTGAACCTTACTGCCTTTAATGAAACTAATACTTCTTTTAGTGCACAATCTGAAGGAGACTTTTTGTATGGTTGTAGTTACTGGGATTTTGAATTTGGTATTTGTTTAACTGATTGGATATATTTGTTCGATATTAACAATTCTGAAAATTATACTGCAGATTTAGCTAGAGAGGTTATGGCATTTGCAGAAGGAGTATTTGAATTAGAAGATATTGAAGAAGATCTAGAAATTGAATCTGAAGAAGAAATTGAAGTAGGGAAAGAAGATTTTTTGGTTAACCTATTAGATATTATGAATGTTAGCGATTATACTATAAATTCATTTGATTCTGGATGCGAAGATACTTGTAAATTAAAGAATGTATTAAGTAATAATTTTATTTTGAAATTTTATATTAAAGATTCAGTTTTGGATTTAAGTTTGATTAAAAGTGAGTATGAATCTTTAGAAGGAGTTAACTATTCTTTATCTTTTAATGATGGACAAGGAAAAATTATCCTTGGAGTTGAACATATTCAACCAGAGATTATTGTTGAAACTTTGATAAATGTTACCAAAACAACTACCATAGTTTCTACTGTTGGAAATGTTACTGAAGAAACAATACAGTACGGTGCGATTATAGGTCAACCTGTAAAATGGAAGAAAAAAATAATGCTTGATGCTGCTAAAGAGAAGGTTGAGTTTGAACTTCCTGATGTAGCTGAGAATATAACTTTGAATAAAATAGTTAATGGAAAAACTGCCCCTATTGTTTCTGCTAGTTTGGATGAAGGTAATGGGACGATTATTAATTTAACTGGAGATTCTTCAGAAGGATTTACAAAAGGAATTTTGAATTCAATAACCGGAAATTCAATAACAGGGATGGTCGTTTCTGAAGTTCCTTTGATAGAGACCCTACCTTTACAAGAAACAATTGTGAATGATTCAAATCTTAGTGCAGAGGTAGATATAGTTAAAGTTGATGATCTAGTTGAAACTGTTGAGATTGAATATGAAACGCCTGGTCCCACATTAGAGGTAGAAAATATCTCCGAAGGTGTGAGGGTAGTATTAAAATCAGATTTAACTTATGAAAATGTATTATCTTTTGTTAACATTCCTGAAAGCGAGGCTGATAAAGTTAATCTTTATAGAATAATTTTAGACACATTTACTGGGAAAGAAATTAAACAAAAACACAACTTTTCATTAAAAGATAATAATCAAGATGGTCTTGTTGACTATGTTGAATGGGTTGTACCACTTTTAGAAAATAATGAAACTTATGAAATAATTGTAATTACTAATGCATTGCATTTAGATGTAAATAGGACATTTATGTCAGATATTTACAGTAATGTAAGTAAATTAGATGGAATTTGGAGTGAGACAATAAATGATGGTGAATATGTAAGAGTAACTTTTGAAAAAAACTTAAGATCTGATAACGATATAACAATTTATCCTCAAATTATTGAAGGGTCTCCAAAAATTGAAATTTATACTGTCGATGGGAAAGAAATTATAGCTGAGTTTGTTGCTATTAGAAATGATGAATTTAACAAAGTTTATTTATCTGGACTTGCAGGTGTACAAGATACATTTGATTTGAAAATAATTGACGGTAAAGTAAAATTTGATTATATTGTAGATCCTAGTGGTACAAGCGACTTTACTATTCAAAGGGGTTCATTGATCATGGGTTCTGCATCCCTAACTGGAATATTGACAGAGGGTGTAGACTTTAATCAATGTACTGGAAGTTGTTTTATTAAACAGGTTTCTTCAAGAAACAATGCTGTTGGAAGCACATCTGGTGGAGGAAACCAAAATGTGGATGATTATACTACTTACATTTCTGATGATACAGGACTTACAGCTGGAAGTGGGACAATTACATTTACAAGACGTGGGTCTGCAACAAACAATAGAATTTCTTGGGAAATCTGGGAGTATAGTGGAACAATTGGAGATCCTAATGAAATGGATGTTATTGATACTGGAACTTGTTCTTTTGGAACATCTAGTTTAACTTGTGATGGAGCAATTATTGCTCCCACTGATGATGCAGATGTTGTTGTATTTTTGACAGGCGCCAGTAATTCTGATGTAGGGAGAAACGATCATCAATCTTGTATGGTAACTTCTGCATGGGTTGCCGTTTCAGATTTACCCAGATTTACAAGGGGAGAAGCTGCAAGCGATAATTGCGATATTAGTTATGCAATTGTAGAATATAAGGGTTCAAATTGGAATGTTCAAAGAGTAGCGCATGCCTTTAATGCATCTGCAATCCAATATGATACTATCACTGATGTTGGTGCCATTAGTCGTGCATTTTTCCATACTCAACAGAGAAATGAAGCAGGAAATAATTATGATGGTTTGATCCAAGGTGGTGCAGAAGTTGAATTGACTGCAACAAATACAGTTACTTATAGTTTGCCTAGGGGCACTACGAATTGGGGATCAAATATGAATGCGGTAACATGGGTTATTTCTAATACTCAAACCGAAAACTATCCTATGAAAGTCACTCATTATAATCCTACTGCGCGTCCAACTGGTGGTGAGGAAGAAGATAATTGGCAAGTAACACTTACAGGTTTAACTTACGGATTAGGAGAAACTTCTATTGCAGGTGTTAGTTCACAGTCCGGTGGAACTGGAACGGCATGGCCAAGGGGATATGTTGCAGTTCAACTAACCGATACTTCTACTGCAAATTTATGGCAATCTGACAGTGGACAGATACAAGATTATACTTTTCAAACAATTGAATGGCCAGCTTATTCTGGTGGCGGAGAATCTTCTAATGTGACAGTTAATGAAACTGTTGTTGATGGAAATGGTGTTCCAGTTAATGTGTCGTTAGAAATTAATAGTGATGGGGGAGGAAATGTATATTCTCAAAACGGAACTATTCACAACTTGAGCTTATCTTCTGGAATTTATGATATTATTCTTAAACCCATTGATGGAACTATCAAACAAATCCTTTTTGAAGATTATAACATGTCTAATGGGGTAAATCAAATTATTGATTTGGATAAAGCAGTTCCAATAGATAAATTTCAAAAAACATTTGCAATTAATCCCAAACTACAAAATTTTGTAAATGCAACGGTAACCGTTACTGCAACTTCCAATACTTTGTATAAATGTGCGGATTGGAATTATACTGATCAATCTTGCGGAGGGTCATGGACGTTATTAAAAGAAGGGATGATTCCGGGTCAAGATTACAATATAACTATCACGCCTAATGACCCAGGTTTTGGTGAAATAAATATAACTGCTGCACAACATTTGGATGAAAATTATTCTTTTATTTCAGATGTGTATAATCAAACTAATGCTTTGGATGGTAATTGGACTGAAATGATTAATAATACTGAGATTGTTAGGGTAACTTTTGAACAAAATTTAACTCCTGCACACCACATTAAAATTTATGTAAGGAATAATCAAAGTGCGAATACTCATGTGAAGGTTTACGAAGAGAATACTTCAAATTTAATTACTACATTTGATAACATTAGTTCTGAAGGGTATTATAAGGCCTATTTGACGGCTATGTCTGGAGAGAATGATACATTTGATTTGAAAGTTATTAATGATGATGGATTAAATACTGCGTTTTTAGAGTTTGATCACATTATAGATCCAAATGAAATACCTAATGTGACAATTACTGCTCCTGCAAATACAACTAATCATGATTCTGGTACTGCAGGTGTTGAGCTTAATGTAACAGTTGTTGACGACCTGTTGCCTGTGGATAATGTTACTTTGAAGATTTATGCTTCTAATGATAGCAATCCTGAATTGGATGATTTAGTTTACAAGGCGAATGTAACCAATGGTACGAAAGTAAGCTATAATTTTAGTAAACGTCCTTTCGATATTGTAAGTGATACATTATTTGGATTCCATTTTGATCAAATTTTATCTAAAGGTGAATCTTCAACAAAGGTTTATGATTGGGCAGATGTTAAAAATGGTACTCCGGGGGGCGATGCAGCAGTAGATTATAGTAATGATATTTTTGGTGGAAACTTTGAGTTTGATGGTACAGGAGACTGGGTTACAGTTGCCCCTGGATATACCGAAATTCAACATAGGTGGAATTTAACTATTATGGGTTGGCTTAGGTCGGACGATATAACTCAATCAAGAATGTTTGCTGCCCAGGGAGTGTTTGATCCTGCTGGTGCTCCTGGACAATATGTTGGTTTTTTTGTTGGACAAAATGGCAAAAATATGGCAGTTATTCAAGGAAATGGTGCAAGTGATACAACTTCTCTTACTCCAGGTTTTTTTCTTAATAATGGCGAGTGGGTTCATATGGCCATTACAAGATTTCAAAATGGGTCATATGCAGTATATAGGAATGGTGTATTGAATAACACATTTACAAATACTCATGCAATTTACACTGCAGCAATTCTTAATTTTAGGATTGGAGCTAGTAATTCTAATAATGGTGGTAATCCCCTTCCTTGGAATGGGGGTATTGATGATTTTATTGTAATAAACAGAACTTTAACTAGTGAAGAAATAAATCAAACATTAAAATTAACAGATACAACTTATTATTGGAATGCTTCTGGTGATGATAGTCAGTTAGTTAATAATTCGGATTTATTTCAATTTGACATAGGTGCTGTTGTGACGAATACTCATCCCAATGCAACTGTAATTGCACCAATTAATACTACTAATTACACAGATGTAGGAGAAATTTTATTGAATTCAACTGTGTTAGATGCAGAAGATCCATTAATGTTTGTTAAGATTTATGGGTCAAGTGGACAAACTAAATCTGACGTTTCATATTCAGATATGCTGTATCAAAACATTAGTTGGCAAAACAATACATATCTTACCTATAATTGGACAGCTCCAGTTTTAGTTCCAGATAGTAATTATTTATTGTTGGCACATTTTGATAATAATACTAAATATGGGGAAAATAGTACACATGTTTTTGATTTTGCTGATTCTGACGGTGTTCAAAATGGAACTATGGGGGGTGCTGCAAGAATTAATAAAACTGGGGGAAGACTTGGGGGGACATTTTTTAGTACGGCTACATCTATAGATAACCTTGTAAACTTTGGGGATCAAGATAATTGGGTAAGTGAAAATAATATTTCTTATTCTTTCTGGGCCAAACCAAGAATTTTAAGTGACACAAGAGGAATATTTGATAAAAGGGCTGCTGTTTCTTCAGGTTTTGCAATTAGACAGGTTGGTGATGATTTTGGGTTGAAAATAGAGGGGAGTACACCCATTATTGATGGGGTCTTTCAAAAAGACGAATGGACTCATATTGTTGTTAGTTTTAATGAGAGTGATCAAGTAACAATCTACATAGATGGCGTTTTTAATAGTACATTTACAGTTCCTTCAATGCCTAACAATAATGCAGCTGTTTTAATAGGTGTAGGTAGAACAGCCGTAGGTTTAATTGATTATGAATTTAATGGATCTATAGATGAATTTGCAATTTTAAATAAAAGTTTAAATGCTTCGGAAGTTTTAGATATGTATAGATTACCTTCTGGAGATCATTCTTGGTTTGTTGAAGTTGATGATTACGATACTGAAGAATATGTACCTAAACTTTCAAATGAAAGTGATTCTTGGATGTTTACAATAGATAGGAAACCCGAAATTAATTCCCTCTCAATAGGCCCTACAGGAGTTAATAGAACCACAGGTATTAATTGTACATTTACACCATTAGATGATTGGGATTCAACATTAGATGTAACGATTAAGTATTACAATGGTACTGATTTGTTCGCTACTAAAACTCCTACAGGTTTAACTTCAGGATATCCATATACGGATAATCTTTCGGCATTTACATATAATCATTTTGAAAATTATAGTTGTAATATTACTACAACCGATACCAGGTCCAGTGTTTCAGATCAAGAAAATTCATCATATATCTTTATTGAAAATTATGAACCTGGCACGGCAGTACTAAATGGCCCTGATGAAACAATAACTTACACAAACAGAACACCTACGTTTAATTGGACTCCCTCTGATATTTTCGATAGGTTGCCAAGTGTAAGTAATACTTCTTGCGTTTCAGAAGGAAATTTCTTTTGTCAAGGTAGAACATCTGATCCAGATCAAGATCAGGTTAACCATACATTGAACATTAGTTGTTTTGTTGTGGCAGGTGGAACTTGTGATGACGAAAGAGAATATTTAGTTGTTGAAAATTCAACGAATTGTGATGCTAATGCTAATGGTTATCTTGATAATGAAGATAATTGTACTTTTACATTACCTACAGAATTAACTAGATTTTATGACGATAATAATTTTTATAGGTGGACAGTAAAATCTGAAGATCCATATGTACAAGAAGAAGATTTACCTACAGTATTTAATTATAATTTGTCTACTTATATTGCATTAGACATTTTAGATCAAGTTGTTGATTTTGGTAGTTTGGGTGTTGGGGTTAGATCGGAAACTTCTGGATGCGATTTATCAACACAAACTCCTACACCTTGTCCGATTTGGATTGAAAACTCTGGAAATGTTCTAGCGGATGTTAATATTACTGGGCCAACTGTTGCATTTTGGGATACACAAAGTTTACCTCATAGTATAGATTATTTTAGTGTGAAAGTTGGAGATGGTACAGAAGGATCTTCTTTTGATTCTGCAGATTCAAATATTACTTACAGAATTATGCCTGCCTCAGGAGTTACTGAAAAGTTTATTAATAATTTAAGCAAAGATGATTCTTCTGATGAAGCTAGAATTGATTTTAATATATCTGTCCCTGTAGGTGAATTGGCTGGCGCAAAGGGCATGATTTTGGAATTAACAACATGGTATGGTGAAATCAATGGAGGGTAAGAAATTTATTTTTAATTTGTTAAGTGTTTTTACTTTGTTAGTTTTAACTGTTTCATTGGTTAGTGCTTTAGGCATTTCTCCTGCCAAAAAAATTGTTGATTTTGAAGATGGCTTAAATTTTGAATCGGAATTTAAAGTAGTTAATACTTTAGACAGGTTTACTAAGGTTTCAATAGGTGTAGAAGGAGAATTGTCTAAATATGTAGTTTTAGAAAAAGGAAATATTCTGTCGTTGGAGGCCAATAAAGAAACTATTGTCAAATATTCATTGAATATTCCAAAAACTCTTTCAAAAAATGATATCTCTCAGGGAAATAATGATATCTATTTTACTGCTAGGGAAATTGTAGATCTAAAAGAGAATTTAATAGGTACCAGTGTTGGTTTGATTAGTTTACTGAGGGTCAAAGTACCTCATGATACCAAATATATTTCTTCTGATTTTTACATTTATGAGGGGGACGTAGGATCAAATACTATTTTTGTAATTCCTGTTGAGAATTTGGGTGTAGAAAATCTTTCAAAAGTTAGCGTTGCTTTGAATATTCATGATGGACAAAATACTATTGATGAACTAAAAAGTAAATCTATTTCTATAGTTACTGGAGAAAGAAAAGAGATTAGATTAGTTTGGTCAACTGAAGTTAATCCTGGAGAGTATTTTGTTAATGTTATTCTAGAATACGATTCTAAAATTAATGAATTTGAAGATAAGTTTATTGTTGAAGGAAGAAAAATGAGTATTAATGACTTAATTGTGGGAGAAGTTTTGGGAGATGCTGTGAAATTCGAAGTGACTGTTAAAAATATTTGGAATGAAGAATTAAATAATGTTTATGCAGAAATAAGTGTTTATGATCTGAATAATTTATTAATAAGCTCATTTGTCACATCTAAGGAAAGCATTTCCAAACGAAAAGAAGGAAAATTTACAGGACATATTGATGTTGGAGACTTAGAGGAAGGAGAATATATCACTAAATTAAGAGTGCATTATGGAAACAAAGATATCGAACAAAATATAGAAACGACGTTTTACGAAAATAAATTTGTTGTTGAAGGAGTAAAACAAGGTTATGAGGATAAATTTACTAGCAATCTTTCTTGGATATTATTAAGCATATTGATTATTTTAATTATGATTAATCTGGTTTGGATGCATTGGTTTAAAAGGAGAGATTAGAGAACTATGGCAAAGTTTATATATTCATTATAATAGGTTTTGTTCAATGGTTAGGGCGAAAAAGACGGTAGTTAAGAGAGAACTTGTTTTTGCATTATTAGTTTTAGTTATATTTATTAGTTTATTAATTACTTGGACAGTTGTTAGTAATGTTGAAGAGGATACTGTTACTGTTGATCAAGAAGAAGAATCATATGAAGATAACACAGGTGCAAAAGTTAATATAGAAATTTTACCTAATCCTGAAACTGAAGAGGGAAGCACATGAAAATTACTGACAGAGTTTTAAATTTTACAGGATTACTTACGTTATTAGTAGTTCTTGGATCTATTTCTACCATCTTATTTGTTACAGGTGGAATTAGCGGATTAACAGGATTTAATATTATTAATGAAACAACTGGATCTGTTAATGTAACAGTATCTACAACTGTTGATGTGGCATTATTGGCTTCAAATGTTAATTTTGGAACTGGGTATGTAAGTACTACTGGTAATACTCTGATTAATTCCACTGAACCTAATGCTAATCCTAATGGTTTCTCAAGTCCAACTTCTTTTTGGTTAAGAAATGATGGAAATGTTTATGTTAATCTAACTATAAATAGTACAAAAACAGCTTTAGATTTATTTTCCACTCCCACTCCAAGTTATCAATATCGATTAGAGAATACAAGTTTAACTAAATGGACTAATTCGTCTTGTTATAGTGCTGCATCAGTAGACATGGCTTTTGCATTAATTGCTCAGGATTTGGACACTGGAGAAAAAACAGTATGTCCTAATTTTTCGTATGCTAGTGCTGGAGGATTCACAGACGAAATTAATATCTCCATACTTATTGCATTGAATAGTACAGTTAATGGTACTGCTGGAGACTTTATACAGTTCACGGCAAGGTCGTTAGGTGCTTAATCTAGTTAAATTTATAAACTATTTTTGTTTAATAAAACTATGAAGAAGGTGTTGAATTATTTAATTTTCTTATTAGTTCTTACTTCTACAGTTAATGCATTGGGAATTGCACCAAGTGATACCTACATCTCCTTTGAACCATACGGTGCAGGAAGTTTTGAGATTATGCTAATAAACAACGGAGATGAATCTGTTAATGCTTCAGTTAATTTGGGAGGCCCCTTTTCTGAGTATTTTAATATGGTTAATGGTGTACAAGAAGTTAAGGCTGGGTCTTCAACAAAGTATATTGTAGAATATTCTTTTCCTGCTAGCTTAGATCTCCATGGCCCAGTTAATCATGATTTAAATGTTAATCAAGAAATAACTGAAAGAAAAGAAGGTATATCTGCTTCATTGGTGGTAGTTGCAAGAGTTGTTGTTGATGTTCCGTATCCTGAGAGGTATTTAGAATATGGTTTGAGTGTTGAAGATGTAAATGAAGGGGAAGAATTGAATTTTAATTTCAATATAGCTAACAAGGGAGAAGGAAATATTTTTGGACTTAAATCTAATTTAATAATCTATGATCCTTCAACCGAAGAGAAACTTTTTGAAGTTGAAGATAGTGCTTCGTCTTTAATTTCAGGTGTAAAAGTTACAAAGACAATTAATGTAGATAGTTCTGAAATTGGCGGTGGAACATTTGTTGCAGACTCTTTTGTAACTTATGACGGAATTGAAACAGACCATAGAAATATAACTTTTAAAGTTGGATATGAAGATGTAGAAGTTATTGAATATCCTTTTAATGCAACTTTTGGAGGAATTAGGAAATTAATGTTTGTTGTGGATAATAAATGGAATATTGCTATTAACGATGTAGTTATTGAAACGTATATTGAAAAAAATGGCGTACCTATTACAGAAAGATCTATTTCAAATGGATTTGATTTGAAAGCTCTTGGTGAAAAGAATGTACCTGTTTATTTAGATATTTCCAATGTTAATCAAGGAGCTTATCAATTGGTTGTTACAATAAAGTATAACGGCTCTGAAAAAATACAGAAATTTGATTTTTCAGTTATCAGTGATAAGAAATTCTTTACAAAAGAAATGGTTGCAGGAATTCTAATTGTATGTTTGATTTTTGCAAATTTTCTTTGGTTAACCTTAAGGAAAAAAGGCCATATATCCGATAAAAAAGAAGATTATTCCAATAAGATGGATCAATTACAAGATAAATTGGGAAAATGAAATTTAATTATAAAATAACTCTCTTGGGCATTTTGGTTTCTGTTTTGTTAATTTTTTTATTGTTCTTTATTTATATTAATGTTAAAATTATTGGGTACAAAACTTATGATGTGGATTATATTGTAGGGGATCATATAGGAATTAATCTTGATGAAGATGCAATACATTTTGGTACTGCAAGAGGGGATATGGTGCTTAGAAGAGACATAGTTATTAGTTCTGATGTGGATATATCTGTAAAAGTTAAGCTTACTGGGATAGATTATATGTATGTTGAAGATACAGATTTTATGGTTTTGGCTGGTGAAAAAAAGAATTTAGAATTAGTTCTTAAACTTCCTCCAGGTGTCGAAAAAGGAACTTATTCTGGAAATTTAAAGGTAATATACCTAAAACCTTAGGAGAAAAGTATTTAATATCTATTTCTATATTTTTTTATAATGGGTGTGTCAAAAAGAAGGGGTAAACGTTTGAAATTTAATTCTGATGATTTTTACAGAAAAACCAATACATTTACTCTTCTATTTTTAGTAATATTAATTTTATTGTTAATTAATTTTTCTAAGATTTTAGCAGTTGTTGGCGAAAATGAAATAGAAAGATCTTATGTTACTGGTAATGTTGCTGGAAGTTTGAATATCACTGTTACTGAAGATCCCAATGCTGAAACTGAAGATACAAATGACACAACTTCAGAGGTAGTGGCTGCTGCAACAACTGATGGAGAAGTTTTGACTTCAGGTGGAAAACTAGGATTTAATCCAGGTAGATTAGAATTAGATATGATTTACAAAGGGATTGTTGAAAGAGAGTTAGTTGTGAGAAATAATGCTAATTATGATATTGAATTAAGTTTCGGTACAAGTCTTAGTGATTATATTGTTGTTGATCCTTCAAATATTACTATTGCTATTGGTGAATCAGAAATAGTAACTGTTAGATTTATGGGTAAGGATTTAGGAGTTATAACGGGTTATTTATCTGCTAGTGGTAGTGGCCTAAAAAGTTATGTTCCTATCATCCTGAATGTTGGTTCAATTAATGCAAGAGGAAATTTAGAATTAAGTATTCCTGAAGAATTTAAACAGATTAATTCTGGGGGAGATATATTGATTTCTGTTGACCTTTCAGGATTTGACGGAGATGTTGTGGAAATAATATATTTTATCAAAGATTCTGAAAATAATGAATTAATTAGGACTTCCCAGTTTATGACTATTCGAGATAAATCTAGTTTTGATAAGACTTTGACTATGCCTCCTGTGAGGGATGGATTGTACGTTGTAGGTGTTGAAGTAAGATATGCAAATAATGTACTGGTTGACTCAGAAATATTGGTGGTTGGACGCTATGAGCCATTTACTGAGAAACCTGCAATAGTTAGTAATTATGGATTGAGCCCTGTCAAGTTTAAGATCATCTTGTTATCAATTATTATAATGATTATCATATTATTTGCAGTATATTCTAAAGAAATAGGTAATATGAGAAAAGTGGAAGAAAATTTATAATTTTAAACTTACTACTTTAGAGATTCCTGTTTCGTGCATACTTACTCCATATACACAGTCTGCTTCAGAGATTACATTGTCATTATGGGAAATCATAATATATTGTGCCGTTTCTGAATACTTAGAAACTAGTTCTGAAAGTAATTCTGAATTTCTTTTATCCAATGCTGCATCTACTTCATCTAATAGGTAAAATGCCATTGGTTGATGTTCTTGAATTGCAAAAATAAATGCTAACGCTGCCATTGTTTTTTCTCCGCCTGAAAGAGATTTAATGTCTAGGAATTTATTGCCAGTTATTCTAACTCTAATATCTATTCCTCCGCTTAATGGGTCTTCTTTGTTTTCAAGTTCCATAGAAGCATTTCCTTTTTTTGATAGCGTTAAAAATATTCTACTGAAATTATTGTTTAATATTTTGAATGTTTTCATGAAAATTGATTTTTTATTTTTTTCAATTTCTGTAATCATAGTTAGAACATCTTCTCTTTCTGTGCTCAATTTATCTCTTTTTTCAACTAATTTAGTATATTCGTTTAATATTTCTTCATATACTTCTAAAGCACGCATATTAACATTTCCAATTTTGCTTAACATTGATTCAAAGTTCTTAATTTCAAGTTTAAGTTCTTCTACGGAGTGACTTCTTCTTAGTTGTACACCCTTAAACTCTTCAAATTCACTGTTTAGGGCTTCTACCTCAGCAGTTACTTTAGCCTTGATGATTGCATGATCATTTATTCTGTCTTTGATTGTTTTTTCCTTACTTGCTTCTAGAAGTATACTTGCCTCTAATTTTTGAATGTTTTCACTTATTTTGTTTCTTTTTGAGAATAAATCTTTGTATAATTTTTGGAATTTAGATTTTTCTGATTCTTTTTTATTTAATCTAGAACTTTGGTCTTTTAGAAGCTCTTCCAATGTTTTTACTTCTTTCTTGAACTCTTCTTTTTCCTTATCACAATTTTTTATTAACTGGTGTATTTTTTCTTTTTCTGGAATGTAAATATTTGCTATTTGTATTTCAATGTTTTTTATTTGAGTATTCTTTTCAACAACTTCTTCTCTTGTTTTTAATCTTCTACTTTCTGAGGATTCTAACTCATCTTTTCCTTCGGAAGGACTTGAATCTCCCTTTAGTTTGATTCTTTCCGCTTTTAATTTTTGAATTTCATTATTTAATGTACTCATAATCTTTCCAAGTTCTGAGAATTCTTGGTATACGGGGTTGATTTTATTTGAGTCTCTTTCTTTCTTTAATTCTGTTAGACTTATTCCTGAAGAAGTTCTTTCGTGTTTGATTACCTCTGCTTCTAATTGCGCTTTTAGGTTTCTTAATTCGGATATTTTATTTTCGTTTTCTAATTTTCTGTTTTCGAAAGTAGTTTTTAATGCAGCTGCCTTGTCAATTTTTTCACTTAATTTGTCTAAATCTGAAGATAAATTCTTTTCTTGGAATCCAAGACCTATTCTTTTAGTTCTGTATCCTCCATTCATTGCACCTGAAACTTCTACAAGGTCTCCTTCGAGAGTTACCATTCTAACCTTGCCTATTCCTACTTTTCTCGCAGTTTCGATGTTTTCTACAACTAAGGTATTTGAAAAAACGTAGGAGAATATTTCTTTGAATCTTGGGTCAAAATCAATTAATTCAATTGCAGAACCATATACTCCTGGACCTTTTATTCTTGTAACTTGTCTTCCTCTTATTTTATTCATTGGAAGGAATGTTGCAATACCTGTTCTGGATGCTTTTAATGTTCGGATACATTCGGCAGCAACTTTATCATCCTGAACAACTAAGGATCTTGTTCTTGGTCCTGCTGCAACTTCTAATGCTGTTGAGAATTTCTTTTCTACTTCACCTAGTTCACTTACAGTTCCAAATATTTGTGGGTTTTTTAATTCCTTAATTTTTCTAATTGCCAAATCTACTGATGCAGAAGCCCTCATGCTGCTTTTTTGAGTTTGAATTTTGAAAAGCCTTTCATTTAGAATCGAATAATCTTCTTTTACTTTTTTTAATTGGGAGAATAAAACAGTATCTTCGGTTAATCTTTTGTCTAGTTCTTTTGCTATCTTTTCAACTTCTTTCTTAGTTTGTTGCAAACTAGTATCTTTTTCTAATTTTTCAACAGAACTTATTTTTTCATTTAATGTACTTATTTCTGCATCTAATTTGAATTTCTTTTGAAGTAATTCTTGGTTTTTTAATTGGAAGTCTTCATAACTCTTTAATTTTTCATCAAGGATAGTTTCTACTTTTTCTAGTTCAGTGTTGTCAGAATATCCTAATTTGGACTTAATTTGATTAATTTTTTGAGATTGTTTGATTTCTTTTTCTTTTAGTAGTTTAATTTCTTCTAAAAGTTCTTTTTTACTTTCTTCAAGGCCCTTGATAGTTTTGGTAGTGTCGTCTATAGAAACTTCTAATTGCTTTTTTCTTTCAGATATTTTATTTACTTCGGATTTACATGAAGAAAGTCTTTCTGTATTTTTAGCAGTGTCTGTTTTAAGCTTCTCTATGTCATCTTGAAGGACAATGGCATCTTTTTCTCCCTTTTCTTCAATATCATCATTTAGATCTTGTAGTTCTTTTTTCTTAGTGGAGATTTTTTCACGAATATCTTTTTCATTTTCAGTAAATTTACTTAATTGGGACTCTTGTTTAGCTATTTTTGATTTAACGTCATCTAATTTCTTCTCTTTTTCGGTTATTTGTACATGAAGGTACGTAGCCTTATTCGATTTGATATTTTTTTCTAATTTTCTGTATTTTTCTGCTTGTTCTTTTTCTTTTTTTAGTTCTCTTAAGTATGCTTCACGTTCTTTTAGAATTAAACTAACATCATTTATTTGTGATTCGACCCTTGTTAATGAATTCATTGCTTTGTTTTTTTTATCTTCATAAATTGAAATTCCTGCTATTTCTTCAATGAGTTCTTTTCTTTGTAATGGCTTCATTTCCATGAACCTTACAATGTCTCCTTGAAGGATAATGTTATGTCCGTCTGGATCAATCTTTCCTGCCGCTAAAACTTCTAGAATTTGTTGCCTTGTTAATATTTGATCATTAATTTTGTAAACAGAATTACCTGTGTTTTTTATAACCCTTGTAATTTTTAGTTCGTCTGCATCAATTGGAAATTCATTATCATCATTTGAAAAAACTATTGAAACTTCTGCTTCTTTTTGAGGCGAACCCTTTTTACCACCATTAAAAATTAAGTTAGAACTTTTTTCTGCACGCATTGATTTAGCTGAAAGTTTTCCAAGAACAAAACAAAGTGCATCCATTACGTTAGATTTACCTGAACCGTTAGGACCTATAATGCAGTTGAAACCTTTACCAAATTGCAAGTCTAATGGTTTAGCGAAACTTTTGAACCCCTTAAGGTTCATAGATTTAATTATAGCCATGATATGTCACTTCTTTTTCTTTGAATAGTTTTCTTCTTTTATAAATGTTGTTCTATCTTGATGTTTTAGGCTCTTAGTCAGCAGTATATTGCTACATACTACTTTTTAAACGTATATATTTGAGCTTATATGTCGCTTTGGGGGTTGACAAACAGATGAATGCTGTAGATCTTAAAACTGAAATTAGAAGTTATTTAACAAATGAACTATCTGGTTTAGATGGCGAAATGGGCGAAATGATTAAAATGGTTGCCTTAAGAAAAGGCGGACTATTGAGGCCACAAATTGCAATTAGGTCTGGAGAAGTTTATGGTGAGCCTAGAAATCATATTATGCCTGCAGCAGCAGGGACAGAATTAGTTCATGCAGCTTCCTTAATTTTTGATGATGCTCCATTTATGGACAATTCCAATACAAGGAATGGTGAAGCAAGTTTTCATGTTAAATATGGTACTGATAAGGCAGTTTTAGTTGCATTGGAACTAACTAATTCTATTGCTCCAAAATTAAATTCAACTAATTTATATCTTACTCCTGAAATGAGAACTAACATACAATCTGAATTTGCTAGAGCGGCTGATGGATTGTGTGTTGGACAATTTGATGATTTACACAACGCCCCCCATAGTTTAGATGAGGTTATCGAATTACATCGTAAAAAAACTGGAGATTTATTTGCTGCGGCCGCAGTTATAGGCGGAATTGCAGGAAGTGCGCCCGAAAATGAAATTGAAATTTTAAGATCATTCGGACATAACTTGGGAATTGCATATCAAATGGGAGACGATGTTTATGATGTTTTTGGAAATGCAGATAAGGGTGGCAAACCTACAGGTCAAGATAAAGATAAAGTTACATTATTTGATTTTATGGACAGTCCAAAAGCTATAGATTTTTGGAGAAGTTGTTATTCTAATGCTGAAGCTGATCTTAGAAGGTTGTCTTCTAGTTTAGAACTTAGAGAAACACAAGGAAATTTTACAGGAATAGTTAATGCAATGCCACTACATGACATAATCTCCTATGTAAGGGATAAACAAGAAGGTATAATGGATCTTTCTGCAGCCTAATAGTCTGCTAAACTTTTTTGTTTTTTAGTGTTAGCAACTTTTTCATATGTTGACCAAGTTTTTCTGAATATTTCTGGACATTTATCCCAATTTTCTTTTAGAAATAGTTTTGTTTTTGGGTCACTAGGGTAACCTGAACCGCAGTCGCCATGTTTATCTTGTAATCCTTCAATTTCTCTATCTCTTGTAACCTTTGCGAGAATTGAGGCTGCTGAACATACTGCATAATTTTCATCTGCTTTATGTTCTAGAATCATATCAACTTCTTTATCTTCTGTAAATTGAATTACAAATTCTTTGAAGGCTTCAATGTTGTTACTAGGTGCATCAATTATTACTTTGTCAGGATTCAAATTATTAATTATATCTGCTATTTTTAATCCTTCTAATTTGTTTAAGTTTAAATCTGGATTGTTTAATGCTGCGTCAATTTCTGCAGGCTCTACAATTAGAATGCAGTATTGAGAAATTGCCTTAACTTTATCAAAAAGATCTTCTCTCTTCTTTCTTGATAACATCTTAGAATCTTTACATCCCATGTCTTTTAGTTGTTGAACATTTTCTTCTTCAACCATTACACCTGCCATTACTAAAGGTCCAATTACTGGTCCTCTTCCTGCTTCGTCAATCCCACATACTTTCATTTTATTTCAATTGTTTAATTTGTTTAATAGTTCTTCTATTTCTTGAATATTTTTTGTTCTACTTAACTCATCTCTTAAATGATGACTATTAGGAATGCCCTTTGTGAAGTCTAATGATCTCATCTTGAGTAGTTTAAAATCTTTTTCTAATTTTTTATATTCATCGAATAAATCTATTTTTTCTTGAATGCTTTGTTGAATTATTTCTCCCGTTTCAAAATAGTGTAAAATTTGTTTAAAGATCCAAGGATTATTTCTTGCTGCACGTCCAATCATGATGTAATCACAACCAGTTTCTTTTAACATTTTTTCAGCAGAAATTGGATCTGTTACATCACCATTGCCTATTATGGGAATTGATAGATTATCTTTTAATTTTTTTATTAAGTTCCAATCTGCATGTCCAGAATAACCCTGTTCTTGGGTTCTTGCATGAATTGTTATTGCAGAACATCCTGCAGATTCAATAACCTTTGCAATTTCTAATGCTTCTTCTTTTTTGAATCCAGAACGCATCTTAACTGTTATTGGTTTGGGAATATGTTTTACTAAAGCAGTTATTATTTCTTTTATTTTATCTTTTTCTTTTAATAATGCTGAACCATAACCTTCTTTTACTATTTTTTTTGAAGGACATCCCAAATTGAGATCAACTGTGTCAAATTTTTTATGAAGTTTTTTAGCAGCGTCTACTAATATTTTTGGATTTCTTCCGAACAATTGTAACCCTACTGGAGAATCTTCTTTTGAAGTTGAAGCCATTTCAATAGTCTTTTCAGAACCTCTTGTAACTGCTAATGCAGATATTTGTTCTGTGAATGTCATTGAAGCCCCATATTTTTTACAGAGAATTCTAAATGGAAGTGTTGAAACTTCGGCCATAGGGGCTAGGATTAATTTGTTTTCTAGTTTTGGGAACTCCATTTTGAGAAGTAGCGAGGGCTGGATTTGAACCAGCGACCTCCGGGTTATGAGCCCGACGGACACTCCTAACTGTCCTACCTCGCTACGCTATAGGACTGATAGTTCTCTTTTAAGG
>JABHVN010000040.1 GCA_018658265.1 Candidatus Woesearchaeota archaeon | reverse complement strand
TCGCAGACAGTTTGAAACTTATCTGCAATGCTAATCCTATGTCCCTTTTCAATGGATCTATTTGTAATGCTTACTGCCCATCTCCAAGATAATTTTTCAACTAAATTTTGTTTCTTCTTCCTTCTTCTTGCCAAATTAAAGATATCTACAAATCCTTCAGCATCAGAACTACCTTCTTCACTCAGGGCAAGATATGCCCTGTTATTTAATTTAGATATCAATCCTACACTTTCTATGGCTTCAGAATTTTCAGTTCTTAATGCTATCAAATCTTCTTCGCGATTTGTACCTTCCAGAACACTCCTTATATGTCTAAAATTTTTAAGAAACTCCTTTGGATTGGCAGTTTGCAAGGGATTTTTGTACTTTTTTAAAGAAGTAGTTAGAATCTCGTAAGTAGCAAAACCCAATAATGCAGAATGAATACTCTTGTAAGAATCACTGAATGAACCTTTAAGGATGTGGTAATCTGCAACTCCCACTAATGCACCAATTAATCCTGCAGTAATTCTTCGTCTAAAATCTTTTTGGTTATCTCTTTCTATTTCTTCTAATTCGGATCTAAATTTTTCACTTTCTTTTTCTAGTAAATTAACCAATATAATTAAACTTTAGTTAGTGTAAAAAATAATGCCGCTCCAATAAAACCAACAATCAATCCAAAAAAGAAAGATCCAGTTCCACTACTTTCATTATTTTTTTCAACTACTTTTTCTTCAACCTCTTCAGGTTCATCTACAGTTTCTTGTTGTTTAGAAATAGTATTCTGGGAGGTTTGTTCTTCTACAACTTCCCCATTCGGAGTTCTATCTGCCCCATTACAAATTCCATCATTGTCTGGATCCATCTCACATCCAGCTTCATCAGAAATACAAAGAATACTTGTATTTGGGCATAAGTCTAAGTCATCATTAACTCCGTCTCCATCACTGTCCCCTACAAATGTAGACTCTTCAACAGCTTCTTCTACCTCAATTTCAAATTTAAAAACTTCTCCATGCCTTCCGCCATCACCATTACCATAATCTGTAAAACCTATCATTTCGATTTCAACATAATAAGATTCACCAGTATCCAAATCCTCAACATCAAATTCAACCTCAGCTTCACCAACCTCATCACTGTTTACATTATCCCTTCCACCCTGTCTATCCAATTCTTCACCATCAACATATAAAATAAACTCTATATCTTTTTTGTAGAATCTTATATCTTCTTCTGCAAATGTGTTTTCATAAAAAATTCTCAATATAACTGCATCCCCATCAGTAACAGTTCTTGTTTTTCCAGAACTTGTATTTCTAGGATCTTCTCCAGAGATTTCAAATTCAACTTGATTGTTAAAAAATTCCAAATTATTTTCAATTTTTACTTCAACATCCATGAATATCTCAATTGGATGTGTGTCTGCCTGTTTTGAAGCATTAATTTCAAGTCCACTTATCTTCATTTGACCAATTTCCCATACAACTTCATTAAAGTTTTTATCAATAGCATCAAGTCCAGAAGGCATAGTAAAGTCAAAATTGACAGTTGCCTCTTTGCTAGGGACAGAACCATTGCCCAAATCGCTAGGCAAGTCCATGATAGTAAAACTGTTAACGCCCACATTATTGTTAGGCAATCCACTCAAAATATCAAAATCGAAGATAAGACCTGTGATATTATAGCTAACATTGTCGTTTGTTAAAATAAAGCTTTGTTCAGTTATTGTTTCTGTTGGTTCCCCTTTAAAACTAAAACTAGCGGGGTTCGAAAGCAAGTCAGCAAAAACAAAAGAACTAACAATTAGTAAAAAAATACTCATAAAAATTAATAATTTTTTATTACTATTTGAACCATTCATTATCTTAAAAATCTCTAAATCTATCTTTTTAAGGTTTACCAGCTATTACACCCTAAGATTTATAAATAACCTTCAGATCCTTATAAACATGACTCTCGAAAGTGATCCTAAAAATTCTAATAAGGCCCCTTTAGATAAAAAGGCCCAGGAAGAAATTAAGAAAAAATTCGAACAGATGAAATCTAAAGTAGATCTTTTCAAGAAAAAAATTATAGCAAAAAAAGACAACGATGTTGTAGGTATTTGTGTTCTTCCTCCAGAAAAATTCGAAGATTTAGTTAACAGATTAAGAAATGAAAAACTAAGTGAAGAAGAATTAAGAAAGAGAATAAAAAGTGAGCAACAAAAAATTAATGTTTTAGTTTTAGTAGATGACCAAGAAAAGAAAAAGACAGAAGAAAAAATTGAACTAATTAAAAAAACAGAAGAATTCTTAAAAAAATCAGCAGAATCTGTTGACAAATTAATAAAATCTCAATGTATGTTAATGTCGGAATTAAGGGAAGCTTGTTTTGACGGAAAATATGAAGTTATGAAACTTTTAGCAACAGGTGTTCACTTATACGATCCTAAAGATGTTCTTGGAGCATTAAAAGTAAGTGAAATTCACAAATCAATGGTTCTACAAAGATTCGAAAGGTATATTGTTTCCTACGTTGCAGTTGGAAGTGTATTCCGTGGTGACGCTTCAAGCCACGATATTGATGTGGCAATTATTATTGATGACACCGATGTTAAAAGAATGAGTCGTGCAGAGCTTAGAGATAAATTAATGAGTATTATCCGATCAATGGGTTACGAAGCAAGTGCAGCTGCAGGCGTAAAGAAAATATTCCATATTCAAGTTTATATTTTAACAGATTTCTGGGACGGTATCAGGGATGCAACTCCAGTATTCTTTACATTCCTAAGAGATGGAATTCCATTATATGATAGAGGAGTTTTCATGCCACAGAAATTGTTACTGAACATGGGACGTATTAAGCCAAGTCCAGAAGCAATAGAGATGCATATGGATGTTGGAGAAAGAATGATTGATCGTGCTAAGGGTAAATTAATTACTATTGTAGTTGAAGATTTATATTATGCAGCACTAAATCCTTCACAATCAGCATTAATGCTTCAAGGCTATCCGCCTTCCACACCAAAAGAAACAATTCAATTAATGGAAGATATTTTTGTAAAGAAGGAAAAATTAATGAAACCTTCAGAATTAAACATTCTAAAAGATGCATTCAAATTATACAAGGCAATTGAACATGGTAAAATTCGAGATGTAACTGGTAGGGAAGTAGATAAGATGATGGAAAACATCCGAAAATATCTCAAAGTAATTAAAGAAATAGTTAAGAAATTAGAAAAGAAAGCAACAAAACAACAAACAAGTGAATTAGTTAATTCAGTAACAAATTTATTAGAGGATTTAATGAAATTAGAAAATCTTCCAACTATCAAATCAGATTTATTAAAAAACTTCAAAAAATTAGTAAACAAAGGACATTTTGAAAAAAGAGATTTAGTAACTTTAACAGAAATATTAGACATCTCTAAAAAAACAATTTCAAAAGAAACATTAGCTAAAACAAAAAGGGAATCTTCATTATTAAGAAAGAGATTACTCAGACATATTCAAAGAGAACGTGGAAAAGAAGTTGACAAAGTTAAAATTCGAGTTAAATATGGCGAACAATTCGGAGATGTTTATTTGTTAGGAGAAAACGCTTACATGGTTGCAGATATAGATGCTAAAACTAAAGCCGTTTCCAAGGCTAAAATCAATGAAAATGGTGGCTTAGCAAAGGCTAAACCTAGCACTATGGAAGAACTAGAAAAAACATTGTCTTCAATTAAAATTCCTGCAAGAGTCTTCATTAAAGAGGCTTTATTCGAGGATTTAAAGAAAATATATGGCAAAGATGTCCATATTCTAGTTTCTAATTAAGAATAAAAAGAAAAGCTTAAAAACCAAAATCTACAAAAATAATCCACGATGGACGCTCTAATAGCTAATTTCAGATTAGGAAGACACACAAAGTCTAACAATCACATGATTCTAATAGTGGCTAGTATAGATACTAAAGAGGCAGCAGAAAAGCTAGTTGATAAAAAAGTAACTTGGAAGTCACCTGCTGGAAAAGAGATCAATGGTAGAATTGCATCCTCACATGGTAATAAAGGTGCATTAAGAGCAATATTTGAAACAGGAATGCCTGGTCAAGCAATAGGTCAAAAGGTGGTTATAGAATAAAATGGCAACGCTAAGAAGAGGACATTGTTGTACAACCATTAAGAGAGCTTACACTAGAAAGAGTAAGTATAGAAGAAAAAATTACATTAGAGCAGTACCTACTAACAAAGTTATCAGATATGATATGGGTGAAAAAACCAAACAATTTTCTTACAAAGTTGAATTACAAGTAAAAAATGCAATTCAAATTAGACATAATGCATTAGAGAGTTGTAGACAAATTATCAATAGAAACTTAATTAGGCATATTGGTCAAGATTATTATCTTAAACTAAACGTTTACCCTCATCAAATTATCAGAGAAAATAAAATGCTTACAGGGGCTGGAGCAGACCGTATGCAGACCGGAATGCAGCGTGCATTTGGTTCACCTACTGGTGTTGCAGCAAGATTAAAAAGAAGACAAACAGTTTTCTCAGTTAAAGTTGAAAAAGACAATATTGATCAAGCAAAGGCTGCTTTGAAAAAAGCAACTCCAAGATTGCCTGGTACATTCTCAATTAACATTGTTGAAATTAAAAAGTAGTATTGTATATACAATATTCTCACTACACAATTAAACAATAAATTTAAATATGTATTTAACATTAATATTAACATGAGTTTTCACAGTGAAATAAAAAGTTGCATTAAAACAACTACTGTGAAGAATATTACTTCTAAAACATTCAACTAACAAGGCTCAAGTCTTCTGTTGAAAAAACTAAAGATTTGAGCCAGTGTTTCTATCAGATTAAAATATATTAAAAACTAGGAGGAACAAATATGAAAAACGAATTAGAATTAATACCTGATCAAGTCGTCAGGTCGTGTAGAGAATGTAGGTCTCAACAAAGGCATTACCGTATGGGAGATATGGTCTTAGAGGGCGGACAGAACCCAGTAGCGGATTTCCAATGTATGGGCTGTATGGGAGTGAGAACTATCTTACTCAGAAGAACAGATTTTTTTGAGGAAGAAATTTATGAAACAAATAAACGTTCAAAACGTAATTAAATTATTTTTTTTATTTCATCAGGGTATTCGGGAAAGTAATTAGCGATTAGCATAATCTCAAACTTTTCAAGAATGGACTCCTTAGGTTCTTTTGTTAATAAAAATTCAATTGATTTTTCAACTAGTAATTCTTTACTGCACATTTTATCTGCCAATAGTTGATAAGAAGAATCATCAACAGTAATTACATGTTCTGTAAAAGAATCATCATCATTAATTACAACTAAGAATTCAAATTCATTTAATTTTTTAACAGAAATTTCCATTACAAACAAACCTTTGGAGGATTTTTAAGAACTTCATAAATAATTTTAATTGCATCTTTAATATCTTGTTTATTTGCTACACTTGTAGTACTATGAATATTTCTAACAGGAACACCTACTGCAGTACAAGGAATTCCTCCCTTAGAAACAGAAACGCTTAATGCATCTGTAGTTCCAAAATTGCCTACGTCTGGTTGAACTTCGATCTTTAGTTTTTTTGCAGCTTTAATCAACCAATCATTAATACATTTATTCGTAATCATTTCAGCATCTTTATACACTATAACTGGCCCATGCCCTAAACATTTCCCGTGTCCTTCGTGAAGTCTTCCATCGTCAGATTCAGTAACATCTACAACAATAGCATACTCTGGATCAATAGAATATAGTGAGGTTTTAGCACCATAAAGTCCAATTTCTTCCTGAACTGTGAACACATAATAAACGTCTGCATTAGAGTTTTTTAATTTTTTAGCAAGTTCTAATAAAATATAACATCCAATTCTATCGTCCAATGCCTTACCACTTACAACATTTCCATCGGCCATTTCCATATAGCCCTTCATTAAATAGGCATAATTTCCTGGAGCAATTCCCGCTTTTTTAACTTCCTTAGCACACATTCCAACATCTGCATAAACATCTTCCATCGCAGGCAATGCAGTTAATTCTGCGCCATCTTGAATTTCTTTACATGTTAATATTCCAAAAACAGTTTTACCTGTTCCAGAAATTATTTTAACTTTTTCACCTAGTAAAACAACAGGTTCAATTCCCCCAACTGGAGAAATATAGACTTTACCATCAACATCTATAGATTTAACCATCACACCAATTTCATCCATGTGTGCAGCAAGTAGAACAGAAGTTCCTTTTCCTTTTTTCCTAGCAACTAAATTTCCAAATTTATCTCTATACAATTCATCAACATAAGGTTTAATTTCTTTTTTAATGATCTCTCTGATCTTCCCTTCATCACCACTAGGACCATGTTCCTCTGTTAATCTTTTGAGTAATTCCATTATACTATTCCTACGAATTTAACTTCTTCATTACAGCAAACAGGTATGGGAGTTTTCGATCCACATAGTTCACAATAAATTTTACCATTTATTATCTGTATACTCTCTCTTTTACAGCATAAAGGCAACTCTATATTAGTCGTACAAAGATTACATTTAAACTTACAGTGTAACTCTTCCGTACTCAAAATTAATCACCCTCAGAATAACAAAACTTATTATTTATTTAAATGTTTTCTTTACATGTATTGTTGGATAGTTCTGGGGCCACAATCAATAAACCTTAAAAACTATTAAACAATTTTACACAAAATGGAAGAAATATCTAAAGACAATTTTGAAGAGAAAGTTCACAATAATCCTAAAACAGTAGTTGTTGACTTTTACAGCGAAACCTGTCCGCCTTGTAAACAGCTTGCTCCAGTATTTGAGTCGGTTTCAGAAAAGTTAAAAGATAAGGCAGATTTTTTCAAAATCAAATTAGAAGGCAATCAAGAAATATTCGCAGAGTATACAGTTAGATCTGTTCCAACAGTTATTATTCTAAATCAATCTGCACCTGTTGCAGAAAGTATGGGCTTCAAAGATGAAGAAACTTTAACTAACTGGATTGAAGAGAATCTTTAGATGTTATATCCATTTCAACAGTTCTAGCTCTTTCATACAAGCCACTCTTCAGGTGTTCATAAATATTTAATTGGTCAACTTGAGTAATATTTACTCTTGTTCTAAATGGATTAATTAGGTGTAAATTTCCTTCTTTTACTTCTGCCATAGTTCCAGAGGCTAAAAAATAAGGTCTTGCTAAGAATTGTTTATCTTTTTCAACATCTGATAAAGCCATTTCCATTGTGTCTCGAAAAAAGAATGCATCATGAACATAATGTTTTTTCCCAGGAAAAGCTGTACCTATTAAAACAGTTATTTCTGTATTAGAATGTTCTTTAAGCAATATGCCTTCAATATCTTGTCCTGAACTATATTTGCTAAGGACTTCATAAAATTCATCCCCTGTTAGTTCAGTCATTCTTAGGTTTGCAGTCTAATACAAATTGATATGCACCAAATCCATGATTGTTTCCAGCTTCCAGTGCCTTTAAGCTTATTTCAGCAAATTCGGCTTCTTCAATATCGCATAATTCTTTCACTCTAGCCTTATCGACTATCTGCAAAGGAGATTCGTAGCTACCTAATGAACTAATATCATAAACAGCTTTCCTAGTAATAGGTTCTCCTACAATTTCGTGAGGTGTTCTAGAAAAGTGTGAATCTGAAGTTATCAACTTAACAAGGCCGTCTGTAAAATTAAACAATAAATTTTCTTGTCCATGAACATCTGTTTCCCAAGCGCTTAATGCATTTGCATGCTCAACAACATATGCCATCACATCTGAAGTTGTATCTCCAATAGTATTTAATGAATCTTCAACTACTCCGTGCGGAAATGCAATTTCTTTAATACCTGCAACTTCCATTTCTCTTTCCAAACTTCCTGTTTTAAAAATTATGGGTATTGATATGCCGTAATCTGCTATAAGTTCTCTTGCGAGAGATGCATTGTCATTTTCGATGGTTTCCATGGTGTTAATCTCCTTAAAATTATATTTCAAAAGCATAGTCTGCAGTATATAAGTCTTTCCATGAAAGCTTTTTAAACGGCCCAAAACAAACTTTTGCGATGATTTCGCTCACAGAAAAACTAGATCCTATAAATTCAATTCGAAGAGATATAGGTATTCGTAATGGAGAAACATTCATAGAATTGTTAATCGAAGGAGACACCAAGCACTTATCTGATTTCAAAAAGGATTTCAAAAGAAAATATCTTACTCTTGGCAAATGCGCAGATGGAGAATACAGGGAAAACTATTTTATCATATCCGAAGCATTTAATCAATATGTGGGAAAAACACTTGCCGAAATTTACATTGAAAATAATCCTGGAGATGTAAAACCTTTTTTCAGAAATGAATTCGGATCGCCCGTCAAAAAATTGCCACAAGAAATAATGGATGCATTCCACACAAAGTTAAGAGAACACTATCACCAATAAGTTGTATCCGACATTAAGCTTTCAATAAAATTCTCTATACCTTCGTCCGCAGAAACTTTATTTCTGTCAAGGTAGTTTGCAAATTTTACAAAATTCTTATTTGCACAGTTAATATCATCTTGAATATCAAATCCTACGGTTCCAGGCATTCTTCCAAGAACCTTACTAAGAATTCTTGGCATTTTAGAATTGAATGCTTCTAGTGCATCTTTGGTTCCACTCTCGCCAAGTAATGTAATGGATTCTTTTAAACCTAATCTATTGTACATTACACCTTTAATGTCTCTGGATAAAGGTACACCTCTCTGAGTTGTGACTGTAGAAGAAGGATTAAATTTATATTTCTCTCTAAGCCTATCTACTATTTCAGATAGTCCGTCATCCTTTGACGCATCTACTAATCTAATTGGGTCAATTGGTTGTCTAGCTAAACTCATAATTAACTCTCCAAACAACGCATTATAAATCTAACTAATAACATATTTAAACCCTATTTTGAACTTAAAAGCATGGCTCGAAGACTAGCAATAATTGAACAGGATAAATGCCACCCAGATAAATGCGGCAATTTACTATGTGCTAGACTATGTCCTGTTAATCGAGACGGCGAAGGATGTATTCAAAAAAGTCCATTAACAAAAAAAGCAATTATTGATGAAACATTATGTACTGGTTGTGGAATCTGTCCAAAAAGATGCCCATATGATGCAATTCATATTATCAATTTACCAGAAAAATTAAATGAAGATCCAATCCATAGATTTGGAAAAAATGCTTTCGAATTATTCAACTTACCTACAATAAAGAAAGGTTCAGTTGTGGGTATCATTGGAAGAAATGGTATTGGTAAATCTACAGCATTCAAAATCCTGGCAGGAGAATGCATTCCAAATTTAGGAGATTACACATTAGAAGACAATGAAGAAAACAAAAAGTTGTTACACACTTCAGTTACAACCAAATATTCCAATACAGTTATGGGTAAATATCTAGTTGATCTATTCCATAACAAAGTTAAAATTTCTTACAAACCACAAAGAATTGAACAACTACCTAAATTAGTTTCAGGAACTGCAATAGAATTATTAAAGAAAGTTGACGAAAAAGGAAAGTTAAATGAATATGTTGAATTATTAGATCTAACAAATTCAGTTAATAATAAAATTTCAGATCTGTCTGGAGGAGAACTACAAAAGGTAGCAATCATAGCAACTTGCCTAAAAAAAGCAGATGTTTACTACTTCGATGAACCTTCTTCTTTCTTAGATATCACTTCAAGAATTAAAGTTGCAAGAATTATACAAACCTTGAAAGAAGAAAATGCAGCAGTTATGGTAATTGAACACGATATTGCAACATTAGACTACATCTCAGACGAAATACAAATCATTTATGGGGAGAGGGCTTGTTATGGCGTACTTTCCATATCCAAAGGAGTTAGAAATGGTATCAACGATTATTTAGAAGGATACATTCCAGAAGACAATGTAAGGTTCAGATCATATCCTATTAAATTCTCAAGATCTATTTGGTCTCCAGACCCACATGCAGAAACATTAGTTTCATACAAAGATCTAAAGAAATCTTTTGAAAATTTCTCATTACATGTTAAAGAAGGAGAAATTAAACGAGGAGAAGTTTTAGCAATTATGGGATCCAATGGGCTAGGTAAAACCACTTTCGTTAATTTAATTTCAAATAAACTAAAAGCGGATTCAGGAGATATTAAATTAGAAAAAGAAATTAAAATTTCTTACAAACCTCAATATCCTGATCCAGAAGATATTACTGTTGAAAACTATCTAAAACGTAATGCTGGAAAAGAAATGGAATCAGGTTGGTATCAACAGAATATCATGAACAAATTAAATATCAAATCATTATTACAATCTAATCTAAAGAATCTTTCTGGTGGAGAACTACAAAAAGTATTCGTTGCAGGTTGTTTAAGTGGAGATTCAGATTTAATAGTCCTAGATGAACCATCGGCTTTCATAGATATTGAAGATAGAATTAATTTAGCAGAAGTTATCAAAGAATTTACTCAAAAGAAGGATATTGCTTGTGTAGTTGTAGATCATGATGTTCAATTTGTAGAGTACTTAGGAGATAAGATGTTAGTTTTTGAAGGAAATCCTGGAAAAGAAGGAACTGTTATAGGTCCTTGCGAAAAAGAAGAAGGGATGAATCTTATTCTAAAATCATTAGGAATCACTTATAGAAAAGACCGAGATACAAATCGTGCAAGAATTAACAAACCCAATAGTCAGTTAGATAAAGAACAACGTTCCAAGGGAAGATATTATTACATCTAAGTTTCCTTAAAATAAAACAGTTTAAATATATCTTATACTTCTTAAATGCACTAATGACTACTTATAGAGCGACAGTTCACGAAGAGAATAATGAGTTAATTAATTTAAACGAAATTCTTTCAGATGATCATTTGCCAGGATATGATACTTCAATACAAAATGTAAGTCCTCTAAACCAACAAGATTTTTTTGCATTTTACAAAGTTAACGAGGGGACAGAAACCCAATTGTTAGTTTTTTGGAAGTTTTCCCAGTCTCAAAGTCTAAGTTCATCACTTTATATCTTTTCAAGACGAGGCGTTAATCAAGACCCTTCAGGAGAATACGAAGGTCAATGTTTAAGAATTCCTCCGCAAGATGGAACTCCTGCAAGAAGTTTATTGAATCAAGGAAACATCGAAGAGTTACTTAGAAGGACAATAGATATTCAAGAACAAGATAAAGATGTAACTCATTTGACAGTACAAAGAGCAGCTTAAGTTAAAAAGAAAAATAATCTTGAAAATTCAAGATTAAACTTCTATATCTTCACATTTACATGCAGCATTTCCGCCACCTGTTCCAGTGTACAATGGTGCCCACTCTAAGCAAACTTGCTCATATACAGGCCTACTTCCACCAGAAATTTGGATAATGTCTATTATTTCGCCTCTGCCCCACTTAACACACTTCTTACTTGTTTCTTCAGTGTTACATGTTGATGAGGGTCCTTGAAAATCAGCGTTACACATATACTGCGTACAAAGAGTAAAACAATCTGTGAATGCACTTGTAATTTCACTACTTAATTTAATCTCGCATTTAGTCTTAGCCCTCTTTTCATCTTTATACTCTCCCTTAGAAACAGAAATATCCTTATCAGAACTTACAACACTACAAGGTGCAGTTTCTTTTGAAACTTCTATAGAAGCATATGCTTCAGGAGTATTCCCCGTTGTCAAAATTAAAACAAAAGCAATAAACACTCCAATTATTAATATATTTTTTTTCATTATATTTTCCTCCAATTAATATTATTCATTATAGGAATTTTCTCTAATTCCCTCTTCCAACATTTTCTGTAAGTCATTTTGTCCAAGAGATTTAACTTCAGGACCAAAAATTCTTTCTCTAAGTGTACTTCTTTTTTTCAAAAGTTCTTCAAGTCTTGGTTTATTTTTATCAAGACCAATATCATAATCAATTATCCACAAATTACGTCTATCTTCTCCACCGTACCACTCCTTGATACCTGTATCAATATCTAAATCGCCTTCTCCAAAAGGAGATCCTTGAAAATTATATACTCCTATACCTTTCCACGCCTGCTTATTTTCAGTAAGGATGCGTGTGAGATCATCCAACCCCTCAGTATTCGTATTTCCAGCATACATGCCTGAAACAATTTCTAACATATTGTCTATATTCTCAACACCCTGAGAAGCAAGTCTATTTTCTACAGCATAGGGTTGTGACAAACGTTCAGTTTCAGAACGAATAACTGCCTCATTAAACTCTTGATAAGGTTCTTGAGAAATTAATGGAGTGGGTGTTACATCTATGGGGGAATTGTTAGAATATTTTCCTCCCATGAATCCCAATGCTGCTGCGGCAGTCAAACCTGCTACAACTTTTCCAATATTATTATTTTTTGCCATGTTTAAACCTCGATAGGATTTATCTCCAATTTATTACAATCACATTCAAGACCTACAGATCCTGTAGATTTACAGTCCCATGAAAGGATTGTGGTCGATCCTCCTCCACCTGTACCTCCAATCACAACTTCTCCACTTTCAGTTAATAAAATGGGTGTACATGAGTCAACTTTACATTGCTTATTGTCCGTTACAGATATTTTTGGAGCACATAATGTACCTCCATTCTTACAAACTTGAACACAATCTCCAACATAGCCAGTCATACAGCTATTGATTTGATTAGTACAGTAATTTTTAGAATTTATCTCAGAAGCACTTCTTCTAGGTTGATTAGAATATCCAATTCCTTCACAATTTTTCTTGGGCAATCCCATATCGCTACATGTCTTCTTTTCAGGAGGGTCTATTAAAACTTGAGCTTCAACATTTTGAATCCCAGAAAAAGGACTAAACAACAGTAAGGCCAACCCCACGCCTATCATTGCACCCATTAAAGTTATTTTCATTTTATTCCTTGTTTGAACCCACTATTGGGGAGTAACTTTATTTTTATATCTTTCTATTTACTTTTTTCAAAAATATATGCTTAGATTCTAGACAAACCTATATTTTCCAGAAATCAATTTCTAAACTATACAAATTAACACACTATCATTTATATATAAAAAAGAATTCTTACTTTCCTAAACACACAATATCTAGTGTTTAAGAAAAAATATACCACTATTTGTAGTATAACTCCGAAGTGATAAAATGTTATGTCCTTACTGTCAAAAAGAAGAAACCAAGGTTATAGACAGTAGAGAGACAGAAAACTTCGAAGCAACCCGTAGAAGAAGGGAATGCCTCAAATGTTCTAAAAGATTTACAACCTATGAACGAGTTGAAACTGATCTAAAAGTAATAAAAAAAGATGGTTCTACCCAACAATATAACCGGGACAAATTAATCAGGAGTATATCTATTCCTTGTGAAAAAAGGCCTATTGACGAAGAAACCATCAATCAAATAACCAATAGGATAGAAGCAGTTCTCAGAAACAAACCCAAATCAGAAGTTACCTCCAAAGTAATAGGTGAATTATCTATGAGGGCATTAAAAAAATTAGATAAAATCGCATATATCCGATTCGCATCAGTATACAGAGATTTCGAAGATATCGAATCATTTGAAGCTGAATTGATCAAATTAAAAAAATAAGGAAGGTGTAGTAAATGGAATCAAAAGTAACAAAGATAAGAAAAAGAGATGGAAGGATTGTAGACTTCGATTTAGCTAAAATCACAGAAGCAATATTCAAAGCAGCTCAAGTAGTTGGTGGAGAAGATAAAGAATTGGCACAGTCCATAGCAACAAAAGTAATTTCAAAAATAGAAGAACAATTTGATCAAAAAACTCCTAGTGTTGAAGAAATTCAAGATAGTGTTGAAAAAACTTTAATGGAAGAAGGCCATTCCAAAACTGCAAAAGCATACATTTTATACCGATTCAAAAGATCGCAAGAAAGAGCTAAAAGAGCTTTAATTCTTGGCGAAGGGCACGAAGAAGATAATTTAAAATTTTCAAACAATTCATTACAGGTTCTTGAAAAAAGATACTTGCTCAAAGATAAAGAAGGAAATTTAATTGAAACTCCTAAACAAATGGTTAGGAGAATCGCACATAACATAGCACAAGCAGAATATAATTACGGTGCAACTGAAGAACAAATTCACGAAGTTGAAGAATCTTATTACAATTTAATTGCTAATCTAGATTTTTTACCTAACACTCCTACAATAATGAATGCAGGAACTAAAATACAACAACTAAGTGCCTGCTTTGTACTTCCTGTTGAAGATTCAATGGAAGGCATTTTCAAGTCAGTTATGGATACAGCACTAATCCATAAATCTGGAGGAGGAACAGGATTTTCATTCACAAGGTTAAGACCTTCTAACGACTTAGTTAGGTCTACATCAGGTGTAGCTTCAGGACCAGTATCTTTCATGAAGGTATTTGATGCAGCTACAGAAGTTATCAAACAAGGCGGAAAAAGACGTGGTGCTAATATGGGAATATTAAGGGTAGATCATCCAGATATCTTAAAATTCATTGAATGTAAGGCAGATATGAAATCGCTTCAAAATTTTAATATTTCTGTAGCAGCTACAGATAAGTTTATGCAAGCAGTAAAAGATGATACCGATTACGAATTGATTAATCCAAAAGACAAGGCAGTTGTAGGAAAATTACAGGCAAGAGACGTTTTTGCATTAATAACCAACAACGCTTGGAAAAACGGAGATCCAGGTTTTATTTTCATAGATAAAATTAATGCAGGGCATCCTGGGAAAAATGTAGGTGAGATAGAGAGTACAAATCCATGTGGAGAACAACCTTTACTCCCATATGAATCTTGTAATCTAGGTTCAATTAATTTAAACAACTTCATCAAAGATGACAATTCAGATGTTAACTGGGATAAATTAAGAGAATGTATAAGACTTTCAGTAAGATTCTTAGATGATGTTATTGATATGAATAAATATCCTATTCCTGAGTTGGCAGAAATGGCAAACAAAACAAGAAAAATAGGTTTAGGAATTATGGGCTTTGCAGATCTACTTTACGAACTAGGAGTTAAATATAATTCCGAAGAAGGTTATCAACTAGCTGAAAAAGTTATGAAGTTCTTCAAAGATGAGTCATATCAAATGTCTGGTGAACTAGCAGAATTAAGGGGAACATATCCTGCATGGGAAGGCTCAGACCATCACAAAGAAAATAGAAAAATGAGGAACACTTGTTGCCTTACAATTGCACCGACAGGTACAATAGGTATGCTTGCAGAGGCTTCCGGAGGCTGTGAACCTACTTATGCTATATCTTACATAAAGAATGTTATGGATGGAACAGAACTAATCTACACAAATAGAATCTTTGAAAGAATTTCAAAAGAAAGAGGATTCAATTCCCCAGATTTGATGAGAAAAATTGCAAAGATTGGAACAGTTCAAAATATTGAAGAAGTTCCTCAAGATGTAAGGGACGTTTTTGTTACTGCACAAGACATTGCTCCAGAAGATCATGTTAAAATGCAAGCATCATTCCAAAAATATGTTGATTCATCTATTTCAAAAACAATCAACTTCCCAAACTCTGCAACAATTGACGATGTTAAAAAATCTTACTTGACTGCATGGGGCATGGGTTGTAAAGGAATAACAATTTACAGGGACGGAAGCAGAGACAACCAGGTACTCAATATTGGAGAAGTTAACAAAGAAAAATCTCCAGAACTCTCAACTGAAAACGTTGAAGAAGGTTCAGCATGTAAGATTACCATTGAGGATGGAAGAATTGTAAAAACCTGCGAATAATGTTATGGAAGATTATAGCTTTACAGGAAAATATATTTTAAAAGATCTCCGGAAGAAAAACTCCTTTGTAACAATGTTCAGGGGGGAATTCTTCAGAGAGTCCAATGGGGAATTAATTGGAGAGTTTTTCCTTGGAGACGATCCAGAAGTATACGATTTAACAGGCAAATTAAATCATCAAGAAAATATTTTCCTGTTAAATGCTTTAGCAAAGAAAAGAAATCCTTCCAATATAAGGGAATTGCCTTTAGAATTACAGTTTTCAATTCATGGGAGGAATATTCTGGGAAGTTACGGTGGAGGCATTAGACTGGCACTTCAAGAGGTTATAGTCAGGATTGAAGAATGTAAGGATCCCTTTCCAAATGATCCCTATATATGGATTTACCACCGATCAGAAAAAAACTCAACATTAAGACTTAATCAAGGTAACTAATTATTTAAACTCAAAATGACTCTTAATATTATGCGTTCCCTACCAAATTTTAGCAAAATAAAGAAACGAGATAGTTCTATAGCAGAGTATGATCGAAAGAAATTATACAAGGCAATACAAAAAGCTTCAAAGGCAGTAGGAAAAAGAAAAAAAGAATTGTACACAGAATTAACAAACAAAGTTATAGAAGAATTAAATAAAAACTACAATAAAAAAGATGTTCCTGGTGTAGAAGATTTTCAAGATGCAATTGAGAAAGTTCTAATTGAAGAGGGTCATGCAAAAATTGCAAGAACATTCATTTTATATCGTGCTTCAAAAACAAAACTAAGGGAAGAAAAAGTATCTTTAGTTGGCAGTAAGGAAAAAAACAAACTTTCTATCAATGCAATTAGACTCATTAAGGCAAGGTATCTGAAAAAAGATGCATCTGGAGACCTAATAGAAACTCCTAATGAAATGTTTAGGCGTGTTGCAAAAAACATAGCCGCAGCAGATAAAAATTACAAAGGTACAGATCATAAAAAAACTGAAGAAGCATTTTACAAGATGATGTTCAACTTAGATTTTTTACCTAACTCCCCCACCTTAATGAATGCAGGTACAAAAATACAACAGTTAGTTTCTTGCTATGTACTTCCAGTAGAAGACAGTTTAGACAGTATTTTCAAAACACTGAATTTGGCAATGAACATACAAAAAACAGGTGCAGGCACAGGATTTTCTTTTTCCAACTTAAGACAAAAAACATCCAAAATAAGTAAAAATGGATGTTCTTCAAGCGGACCAATCCCCTTCATCAAGGTATTCAATGAAGCTACAGGTGCATTAAAAAAAGGCGGAACTGAACGCGGAGCAAATATGGGGATCTTAAATGTCGATCATCCAGATATATTAAAATTCATAAGTTTAAAAGAATCTGAAATGTCGATGTCCAATTTTAATATTTCTGTTGCTGTTACAAATGAATTTATGGAAGCTGTTCAAAAACATGAAGATTGGAATTTAAAGGATACCAAAACTGGCGAAATAGTTTCAACATTAGATTCAAGATTTATCTGGGATTCACTTATTTCATCAGCTTGGACTAATGGCGAACCTGGAATAGTTTTTTTAGATAGGATTAACAAAGATAACAAATCCAGACAAGAAGATATCATTGCTACAAGCCCATGTGCAGAAGTTCCAATGTTAAGTAATGAATCTTGCATAATTGGAAGTATTAATGTGGGTAATTTTGTAATTGAAGCTGAAGATAAAAAAGTAGATTGGAAATTGCTTAAGAAAACAGTTCATAACGCCGTTCACTTTTTAGACAATGCTTTGGATCAAAATAATTATCCATCAAAAGACATCAAAGAAAAATCATTATCTTACAGAAAAATAGGCCTAGGAGTGATGGGCTTTGCAGACATGCTTGCCAAACTAAGATTACCTTATGACTCAGAAAAAGGAGTTGAAGTGGGACAAAAACTAGCAAAATTTCTAAGAAAAGAAGCAGATAATGCTTCACATGAACTTGCCAAACAAAGGGGAACATACCCTCAATGGAGTTTATCTAAAAACGCATCCAAAAAAGAAATG
>JABHVN010000039.1 GCA_018658265.1 Candidatus Woesearchaeota archaeon | reverse complement strand
TATCGAAGTAGAAGATACCCATAAATTCTTTGCAAATTATGTTTTAGTTCACAATACTGATTCTGTTTTTATTGCATTGGGAGATAAAACTCAAGAAGATGCTGCAGAATTTTTGAAAAAAGTTAATGAAACCCTACCTAGTTTAATGGAATTAGAAATGGACGGTTATTATCCTAGAGGGATCTTTGTAATGAAAAAAGGTGAAGATGAAGGAGCAAAGAAAAAATATGCTTTGTTGGATGAAAAAGGCAAAATTAAAATTGCAGGATTTGAAACTGTACGTGGAGACTGGAGTGCGATTGCAAAAGAGACTCAAAAAGAAGTTCTTAGAATAATCTTAGTTGAAGATGATGTGAAAAAAGCTGTTACATATGTTAAAGATATTTTAGACGATGTTAAAGATGGAAAAATAGATCTTAGTAAGATGGTTTTGAAAAAAAGGTTGACTAAAAATATTGAAGATTATAGTGCTATAGGTCCACATGTTAATGTTGCAAAGAGAATGGTTAAACGTGGAGATGCAGTTGGGGCTGGAAGTGACATTAAATATGTAGTTCAAGGCGGAACTGGTAACATTGGTGACAAGTCTGTACCTGCTGATGAAGCTGTAAGTTATGATGCAGAATATTATACTGACAATCAAATTATTCCTGCAGTAGAACGTATTTTCTTGGCAGTAGGGTACGATAAGGAAGATTTAACAAAGATTCATAAACAGAAAAGTTTAGGTGACTTTTAATGAATGATTGGTTAAAAGCTGGAAAACTTGCTGCAGATGCAAGGGAATATGCTGTCGATATTTGTAAAGCTGGTAAGACCTATACTGAAGTTGTAGATCAAACTGAAGATTATATTATTAAGCGCGGAGGATTTCCTGCATTTCCAATGGATATTTCTGTGAATCATGTTGCTGCACATTATTGTCCTTACATAGAAGATGATAATGTTTTAGAAAAAGGAGATGTTGTTAAATTAGATATTGGTGTTCATATTAATGGTGCTGTTGCAGATAATGCAATAACTGTTGAGCTAGGTACTAACAAATATAGAGAATTGATATTGGCTTCTAAAGATGCTTGTTTAGCTGCATGTGAGATGGCTGTTCCTGGTTGTGAAATTGGAAAGATTGGAAGAGTTATTGAAGAAACAATTACTTCTGCAGGTTTTAATTCTATTACAAATTTGAGTGGACATGGTGTTGATATGTGGACAGTTCATACTGAACCTACAATTCCTAATTATGATAATGGTAATCCTAAGAAATTAGTTGAAGGACAACACATTGCAATTGAACCTTTTGCAACTGACGGTGTTGGTGCAATTAAAGAAGGTAAACCTTGCGGAGTTTATGGATTTTTACAAAAGAAGCCTGTTCGTTTAGATAGTGCTAGAAATCTGATGGCTCAAATTGAAAAGGATTACAAGACATTACCCTTTACTGAAAGGTGGTTGAAAGACGTTAAGAATGTTAAATTTTTATTGAATATTTTAGAGAAAGCTGAAGTTGTTAAACAGTATACTGTGTTACCTGAGAAAGCTAAAGGTATGGTTAGTCAGTATGAAAATACTGTGGAAGTTGGTACTGGAATTACTACTAAGGTTTGATTTTTCCGAATAATTTGGAATAGTTGTTATTAAAGTTAGGGTTGTTTTCTACTCGGAGGTAGCTTTAGAAATGCTTTTATATTGAATGGTATCTATTGGTAGGATGAATACTCAAATAAATTTAAGATTGCCTGAAAAAATGTTGGTTTCTGCTAAAAAGAAAGCAGATAGGGAAGGTTATGGGACAGTTCAGGAATATATCAAAGAAGTTTTGAGAACTGAACTATTTGAAACTATTTCTTCTAAAGAAATTAAGCTAGTTAGAAGTTTGATTACTCTTAGTGAGAAGAATAAACTCTATGGTTCTGAAAAAGATCTTTTTGATAAGCTAAAAAGTAATGTATGAATTAATCCCAAGTAAATTCTTTCTTGAGCAGGTTAGTTCCTTGAGTGTTAAATCTAGAAATGTTGTTTTTGACAAATTAATGTTAGTTAAAATTAATCCATTTAGATATAAACGAATTTATGGGTACAATTTATTTTTATTTAGAATAAGATTTAGCGATAGAAATAATGCATTAAGAATAATTTATTTTATAGAAGGAAATTTTGTTAAGATAGTTTGTATATTAAATAGATCTAAAAAATATAAAGATCTAGAGAAATATTTGAAAAAGTTTAGAACGAGTTAGTTTAACTATCCCATGTAGTTTTGTCTTACAGGTTGTTGTTGTGAAATTCTTGCATCTCTCAAGTACTTTTCTTCTATTGCCCTGTACTTTTTGATCTCTTCTTGTTTTAGAGATGGCATAACTTTCTTTAGTGCTTCTTCGAAATTAGCATGAGTTACTTCTTTTGATTCTCTGCTTGTTCTTAATGCAACCATTGCAGCTTCTCTACAAAGTGCTTGGATATCTGCACCACTGAATTCTTCTAGTTTAGTGTTGATTACATCTAACTTAACATCTTTTGCTAAAGGCATGTTTTTAGTGTGCACTTTTAATATTTCAATTCTAGATTTTTCATCAGGTAATTGTGTTGCAATTATTCTATCGAATCTTCCAGGTCTTAATAATGCAGGATCAACTAAGTCAGGTCTGTTAGTTGCAGCTAAAACTACAACGTCTGCTAACTCTTCTAGTCCGTCCATCTCTGCAAGTAATGCATTTACTACACGTTCTGTAACTTGGGAACCATTTTCTAGTCCCCTTCTTGTTGCTAGTGCATCAATTTCGTCAAAGAAAATAATTGTTGGAGCTGTTTGCCTTGCCTTTTCAAAGATTTTTCTAACTCCTTTTTCTGATTCACCAACCCACTTGGTTAGTAATTCTGGACCTTTAACTAAAATGAAATTTGATTCGGATTCGTTTGCAACTGCTTTGGCTAATAATGTTTTTCCTGAACCTGGCGGACCATACATTAGGATACCTCTTGCCGGTTTGATTCCTAATCGTTTGAATGATTTAGAGTCCTTTAGAGGCCATTCGATAGCTTCTGCTAATTCTGATTTTAAGTTTTCTAGGCCACCAATATCTGACCATTTAACATCTGGAGCTTCAACTAATACTTCTCTTAATGAAGAAGGTCTTACTATTCTTCTTGCAGCATGGAAGTCTTCAGCTGTAACTACTAATTTTAATTTTGATAAATCTTTATCTGCTTTGTTTAATGAAGGAATTTCTCTTCTAATAACATTCATTGCAGCTTCTTTACATAATGATTCTAAGTCTGCTCCTACGAAACCATGTGTTTTGGATGCTAATAGTTTTAGATCTACATCTTTTGTTAATGGCATGTTTCTTGTGTGAACTTGTAGAATTTTTAATCTCCCATCTTTGTTTGGAACACCGATGTTAATTTCTCTGTCGAATCTACCAGGCCTTCTTAGTGCAGGGTCTAATGAATTTTGTCTATTGGTTGCACCGATAACAATAACTTTTCCTCTAGACTTTAGTCCGTCCATTACTGTTAGTAATTGGGAAACCATTCTTCTCTCTACTTCACCGTAAGTTTCTTCTCTCTTAGGTGCGATTGCATCGATTTCATCTATGAATATAATTGAAGGTGCATTCTTTTCTGCTTCTTCGAATAAGTTTCTAATTTTCTTTTCTGTTTCACCGTAGAATTTAGATAATAATTCAGGACCGTTAACTAAGATAAAGTTTGCATTTGTTTCTGTTGCAACTGCCTTAGCTAAAAGTGTTTTACCTGTTCCGGGGGAACCGTGTAAAAGAACTCCTTTTGGAGGTGTAATACCTAATGATTCAAATATTTCTGGATTCTTTAATGGTAATTCTACCATTTCTCTGATCTTTGTTATTTCTTCTTGAAGTCCACCGATATCTTCGTATGTAACTTCTGGAATTTTTTCTTCTGCTTCAGTTATTTCAACTGCTTTTGAAGAAACTTTTAATTGTGTATTTTCTGTAATGATACATGCTCTCTTTGGATTAACTTCTGCAACTATGAACCTTAATGATCCGAAACCTAATGGTGATGCATTCATTCCATCAAAAATTCCTGAGAAAATGTCTTCGAAAGGTGAACCGGACATTGCAGATCTTCTTTTTCTTGTTCCACCTAAAGAAATAACATCTCCTTTTGTAACTGCTCTTCCTAAAAGTCCGTTTTTGAACATTTCTGGATTAGCTGCTTGGATCATTACTCCTTGTTGAGCCGGTGCGATTATGATACTTTTTGCTTCTCTAATGTCTGATTGTGTAACTGTAATACTTTCTCCAATACCAGTTTTTGCATTTCTTCGGATGATACCATCCATACGGATGATTTTTTGACCAATGTCTGAAGGATAAGCTCTATCTACAATACCAACTGTAGTTCTTCCACCTTTGATTTCTACAATATCTCCAGCTTTAACTCCAATTTCTCTCATAGTTTGGGAGTCAATTCTAACGATTCCTTTGTAGGCTTCCTCTGTGTACGCTTCTTGAACTTTTAGGCTTACTTCTTTTGTCATTTTTGTTATTTCCTTTTTACTGTTTATTAAAGTTTTCTTGAAAAGAATAATGATAGTTTTTCGGGTGATTCTAGGGACATTTTGATTAAAGTATTCATTTCTTCGAAGATGTTTTCTTGGAGGTTTATGATTTCTTTAGGTATAGAGACTGTGTATGAGTTTCCTACCATTCTTAGTTTAACTTCATAGTCTTTGTTTTTCATGTTTTTGTATTTTAAGTATGCTTCTTCGTCTAGAGGGTGTATCCATTGTTCATGGCAGTTTAGACATTTCCAAGTTCTTAGTTGGAAGTTGTTTTTGATTAATATTTGTTTCTTTGTTTTAATATTGCAGTTATTACATAGTATGTTTGCGTTGTTGATTGATTTCATTGTGTATACTTCTGTGTATACATTAGTGTTATATAAGTGTTTTGGCTTCGCTGGCTTTGGACGTAAAGTAGTGTTTTGTCCGTAAAGTAACTGCTCTAATGTATAAATTAAATTACCTAGAAGGATTTAGTTCTTCCTCAGTTATTAGGTCGGGATTATCAAATGCACTTAGCAATCTCTGTTTTTCTAGATCAGAGGTAATTATTGGAGAAAATTTCATTTGAAGCTCCATTCCGTTTCTTGCAATTTCCTTAACTGCTGTATAGTCTATGGTTTCTTCTATTAACAACCTATGCATCACAGAATTTCTTCCTTTGTTGAATTCTCGGATTGAATCGTAATCATTCTCATTTATTGCACCACTCATAAAACAAAGATCGTTCCACTGAATTAAACTTTTTCCAGTATCTGTTCCAGTCATTAGCTTAATTCTTTTTAAATATTCAGAAGAATTATCTCTTTCTTGGAGCAATCCTTTGTAAATAAGGTAAACTCTAAAGGAATACATCAAATAAAGTTCAATCGTATTATGTATCAGAGAAATAACTTCAATATAACTTTTATTTTTTATGGCTCTTTTCATAAATTTGTCAAAATTTCTTGAATTTAAATTCACATTTTCGAGGCTTCTTGATACACCATTTGGAGGAGTCATTTTTCTTCACCATCATTCCCCTCTTTTGGAGGTAGCACTGTAAATCCCATTACACCACTAACGCACACATTCAATGGCTGACAGCCAGACATATAATGATATTTTTTAAAAGATTTGTCGTCTTTTCTCCAATCCTCCACAGTTTTCTCGTAATTTCCATCGTCAAAAATCTGAACAACACATTTATCTATTTTCCATTTATTATCCATATTTCTTACTTGAACAATTCCAACATAATCTTTGTTAGTCTTAGGATTATTTAAATAAACACAAACGCTCCCTGCATCATGAGAACTACTCCTTCCCCAATTTTTCTCTGCCTGGGGAGGTAACGAAAAACAAATGTCTTTTACATCAAGAGAATTTCCTTCCAAATCATTGAATAAAGAAACCTCATTCTTTTCCTTCCCAGTTTCAAATATAAAATTAGTCATTCTTTACAGCCACCATTTTCTCTTTTATTTTAGCTAACGCGATATAGACTTCTTCAAAATAATCATTCATTTTTCTTTCTTCTTCCTTAAGATTTTTTACTTCTACCCCTTTAACTTTTTTAGTATCAAAAATTGTATACCCGGATACTGGATTTTTTTTAGAATCAAGATATGGTTCTGAATGTGCTACCAAATTTCTTATACCATTCATTTTATGCAGTCTTTCGATTATATCCCTAATATATTTCGAGTCATAATTTATTTTCTTTAAAATTTTTCCGAGAACATTAATTCTTAAATTATAATGACAAGAACGATCCATCAAAAAATCTTCTAAAAATTCACTATGTACACTTTCGTCGGAGAAGTAACTTGCAATTAGAAAATTTACTTTTCCCTCTATAAAGATTGCTGTTTCTATTATTTCTCCCCTTATTGTTATGCTTTCTTCTCGTTCTTTAAAGAATTTTTTAATATCAAATTTGGGTTTTATTGTTATGCCCACCTTATCTCCTAGAAGAAGGTTCTCCAAATCCCATTTTTTTTATCATAATTTTAGCTTCTGTTACTTCTTCTTCTATTTTATCAACAGTTTCTTCTTTTTCGTCTAATTTGTGGTTCAATGTATCAAGTGTAACTCCAAGTTTTCCAGTTTCGCTAGAAATTTTGAACAAGATACCTTTCATATATCTCATTTTACTTAATTTTTCATTCCCTTCATCTAAAATTTTTCTATATGTCCTTATAATGTTCTTAGCTTCCATAATATTTCTTGGGAAATATTCAATTTCTCTTTTAGTATTAGAAATTGCTTGATGAAATAGCTTCTTTGTTTTCTTTATGCCTGATTCAATATAAGAAATTTTGTCTAAGATTTTACTAAAGCTAGACTTAGAAGTGTATTTTGGATATTTGTGAAGATAATCCATCATTGAATCATATCTTGCTTCTTCTATATCGCTATCTTTAAATTTTTGCTTGATAGTTACAGATTTTACTTTTTTCCCTTTTTGAGTGGTCTTCCACATTTTTTCTTCAAAATCAGTTTCTTTCTGTAAAAGGTTTTGTAAGGAAGAATAAAGTTTTTTTCTTTCTTCTTCGTCTGCACCGATATCTTTTTGAATTTTTTCAACTTCAGATTTTGCAAATTTTAGTTTATGGTTCATTTGATAAAGCCAATCTACTTTTTTCTTTATCCTTCCATGAGCATTGTTGATTTCATGTTGATATCTCTCTTTAATTAACTCAGCATCTTTTCTTCCTGTCAAATCTACCCTTTTATTTGAAATACTCCTTATCTTTCATGTTTTTTGGTGATACTTCTGCATTGAAATATCTCACCATCATTTTTATTGCATCTTGTTTTGTTTTCAAGTCGTGTACTAACTTGTAAATCTCCACTATTTTGTCTTCTTCTTTATCTAAGTCTATTTGAATTTTGGTCATTTTGTATGTTTATAATATATGGTGATATAAGGTAATATATAAAGCTTTGGGTTAATAACTTGGCTCGAAAACCCTACTTAGCCCTTACTTAGCCCTAACCACTTCAGAGCAAACTTGCAAGAGAATCTAAAAGAAGACTACATAACAACAAGGAACAGATACCTTACTACTAATCCTAGGAATAATTGGAATCTTATTTTACTTAATACCTGGAATAGCAATACTAATCCTTCGCGCAATACTAATCAGTAACCGAAAAAGCAAGGCCGCATTACTAAGAGCACAAATGTTGAAATAAATTCGACGGAAACCTTCTGAGAAACCAGTAAACCTTTGCATAAACTGTATTCACTAGCTCTCTAAAGAGATTTTATAAAAAATACTATTTTCTAAAAGCTGAAGGAGGTGCCAAGTAAGTTTGAGCAAAATGGTTAAATTTATATGTTAATATGATATTAATATGGCATTATGGTGCAAGCAATAATTAAAATTGAAGATAGAACTAACAGAGTTTTGAACATTGTTAAAGCTAAATATGGTTTAAGAGATAAAAGTCAAGCTATTGATTTAATGGCAGAACAATATCAAGAGAGTATTTTGGAACCCGAATTAAAACCTGAGTTTATTGAAAAAATGAAGAGAATTCAAAAAGAACCTAATATAAAAATTGGATCCATGAAAAACTTCAAAAAAAGATATGGCATTTAATATTGTATAATATCTCTACTTCTAAACACATAGATAAAATCTTTCTTAAATTATCTAGAAAGAATTCTAAACAGATGAAGATTATAACCAATAAAATAGAAGAAATTATAACAAACCCTGAAAGATATAAAAATTTAAGAAAACCGCTTCAACATCTGAAGAGAGTGCACATAGACAAACATTTTGTATTGACCTTTTCCATAAATAAAAAAACAGTAAATTTAGAAGATTATGATCACCATGACAATATCTATCGAAGAGGTAGCGAATCTTGAAGTTAGACCTGTTCCAAAGCCATTTACCAATCTTAAACTATACAAATCTAGAAAGAAAGGCAATGGGGAAAATGTTGGCCAAGGTGAGACATAGATAAATTTTCTGCACAAAAAAGGAGTAGTTCTTCGCGCAATACTAATCAATAACCGAAAAAGCAAGGCCGCATTACTAAAAGCACAAATGTTGAAATGAGTTTACTGGAACTACCCTCATAAAGCTCTTAAACTTCTAAAAACTGCAATAATTGTGAAAAGAATATTAACTTTACTAGTATTGGTAAGTTTATCCTTATTAATCGGTTGTCAATCTGAACCAGTTATAGAAGAAAAACCCATTCAACAGGTAAAAGTTTTTGAAGTAGAAGAAAAATTAAACTTATCTGGAGAGGCCTTAATTTATGAAACCATACCTAATCTCAGATTTTCTCCATTTATTATAGACGTATTAGTTCTAACAGGGGTTAATGAAGACATTTACATTAATTTACATGTAAATCGTTCGAATTTAACTACGCAATTTAAAGTTTTAGTAAATGATCACACTATATCAACGTACAGTAACGAAAGCGAGGTAGAGATAAAGATAGACAAGGAATATCTTTTGCCCATTAGGAATGAAATGAAAATTCTAGTTGGAGGTCATGAAGAAAACCCTCCATTCGTAGACTATCCATTAACACTGTATGGAGATTCTAAGATTTTATCCGAAAACTATTTGGGATCTGAATTTTCAATAATTGAAAGCGATCAAATTCAAAAAAACAATTGTGGAGTTATGAATGGAACATGGGAACTCTTTCAGAGCGATTGTTCAGATTTATGTTTATATGCTAGAAATCCTACTTGGATGTGTGGTGCAGCCATGACTTATTCTTGTGAATGTGGAAAAGACCGTTGTTGGAATTATTATAGCGGTGGTACTTGCGAAGCTAATTGAAATTAACCTATACAGAATTTAGCGGAACTTAATCAACAAGACTTTCTAATTGGTTTGCTTGACTATCTAATTTTAGTTTAAGAGGGCATATAAATGCAAGGTGATGCAAATATTGAGCGGCTTTTAGTGTGACACCCATTGGTGCAATAACTCGTGCAAGGAAATCTCCTACTTGAACTACACTTTCAGCAGTACGATTATCAGTTAATTCTTTGAGCCCTTCTAGTTCTGGACCAACTCCGTAATGATGGAAAACTGCCCTTAAACCAAGATACAATAATGAACTACCTAATGCTAAATTTCCATTAAAACTAAGTGTTTTTCCAAAGTCTTCTCTTTGGTACATTAAATTCTCAAGATTTTCTTGTTCTTGAGTCGGAGGAATATACAGTTCATCCGTATTATCTAATGCCATATTGTTAATTAAGAAGTATTGCTTAAAAATGTTTAGGCGTTATACGAACTGGACTTATAAGGAATTAGCGAAGCTTGGAATTTTATTTCCAAAACTCAACTGGACCATCGTAACCCATATCACGTAGGGTTCCTATCAACTCTTTTCTTCTTTTGGAAGGGATTGGCCTATATTGACTTAGGAGATTATCATTGTTATCCACAAATGGGCCGTCTATAAATCCAGGAATAACTATTTTTGCATGAGTTGAAAATAGAATTTGCATTGCAGTAGAAACTGCAGCTTCACCATGTGGCCAATCTTCTTCGGGAACAAGATATTTCTCATATGTCTCTTCGGCAGAAGACACAAGCCATCGTTGATCATGCCGAGATTTCTGATTATATTGTACTGCTGCATGCCTTATTCTTGCAGTCTGAAGTTCTTCACACATATCCCTAACTTCATCGAATGTATCTCTGTCAGGTATCTGTTTGTGTAATACAAAAAGAACTTCTTGCTTATAGAATCTAATTCTTCCTTCGTAGAATGGATGTGAACCGAATTTTGAACCAAAATTATCTGATACAGGGTCAAGTGTACTAACATCATCACTGATTAAGTGAGTGTGATATCTTTCTATTTCTTTGTCAATGCCCATTTTTTAATAACTTGTCAATTCTTGATGTAATTTAAATTTGTGAAGAGTTACCAGAAGGTAACTTTGCCACAATAATTTTCTTGTTCAAACATCTCTTCTAATTCCCTTCTTTTTTCAAGAGGAACTGTTTGAACCCTACTCACAATATCATTATGCTCTCCAACCATTGAAGATTCTATAAACCCAGGAACAATTATATCTGCGTCACCTGAAAACCGATTGTACACTGCACTTGCAATAGAATTGTGTTGTGCCCATTCCTTTTCTGGAACGAAATACTCACCATATATCTCTGCAGGGGTGGGCAAATGTTCCCTTGCCATGTCTGCAAGTGTGAGTCCTCCCCTAAGTTGAAGCTTGAATGATTCAGCTTGGCCTAATTCACTAAAAACTCTTCTCACTTCCTTGAATGCGAATTGATTGGGCATTACTTTTTGCAGTACAAAAATTAATTCTCTATCTTGGATATTAAATGTTCCTTCATAAAACCGGTGAGTCCTAACTTCTCCCTCAGGAGGAAGATTACGATTAAAGTTTAGAATATTTGAGTTGGTTAAATGGGCATATTCTTTCGTAGTCATTTTGTTGTAACTGTGTTTTAACTTACGCTATATTTGTCCAACAATTTAAAAATATTTATGTGTTATACGAATTGGACTTATAAAGAATTAGCGAAGCTGACTATACTTAAGGATGTCTTCTTCGGTAGGCATAACAAAATCCCATTTGTCCTTACCATCAGGACTAATAATACTATGTTCAATTCCGATTAAGCTTCCAAAACTTTTGGGAAATTTAGAAACCCCTCTTTTCTTCAGAAGATTTCTTAAACAAAATTCCAGACTAGTGGGCCTAGATATCTCTCTATCGGGAAAAACTATTTTTGTTTGCACTTTTCCATTAGTAAGAGGTAAATATTCCATTCCACCTTCTTCAAAATAAGCAATGACACTTAATGAACTATTGTTAGGAGCATTTTCTTGTGGAGGGTTGGAATGATTAAAAAAAATACCTGAATCTAAAAGAAATTCTATTCTTGTGGAATATTTCATGATTATGATAGTTTAAACAGAGTTAAGTGTTTTTTCATTTAACCCCAAAATAAAAGTTTGCCATTGTAATTGTGTTGCTTGAACACCTTTCTTACTTCTGCTTTTTTGTTAGGAGGTATGAATTCTACAGAACTTAATAATGCTCCACCAGGACCACTCGCAAATCCGTTCAAATATCCTGGAACTATAATAAATGCATTTTCTGCAAACCGATTATAAAGTGCGTTCCGTATTATTCCGCTGTGTTGAGACCATATATCCTTAGGAATTTTCTGCTCTTCGTAAATTTCTGTGGCACCTTGATAGCAGTCTATTCTTGTGTTGGAATCTAAAATTCCCATCCTTGCAGTAGACATCATCATTTTTGCAGAATATAGTTCACTGAATAAAGATTCAACTTCTGAAAAAGAAGAGTCATCGTTAATTTCCTTGTGTAATACGAAAAGAATATCTCTCCAATCATGGCTTAACGTTCCCTCATAGAATGGGTGTGATCCTCTGTTGACACCTAATGGATTATTTCCGCCTTCTGCCAAATCAAATTTGCATATGCCTTCTTGAGTAATGTGCCTATAACTATGCTCTTCTACTTTAGTGTCAATGCTCATCTGTAACTACCTAAATTAAGGTTATAGAATTAATTTAAAAATATTTATGTCTTATATGAAAATAACTTATAAACAAACTAGTGTTTACAACAGAATTCTTTTTTGTAGAAGTCAAATTTTGTTCCGTCTGCTTCTTTGCAGGTTTTAACAAAAGAGTAGCCACTATCAGAAATAAATTCTGGAGGTGTAGCCCCTTCATTTAATAAAACGATTAGCATTTTACCATCTTGGTTTTTTACATCTTCTTCTGCAACAGCCAATAATCCATTTTCCAATTCAGGATTTTCAAATTCAGGTAATAAAAATATTCCAACTAATTCCATGACATTTTCTTTGTCAGTGAACTCTTCAACATCAGTTGAATCGAAGTTAGAAGCATTGAAGTTTTGGATTGCAGTACAACCTACAATTTTACCTTCTACTTCTGCGACAAATCTCCCACCTGTCCCAATTCCTTCTTGGATACTAGTAATTGTTAATTCTGGATCGTCATCAATCTCATCAGAATATGATGAAAGTACCTTGCTAATAGCTAAAGCGTCTTCTTCTACAGCCAATCTTATTTTGAATTCCATTTTATTAAATAATTTTAAACAATTTATATAACTATTGTTTAACTTCGGTAAATGCCTCAGATAAGCTTTAAAGCCAGAGTGTATATGTTTAGGATATGAATTTACCTCAGCAATTGAGCGAAGCCAAAGGACTCTTCCTAGTATATGGTAAAGCAGGTACGGGTAAAACCACATTCCTAATGGAATTATTACACCATACTAAGGGCAAGGCATTCATAATTGATTCTGAAAATGGATTTAGCATTGATAGATTTAAACAAATAAGTGGAAATGATGTTGAATTAGATGGATTGTTTGTAACTAAACCTGTTGACTTTGAAGATCAAACCAAATTAATCAGTAATGTTTTAGAAAATGAAGAGTTATTTGATTTTATTGGATTAGATACAATAGGTAAATTCTATAGGCAAGCTAGTAAAATTAGTAGGTCTAAGGCAAATAATGAATTAGCTAGACAAATGAGAATTTTAAAAGAGATTTCTAGAAAGAAACCTGTTGTTGTTTGTAATCAAGTCTATCAAAATATTAATGAAAATAAAGTTGAACCATTAGGTAGAAGTTTTGTAACCAAATGGTGCGACCATATTATATTCTTAGATGAAGAAAATGAAATGAGAACTATGAAAGTTTCTGATAAAGATAATGTTAATTTTGTAATTGGTGAGAAAGGATTTATTTTTGACTCTTAGTTTTTTTTGTTGTTTTCTTAGTCGTTCTCTTTTTAGTGGTTTTTTTCGTAGTTCGTTTCTTTGTAGTCTTCTTAGTGGTTTTTTTAGTTGCGTTTTCTTTTATTTTAGCTTCTCTTGCTTTTCTCCATGCAACTTTTGGAGGACATTCTTTACTCAAACAATAATTAAATGGCCTTTTACCGCCTCTAATGGCTAAAACTGAATGGAATCCACATTCCTTACAAATTCCGCCATTTGCACGAATTAATGAATTTGCAGGTAGAGAATAAGTGTTTTCACAGTCAGGATATTTATCACATGCAACAAATTTACCGAATCTCCCAGTTCTAATTTGAATAACACCTTTTTTACATTTAGGACAGTCAGCAATTGTGTTAATTTTATATTCTGTTTCTCTTGTAGCCTTAATTAAAATTTCTCCAATGGCTTTTTCGTGTTTTCTAAAATGATTTAATGTACTTGTTAATTGTTTTTTTGCTTCTTCCAAAACACTTTCTTTCTTTTTCTTACCTTCCATGATTTGTTCCATCTCTTCTTCGAAATGTCTAGTTAAATCTGTGTCAGTAATTTCTGGACAGTACTGAGATAATGCACTAATAGTTTCCATTCCTAATTTAGTTGCAGTTATGGAATTATCAACAATGTAATTTCTCAAGTAAAGTGCATCTAAGATGGAAGCACGGGTTGCTTTTGTTCCAATGTTTAGTTTGTCCATTTCTTTTAGAATGGAAGCGGGAGTGTAACGTTTTGGTGGAGATGTTTCTTTGTCTTCCTTAGCTATTTTAGGAGAAGTTAATTCATCTTCAACTTTTAGTGGAGGTAAGATAGTTTCGGTTAATCTTACATGAGGACCATAGAATTCATGCCATCCTTTTTTCACAGTAGTCGTTCCTTTAGCTAAGAATATTTCATTGTTAACCTTGATTTCGGCAGTTACAGTCTTTCTAATGGCTTTTTCTGCGAATGTAGCTAAGAACCTTCTTACGATTAAATCATAGACTTTTTTCTGATCTGCAGAGATTCTACCCTTTTCACCCGTAACGTAAATTGCAGGATGTGCAGTGTCTGATTTCTTTCCTTCATTAGGTTTTAAATTATCTAATGCTAATAATCTATTGCATAATTCTTTGTAGTCTTTTTGTTTAGATAATTTAGTTAATATTTTTGTGTAATCAATTGATGCAGGTAACTTTTGTGAAGATGTTCTTGGATAGGAAATATATCCTGCCGTGTAAATGTCTTGTGCTAGAGATAATGTTCTCTTAGGTGAATAACCGAATAAGGAATATGCTTCTGTTTGTAAGTTTGTTAGGTTGAATGGATGAGGTGCATCTGAACTTCTTTCTGATTCTTTTATTTTATCGATAACTGCTTTTTGACCTTGAGTATTCTTGAATATTTCATTTGCTCTTTCTTTATCAAAGATCTTTCCTTCCTTGTGCCTTGCAGTGATAACGTGAGTTTTAATTTTTCCATCTAAACTTAATTCCCAATAAGGTACTGGGATGAATTTAGCAATTTCTTTTTCTTTGTCAACTATAATTTTTAATGTAGGACCTTGAACTCTTCCAGAAGTCATTAGTTTGAAGGAACCTGTTGCCTTTACTGCTAGAGTTAATGCCCTTGATAAGGAAATACCCCAGAAATAATCTAAATGGTGTCTTGTTTGACCTGCTTCTATAACGCCAAAGTCTAGGCTTTTTGACCTATTTTTGTAAGATTCAACTAATTCATCTTTAGTTAGAGTTGAGAACTTCATACGATGTGCATCATCTTTTTTTGCAATGAATTTAACACAGTTGAAACCTATAACTGACCCCTCTGTATCAAAGTCACAAGCAACTGTAAATTCGTCTGCTTTCTTTACAAGTTTTTTTAGTGCTTCAATGTAAGGTCTTGAATGTGCTTGGGTTTTTCTAATTTTATGGGATTCAACCCATTCAATGTCGAATACAGGGTAAGTCCAACCTTTCTTTTCAGTCTTTATTTCTTTTAATCCGAATAGATGTCCAACTGCACAACCAACAATAATGTCCTTACCATTGTGAGTTATTTCATAATAAGGTGCCCTACCTAATTCTTTTTTTGTGGGAATATCATCTGCTAAAGCGAATGCTATTTTCTCGGCTTGAGCTGGCTTCTCTGTAAAGATTAACTCCGTCATGAGATAGTGTTAGAAAATATATGTTATATAAGTATTTTGGAAGGATCTGGAGTGTATTTCCTATTTTCCGGATTGGGATTGGAAACTATTGAATAAAATCTTGAAAATTCTTGTTCTTTGCCTAGTTTGGCTATATCGTACTTGTGTCCGTATTTTGCGGCCATTGAGATGGATGCAATACTTAATGCTGCGCTTGCTCCGAACAATGCTAACCATCCAGAGTTTGTAGAATTATTGGATTCTTCTTTTACTGGGGGAGATTGTTCAACAACAGTTTCTAAATTACGGATTGCTAAAAATGGAGAAGAGACCATTGTTCCAAAACTAATTGCTGCAGTTATGCAACATGCACGATAAATGTTTTTAGTTGAAGTCACTTTATTACACTAATTTTTCTAAACTTTGTTGAGATTTTTCACCATCTTTCCTTAACTCTTTTGCAAATTGGTATTTTTGGTGTCCACCTAAGCTTGCCATCATGGCAATTCCAGATGTAATGAATAAAACTAAGCCGTAAGATGCCAAAGTATTTGAAAGGGCCCTATCTGATTCGTAAACTTTAGTTTCTTTGTTGAACTTTACTTCATCAAAAAGATATTCTGGAGAATTTTCTATTTTTGTTTTGTCTGTAAGCAGACCATTAACTTTTTCAGTCAAATCTGGAAGTTCGCCAGGTAACTTTGAAGGGCCGGTTAAGGAATAAATTTCCGATCTAATTTCCCCCGGAATTTCCATCAGCATAGATTTTTCTGGTTTGTCGTTATAAACTGCTATTGTTGCTGCAATTCCCACTAGAGGGGCACAGGCAATTAACCCTAAGGTTCCAAATCTATAAATTGTATGGGGGATTCGATTAAGTAAACTCATGTGGCTTAGAAATTTGGACTGTTTAAAACACTTTCTTAGTTTGTTTAAAAAGAATAAGTTTTTGTGTCGGAATCTCTTAAATTGATGTAACTTGCTCCAACCATAACAGCTCCAACTGCAGTTACTATTAGTCCTGCCAAAGTCCAAGTTCGATTGTTAAGTTTAGTTTCAAGTGTTTCTTTTGCTTCGAGGAATTCTTTCCCACTTCTTAATTTTGCCCTCTCCACTTTAACATCTGCAAAATTGTTTGAAGCTATTCTTATTGAAGAAGGATTAGTTATATTATCGTCTGATAATTTTACAATATAATTATCGACTAATCTAGTTAATCTTTCTTCCTCTTGAATTATTGGATTTGGTTTTGAAGATTGTTTAAAATCTCTCAGACCATAAGTCATTGAAGGAATGCCTGCTACTGCCAAGATAGTGCCAAGTGCAAAATATCTTTTGTCTTTGGTTCTTTCACTAACCATAAATTCCTAATAATTAGATTGTTTAAATTACTTTCTTAGTTTGTTTAAAAAGAATTAATTTTTTGGCTTAATTTCTTTGAAATTCAAGTACTTATGTAATACTTTTGGAATTTTAACGGAGCCATCTTTTTGTTGGAAGTTTTCTAAAATAGCAACTAAAGCTCTTGAAGTTGCAACCATAGTATTGTTTAGAATGTGAACGAAATTTCTTTCATCTCCGTCAATGTACTTAATGTTTAATTTTCTAGATTGGTAATCGGTACAGTTACTTGCAGAAGTTACTTCTTTGTATCCTTCTTGTCTAGGGAACCATCCTTCAATGTCATACTGTTTAGCACCTTTGTCCCCTATGTCTCCTGAACAGATTTCAATAACTCTGAAAGGAATTTCTAAACTTTCAAAGAATGATTCTGTTATTCCTTGTAATTCTTCTAATTGTTTGAATGAATTTTCTGGAGTTGTAAACATAACTTGTTCTACCTTGTTGAATTGGTGCATTCTGAATAATCCCTTGGTATCGACACCACGAGAACCAATTTCTTTCCTGAAACAGGGTGTTACTGCACATAATTTCAAAGGTAAATCTTTTTTGTTTAATGTTTCATTTTGTAACATGGAAACTAAAGGATGTTCTGCAGTTCCAATTAAGTATAAATCTTCATCTTCAATTTTGTAAACAACTTCTTCGAAGTCTCCAAAGTTAACTGCACCAGATAATGCTTTTTTGTTTAATAGCATTGGAGGAACGACTAACTTGAATCCTTTTTTGATTAAGAAATCTACACCGTATCTTTGAAGTGCATTGTCTAATTGTGCAAGTTCTCCAGTGATATAATTGAAACCTTGTCCTGCAGCTTTTCTTCCTGCATCAAAATTAGCAATACCTAAACTTTCAGCAAGTTCCCCATGATTCTTTAATTTGAAATTAAATTTCTTAGGTTTACCAACTTTTTTTACTTCTGGATTTTTAGATTCGTCTTCACCAATTGGAACGGACTTATGCAACATATTAGGTAATTGAACTAACTTTTTCTTCATTTCAATATCTAATAAACCTAGTTCTTCATCTAACGCTTTCAATTTGAGAGGTAATTCTGATGCTTCTTTAATCTGTTTTTTTGCATCTTTCTTTGCTTTTTTTAGAATATTAATCTCTTCAGAAAGTTTATTCCTCTTAGAACGTAGATCATCGGATTCTTTTTTTAGTTTCTTGAATGCTTCTTGGTCTTTTACAAGCTCATCAACCATCCAGTCTTTATCGCCCTTAAACCTCTTTTTTAGGTTGTCTTTAACCTCTGAAGGGTTTTCAACGATGAATTTAATGTCTAACATGAACTAAAATCTAAGAAGAATATATAAAGGGTTTTTGGTTTTTTATTAATTCTTTATATATAGCCTCAAAAATAGATAATAGAACGAAAAGGTTTAAATAGGGACGAGGACAGTTAATTTCTGAACAGTAAAAATAACTGTAATATTAACATTTCATACAAGATTTAACTTGGGGGTTAGCTAAATGAGAAAAACCGAAAAAGAAATATTTGAAGTATTCTTCAGAACAAAACCGGCAATGATGTTGGTCGCTTTAAGAAATAGTAACAAAAGTAGGTATGGATCAATTTTAGCTAAAGAAGTTGATTGTACATATAGTCACGCTGTAAAGATTCTACAAGAAATGGAAACTGCTAAATTAGTTGAGTTCGAAAAGAACGGTAGAATTAAAACAATTAAGTTAACAGATACAGGTCACAATGTGGCTCAGCATATCGAGAAAATTAGAGAAATTCTTTAATTTTCCTCTTTCTTTTTATTACCTATTCTTTATTGTCTATATATCTATTTAAAGTTCTGATAAACTAAAATTGTATGACTCTTATAGGCGTTGGAACTTGGGTAGGACTTTTTGGATTATTATCCTTAATCCCATTTTTAATTCTATATTTTATTAGGCCCAAACCTAAGGAAGTAGTTATTCCTTCTTTGATGTTTTTAGGCAAGAGTACTGAGTTTCGTAGCAAGGGCGGATTCTTTAGAAAAGCCGTTCAAGACAAGGTTTTGTTGCTACAGATGTTGATTTTATTGTTAATTTCTTTATTTTTTGCTGCACCTTATTTGATGACTGGGAGTGTTGGTGGCGGGAATGTAATAATGGTTCTTGATACTTCTGCTTCAATGAGTTCTACTGAACGATTTGATACAGTCATTAGTACTGCCGTGGATAATCTAGGCGATAGGAATACAATCATATTAGTTGGAAGCAAGCCTTCTGTCATAGTTGATGGTGTCGATAGAAATAGTGCTGAAAAAGAATTGAAAGTTTTAGTTCCAATGGATTCTAGATCAGGAATTAGTGGAAGTTTAATATTTGCAAAAGAAAAGTTAGAAGAAATCTCTGGAGAAAAGGCAGTTGTAGTTGTAAGTGATTTTTTGGATACTGAAAGTGGTTCTGTGGGAAGTGCAATTGATAGTTTAAAATCAACTGGAGTTCCATTGAAGATTGTAAGTGTTGAAACTACAGATAGGAATAATGTAGGGATAGTTTCTTTGTTAGTACGTAAGACTGTAAGTCAAGCAATAGTTAAAAACTTCTGTTGTGAGGCTAAGGAAATAATACTTGACTATGAAGGTAAACAAGAAACTGTAAATTTAGAAGTTGGTGGAACTTATGAATATAATTTTGAAATGGTTAAGGGTTTATCTGAATTGAATATATTGAATGATGATGTTATCTCTGGAGACAATACTGCTTATTTGAATAATCAAGAAGATAGAAAAGCAAAAGTTGTGATAATTACAAATGGTGAATCTAAATATTTAGAAGCTGCACTTTCTGCTTCTAGCGGAATTGATTTAGATGTTAAATCTCCTGGAAGCGTAAGAAGCAATTATGATTTATATATTTTAGATAAGGCAGGAAATATTCCAAGTAGTTTGACTAGTATGTTGAATGAAGAAGTTTCTAATGGAAAGGGAGTTATTTTAGTTGCTGAAAAAGGAGTTACTGGGGATTATGGTGTGTTCGACTTTAAGGTTGAAAATGAAGTTGTTGGTGGAGCTACTAAAGAGGTAAGCGATGCTAGATTCTTAGATAATGTTGATTTTGGAAGACAGAGCGGAGTTCAAAAGTTGGACTGCGGAGATTGTGAAGGCGTATTTGTAGCTATTGATGAAAACCCTGTTGTTATGATCCATCCTAAAGGAAGAGGACTAGTAGGGTATTACGGTATTGAAGAGGAAAGTGGATTTGAAAATAAACCTGATTTCCCTATCTTTTGGACTAGGTTTGCACAACACCTTGCAGGAGTTAGAGATCTAAGTGGAATGAATCTAAAAACTGGAAGTAGTGTTGTCTTTGGAGAAGAAATCAAATATGAAACTCCTTCAAGTAAAATTGGTAAGGGTAATGTTGTTGTTTTGAATGAAGCTGGATTTTACAAGGTTGATGGATTAGATTATTCTGCAAATTTATTGAGCGAAAAAGAATCAAGTTTGGAACAAATTGAAACAATTGGTTCTGAAGAAGGTTCAAGTGACATCTTTGGTGAAAGTGAACTGGTTAAGAAATCTATATGGAAAGAACTAATTATGATTGCATTTGTTTTATTATTATTCGAGTGGTGGTTGATGGCAAGAAAAACTAGAAGGAGTAAATACCATGTTTGATTTTTTACTGAACTTCTTTGTATCTCCTAGTTATTTGTTATTAATAGTACTACTAATAGGCGTTACAATTATTTTGTGTACTTCTAGTAAAATGGTTTGCTTGACTAGATTTACAATTGCATTATTATTGATATTGGCACTTGCACAACCTTATTCTCCTGTGAATATGTTTGGCGGAGGAAGTTCTGGTTTGAGTATTTTAGAAGATAATAGTTCATCGTACAATGTTTTTGGACCTAGACTGGGACAAGTAAATTATAATTTGTTGAAGGGTCAAGGAAACATAGATTATCTTGACTTTGGAGAGGAATTAGTTTCTAATGTGGGAGATTCTATTATTGAATCCATGAGAGATGGAAAGAATGTTCTTTTGTTGAGTGATGGAAACATTAACTTTGGGGAAGAGTGGGGTAAGGTTGAAGAGTTTGCAATCATTGAGAATTTAAGCGTTAGTACGATTAGAAGAGGCATTGAACACTCTGACCATGGAGTTACTATAGTTGGTCCTGATAAGATAGGTCCTAATACTGAAGCTACATTTACTGTTCAAGTAAGTGGTACTGATGGATCTAGTAAAAGTGTAGAGTTAGATGTAGATGGCAAGGTTGTTTTAACAGGTCAAGCTGGAGAGTTGGAATATGTTGCTAAGTTTGGAGATGGATACCATAAACTAACTGCAAGACTATTGGAAAACGATTATTTTAACGAAAATAATGTCTATTACAAAAGTGTGAAGGTTGTGGAGAAATCTAAAATTTTATTGTATGGTGGCGAAGGAACTCCATTGTATAGAAGTTTGAGTAAGCTATACAACATTGACGTTGGAACTCCTTACAATTTAGATAGATACCATACTGTTATTATAGATAACAAGGATGCATCTGAATTTTCTGATAGAGTTAAGGATTTGGAAGACTATGTTGAAGAGGGAAATGGTTTAGTTGTAGTTGGTGGAAGAAATTCATTTGACTCTGGAAGTTATTCTGGTACAAACTTTGAAGATTTGTTACCTGTGAAAGTTTCAGGTTCTGAGAAAAAGGAAGGGAATGTTAATGTTGTAATTTTAATCGATATTTCTACAAGCACATCTAATGAATTTGGTTTGAGTACTGCTGCAGATGTTGCAAAGGGGTTAGCAATTGGTACTGTAGATAATATTGCAGATAATAATAATTTGGGAGTTGTTGCATTCAATACAGAAGGCATAACTGTGGAAGAATTGGGATTGTTAGGAGATAAGGATAGAGATCAAGTTAAGAGAGTGATTAGTTCTTTGAATGCTGTAGGTGCAACCAACATTGGTGCAGGTATTCTTCATTCTATTGATATGTTAAAGAAAGAATCTGGTGGAAAGAACATAATTTTGATTAGTGATGGACAAACCCAAGGAGATTGGAGAGCGGCAAGGGAAGTTGCAATGAATGCAGGTGTTAAAATTTATTCTGTAGCTGTTGGAACGGGTGCAAATTCTGAGTTGTTGAAAGGAGTTGCATGTACACCTGAAGCTAACTGTAAAATCGGGGACGATTCTTACGTGGGTGGTGAATTTTATTGGGGAACTCAATCACATCAACTATCTTTTGTATTTGGAGATCCAGACGGTAATTCTGGAAGTGAATCTAAAACAAAAATATTCAAGGCAAATCACTTTATCACAGAAGATTTAATTTTAGATGCCGAAGTATTAGGAACTAATCAAGTGTTACCTAAAAACTCTGCAGATTTGTTGATAACTACTAGCAATGGTGAACCAGTTTTGACTGTTTGGAGAAGAGGTCTTGGTAGGGTTGCAGTTCTTTCAACTGACAATGGAAATTCTTGGGGAGGAGGACTGTACATGGGAACCAATTCAAGAGTGATTAGTAGAACTGTTAATTGGGCCGCAGGTGATCCCGAAAGAAAGAAGGAGTTTTTCTTTAGTATTCAAAACCCTAGAGTTGAAGAAGAAACTGAGATTGTTATCAAAGGTGGAAGTGTTCCAACTGGAGATATTAAGTTTAGTAGGAAATCTGATGGAACTTATGCAGCTACGATAATTCCTGGAGAAGCTGGCTTCTTTGATTTTGATGAAGAGGAATATAGTGTAAATTACAATAGTGAGTTTAATGATATTGGAATGAATGAAAATTTGATAAATTTGGTAGAATCTACTGGAGGACATGTGTTTGAAGACTCTGAAAACATTTTAGATGTTCTAGATTATTTGAAAGAGAAGAAAAATATAACGACTGTGGAAAAAGAGTTGTTTATCTGGCCTCTTTTGTCTTTAGCAATGATTATTTTCATACTTGACGTTTGGTTTAGGACTGTTTCTGAACGCAAAAATATATAAAGTTAGGATGAGTTTAAAAAAATATGAATATAGATGAGTGGAAGGAAAGAAGAAGAGAAAAATCTCTTGATAAGGTCAATAAAGAGCTAAAAGAGCTTAAGAAAAAGGGTCTTGAGTTTGAAAAAGGCTCAAAACAAAAAAAAGAAGTAGAAGTTGTTAGAAATACTTGTTCTACATTAAAAATAATTTCAATTGTTTTAGCAATTTGTTTAATTTTTACAATTTTCTTATATGTGGGAAGAGTTTCTAACCTAAAATCTGATGTTGAGAGCGCGGAACTAAGTTTAGAAATTAAAATGTTAGAAGCTGCAAATTTATCTAGCTCATTATCAAACGTTTCTGTGGAATTAGAGAATATAAAAAAAGGTGAAGACGAACTAAATGATGAAGTACTAGATTTGATAGATCTACGTAAATCATTGGACGAGGAAGTATTAGATCTAACTAAGGAAGTTGATGGCCTTAAGGAAGATGTTAGTGACTTGAAAGAAACTATCGATGACCTTGAAGTAAACCTTACTAGGCAAGAAAACTTAGTAGATGACTATGAAGATTGTATTACTAGTCCAAGTGGATGGAACCAAAACTTAGATGTTTGTGATCCTTTCTTATAATAATTTAAGATGAATATTCATAGAGATATAGCTAGAGTAAAGAGAAGATTGGTTTTTACTAAATTCTTAGATTGTTTTATGGATAGTTTGGTTGTAGGATTAGCCATTTCTGCGCTATTATTAGCATTTGGTGTAAGTGTGTTATTTTCAGTCATTGTTGGTGGAGCCTATTTGTTTAAAGGATTTGTAAAATCTGTAAAAAGTTCTAGTTTAAGTGAAATTGAAAAGAAAATACCTAATTTGGAATGGCAATTAAGAACTGCTGCAGATAATGCGGGCAGAGATAATAATATAATTAATAGATTGAATGAAGAAGTTGCTGAAAAAGTAGGATTTGTTAGTATTTCTGATTTGTTGAGTGGAAAGAGAACTATCAAAAGAATGTTCTTAATGGTTTTATTTGGTGCCTTGATATTTTATGTCCAATTAAGTGGATTCAATTTTATTGATGCTGCTGTTGGTGAAGATGGGATGGGTCCAGTTTCTAAGATTACAGGTTTATTCTCTGGGGAAGAAGACGTTAATGGAAGAAAGAACAGATTCGATATATTTGGTGATGAAAAGGTTATTGAACTGGGTCAAAGAGAGTTAGAATTAGAACTAGGTACTGAGATGAATGAAATTGACCTTGGAAAAGAAGGTGCTTTGGGAGCAGGTGCTTCTGGAGGGAAAAATTTCAGAGGATCTGTTGGATCAGACCAAGATTCGTCCTATAGTGAGAGTTATAATTCCGATGAAGAAGAGATCATTGAGAACTTTTACAATAATCTTAATAAATGAGGAAGTATTTTTTCTTAGATAGAGAGGTGTTCATAGTGAGGTACATAGTAAATGCAACAAGAAATAAAATCAGCACAGGATGTTAAGAACACCATCGATGAAATTATGAATCATGTAGGGTTCGTAGTTGTAGGTCAAGAAGAAGTTTTGAAACAAGTTGTAACTTCAGTTTTATGCGGTTCTAATGCACTTTTAGAGGGTTATCCTGGATTGGCTAAGACCTTAGTTGTTAATACCCTTGCTAAAGTTATGGACTTAAATTTCAGTAGAATTCAAGGAACTCCAGATTTAATGCCATCAGATATCACAGGTACTTATGTTTTGAAAGAAAAAAATGGAAGTAGGGATTTTATTTTTGAAAAAGGTCCAATATTTTCAAATATTGTTTTAATGGATGAGATTAATAGGGCTACACCTAAAACTCAAAGTGCATTATTAGAAGCAATGCAGGAAAAACAGGTAACTGTTGGAAATCAAGTATTCAAAATGGATTCTCCTTTCTTTGTATTGGCTACACAAAATCCAATTGAGCAAGAAGGAACATATCCTTTACCTGAAGCTCAAAGTGATAGATTCTTATTTAAAATTAAAACAAAATATCCTCAACATCATGAAGAAATGGAAATTGTTAATAGATTTACAGAAGAAGAAAGAAGTCCAGAGGTATTGAAACCTTTGATCAACGGTAAAACTCTTATTGGAATGCAACAAATGGTAAGACAAGTACCTGTTGCAAATGATATTAAACAATATGTTGTTGATTTGATTCAAAAAACTAGGAAGCATAAAGAACTAATTGAGTATGGTGCAAGTCCTAGAGCAAGTATTGGATTATTGATGGCCGGAAAAGCAAAAGCTTTGATGGAAGGTCGAAGTTTTGTAACAAAAGAAGATATTAATGAGATGTCATTACCTGTTCTAAGACATAGAATTATTCTTAACTTTGAAGCTGAGAGGAATAATTTCAATGAGGATGACGTAATTAAATATCTTCTAAAATGATTGAAAGTGATTTTCTAAAACATTTAGATCGCATGAGTTTATTGGTTAGTAAAAGGATTTCTTCTAACTATATTGGTGAGAGAAAGAGTTTACAGACCGGTAGAGGTACTTTGTTTAAGGACCATGGAATGTATACTCCTGGAGATGACTTTAGAGCAATCGATTGGAAAGTTTATGGTAGAACAGATAAACTGCACATTAAACGATATGAAGAAGACAAAGCTTTGGTTACACATATTATTTTAGATGCAAGTAGCTCAATGGACTATGCTTCTGGCAAAGTAAAAAAGTTTGATTATGCTTCAATGGTAGGATTAGCTTTTGCATATATGGCCATGAAGAAAAATGAGAAGTTTGTATTGAGTACTTTCTCTGAAAATTTAGATTTCATAGTTCCAAGAAAAGGAAAAAGACATTTTGTAAGTGTAATTGATCATTTGAAAACAAAAGAAGCTAAAGGAAAGTCAAAATTTGAAGAAAGTTTGATGAGCTATTTGAAAAAAATTGAATCGAGAAGCATGATTGTAGTTGTTAGTGATTTCTTTTATGATTTAGATGAAATTGAAAGAAGTCTTGGCAGATTTAAGAATAGTGAGATAAGGTTAATACAAGTTTTGGATCAAGTTGAAAGTAATTTGAATTTGAAAGGTGACTTGAACTTAAGAGATATGGAAACAAGTGAAGTTGTCCGTACATTTGTTGACAAAGTTACTAAATCTAAATATTTGAAGAAGAAAAATGAACACAATGCTAAACTAAAATGGATTGCTGATTCATTGGGTGCAAAATTCTATAGTTTTTCTACTGATAAACCCATTTTTGATAGCATTTATGAAGTTTTGAGGAACTAACACTTCTTGTAATGGAGTTGTATAACTGAACCATATGGTTTGGCCTCAACCAAGGTTAGTTTTTCTATTGGAGGATGTTCATTGAACAAGAGTATTCCTTCTCCCAATAATTCAGGCATAATTGTTATTATGAATTCGTCAACTAAATCGTCTTTTAGAAATTGACTTAATAAATTCGCACCACCTAAAAGCCAAGTTTTTCCAGCGAGGTCAAATTTCTCCATAAAACTTTTGGAGGTTCCATTGAAAAATGTAATACCTTCTTTATTTTCTTGAGGAGTTCTGGAAAACACAAAACATTCTTTGCCCTTGTGTTCTTGAGGAAATTGTTTGTAAGTAGTATTTCCTACTATCACTGAATTTACACTTTTGTAGAATTTTTCATAACCATAATCAAAACCAATTTTATTATACTTATCTAACCAATCTACAGAACCATCTTTTGTGGCAATATATCCGTCTAAACTCGTTGCAATGTAGAGGATTACTTTGTTTTTAGTCATGAATATGAGCGGATCCAGAGGGATTTGAACCCCCGACCCCTTGGTTAAGAGCCAAGTGCTCTAGCCAGGCTGAGCCATGGACCCGTGATCTTAAATTTAAAATCAGTCTTTAAAAAAGTTTAGGGTAGTTGTCTGGGGTCACATTCTATTGTGTAATTGGTTACTTCACTTGTATTTACCAATTCAGAATCAGTGTTTGGAGGAATTACAACTTCGTAAACGAACAACCTCAATATTTCTAACTTGATGTAAAATTTTCCATCATTTTGGAAGGCTTCATATTCTCCAGATATAACCCTTTCATGTAAATGGCTCATGTAATATAATTCAACCTTCTTCTTTGTCCCTTCTGGAAAAATTAAGCCATGCCTTAGTTTAATAGCAATGTCTTTTTTTCCAAGATTGTTTAGAAGTTTGATAAGTTGTTTTTCATTGAGTTGTTTTTTCACAAAAAATTAAGGATTCAGAGGATTATAAAACTATTGTGGAATTTTACTAGGGTCGCATTCGTTGATTTCTTCTATCACATTTACAACTTTTGTCCTTGTATCTCCACTATCTAACTGGAAAAAGTATCTCTTTTGGATTAGGACTCTTAAGTAATGTTTTGCATCTTTCTCTGTTAATTCATACTCTCCGAAAATTGTTACGTTCTTCAAACTTTTCATTAAATGGTCTATTACTTCTTTGTCCCCCATACCTTTTACGAAATTGGGAATCCCTTTGTCGGCATAAGCAATATCTACTAAGTCTTGCCTTCCAATTTTTTTAAGAAATGACATAAGTTTATGTTCGTTAAGTGATACAATCATACTAAATATATTTTTTTATTAACTTATAAAATCATAGCATAAAGAAAGTTATATAAACGAGGGAGTGTCAATTCAAATATGCATTACATATTAAATTCTAAACCGAAGAACCCAGTTATTGTTGAAGGATTTCCTGGCTTTGGTCTTGTTGGAACAATTGCAACAGAGTATTTGATGAAACATCTAGACGCTAAGCCTATTGGCTGTATAAGGATGGAAGAGACTCCTCCAGTTATTGCAGTTCATGACAGCACGGCAATTGAACCTATGGGAATTTTTTATTCTAAGAAAAAAAATATGGTAATTTTACATGCATTGGCAAATGTTCAAGGCTATGAATGGAAAATTGCAGAAATTTTAGCAAACATTGCAAAAGAATTGAAAGCAAAGGAAGTAATTAGTTTAGAAGGTGTTGGAACTCAAGGCAATGTAAAAAGTAAAAATGCAAAAGCATATTATATTTCAGAAAATAAAAAGTTTAAATCAAAATGTGGTGAACCTTTGGAAGAAGGAATCATTGTGGGTGTAACAGGTGCACTATTATTAAGAAAGGATATTAAATGTACAGGTATTTTTGCTGAAACTCATTCTGCATTGCCAGATTCTAGAGCTGCAGCTAAAATTTTATGTGTTTTAGACGAGTATCTTAAACTAGGATTAGATTATACTCCACTTTTGAAGAAAGCAGAAGGATTAGAGTCTAATCTGAAAGGAATGGTTGGAAAAACTCAAGATGCTGTCACTTTAGCAGATAAAAAGAGACAGTCATACTTCGGATAATGATTTCTAAGAATCTAAGGTTATTTGGTGTTATAGTTAGTATTCTGTCAGTTATTTTTTTGGTATCGTGTAGTGCCCACCCCTATATTTTGGTAAATGATGAGAAAATTAAGCTTGAAGTTGTTGATGAACTGGAAGAAATGCAAAAAGGTCTTATGTTTCGTGAAGAATTATGCGTAAATTGTGGCATGATCTTTGTATTTGAGCAGGATTTGATGCATAGTTTCTGGATGAAGAACACCCTAATACCTCTAGACATGGTTTTTATTGACTCTAATAGCGTTGTAGTGGACGTTTTGCATGCAGATCCTTGTGAATCTGAGCCATGTGAACATTTTAGGCCGCAAAAAGAAGCAAAATATGTACTTGAAGTTAACAAAAATACATTTGATGAGAATTTAATTGGACAAAAAGTAGAAATTAGAATTTAACGTTTCTTCTTTGATTTTTTCTTAGCTTTTCTTATTTTAATTGGAATAACTTCTTCGATCATATTCATTTGTTCGATCAATCCTTCCATTTCTCTGATACGTGCATCATGTTCACGGATTTTTGATTCGTAATCTCTATGTTTTTCTCTAACTCTTGAGAAAGAATTCTTAGTGTTAAGTTTATGATCTCTTAAATTTGAAAGAATTTCTTTAAATGATTCACTTCTTGACAATATCCAATCACTAACAGTTATCTTTAACACCTCTAATGAAAAGTTTAAGTTGTTTTTATTTATAAAGGTTATTGTGTTTTGTTAAAATACAATCTTTAGTTTTTACTTAATACTTTTAATAGTTCTACTGCCTAATATTTTTAATTATAACTTATAATTTGTAGTTCATATTACTGCTAGTAAATTGTAAGTAATACTTAAAAGATTATTTCAACCAATTGCTTAAAACTTTTAATTCTTTATCAGAAGTTTTCAATACATCCAAGGGACTTTTTACTTTACGTAATTGTTTTCTTGAAACTGTTGTGTAACGTTGTGTTGTTGAAATATCTGAGTGCCCTAACAGTACTTGAATAACTCTAATGTCTGTTCCAGCATCAAGTAAGTGTGTTGCAAACGAACTTCTTAATACATGACAGTGTACACGTTTTTTTATTCCTGCACGGTCTGCAGATTCATTAACAATTTTCTGTGCCATTCTTTCAGTTAAGTGTCCATTACGAGAATTAAAGATAAATTTAGACTCTATTTCACGGGCTTCTAGGTATACTTTAAGGGCTTTTACAAAACTTTTAGATAAAATAATGTTACGATCTTTTTTCCCTTTACCTGCACGGACAGTTCCCATGTTTTCTGCTAAATCTAAGTCGTTAACTTCTAATTTTACTGCTTCGGAAACTCTTAATCCTGAAGAATAAAGTAGTTCTATGAGAAGTCTTTGACGAGCGTTATTCGTTGCGCCTAAGAGACTTTTAATTTCGTCCATTGAAAGTACAGTTGGAAGCTTTTTTTCAATTTTTGGGGCCTTTATGCCGCTTGCAATGTTCCTTTTTACAATCTCTTTGAAATAAAACTTAATTGATGATAAAGCAAGGTTGACTGAAGCAGGTTTTAGTTGTTTTTTTGTCATTAAGTGAGCAATATACTGTTTGAGGTCTTGCTCTTTAATTTGTCTAACTGGCTTTTGAATAAAATTAAGGAATTCAGTGTTCTGTCTAATGTAATTTTTAATTGTTACATCAGAGTAACCTCTAATTTTTAATTCTGTTTCTAGATTATCAAGAATAATGCATCACCTTTTGTTCGTATAATGCAATGCAACAATGTTTATATAATTTTGTAAGCTCTGTAGTAAGTATAGTGTCTAGATTTCCAAAAAAAAGTGACCTTGAAGGTAGAGTTATTATTGGGATTGATGAATGCAACAACGGAAGAAGTATTCCAGGTCTCCCATTTATTTGTGCAGCATATGTGAGTCATCCTCGATTGAACGAACAAGGGAAGTATACTCATGACTTGCAAAATAAAGTTATTCCTAAAGGACATGGCCTTGGTTTGAACAAGTTGAAAAGGAAAGCATATAGGAAAAAGGCATTAGGATTCCTAAGAGAACATGGTAACTTCAAGTACTTCGCACAGAGAAATTCTATAGACAAAGTTTTAGATGTTAGTATGAGGGCTTCTTCCACTGCTAGACTGATAAAAGAAGCTTCATCTTTTCTTAGCGAAGAACCAATAGTAATTCTGGATGGTTATCCATTTTGTAGGGATGCTAAAGCAATGATTGCGGAAACATTGGATAGATATGGCATTGGATCGGACAATGTTTTCTTTAGAAAAAAAGCAGATTCAATCTATATGCCTGTTACAATTGCAGACAGAGTGGCTTATTGTTTGGGGTCAGTTAGATTCGGTGGTATTGGAACTGGAAGGAAATGGCCACACAGACATAAAAAAATAGATTTGAAGGGACCCCTACCTGAACTTTATGAAGAAGACATTCTTGCTTTTGAAGAGAAGATTAGACATTCGAGATAACATCATAATCACAACTAGGAGCTGATACAGTGTTAACAATCGGAGTGAGTAGTTTTAATCATGGGCATATTGTAAAAGATTTGCCTGAAATTTTAGTGGCATATCCATTACGTCCATTTGAACAGGCGAATAAGATGGCTAAGAATGGAGGGATTAGTATTGATCCCAAGAAGAGATGTGACTTTTTGAAGAAAACTAGAGACTATGTAAGGGCCCATAATCGTTTTTGGTATGCAAGTGTAAGTGAAACTTCTGGCGAATCTCGTTTTGATGAAAGAGTTCTTGCAATCAGTAGGCTAGCTGCTCAAGCTTCGCATGAATTTGATTATGATCATGGTGAAGGATTAGAAATTGTTGTTCAAGGTTATCCATTTGGTAATGGTAGAGGGAATCATCTTTTGTCTCTAGATGAAATTCCAAAAAAACTATCTGAAGTTGGAGTTGATGCAAGATTTTCATTTTACTCAAAGAGGCATAAAACTTCTGATGAAGAACAAGCAATTTATGTCGCGGATAGATTAGCATATATTGTTGGCGGATTGAAATTTGGATTACCTGAAGAAAAGTGGCCAATGAGAAAGAGGAAATTAGATATATTTTCTGAACCTTTTGATCATAAAGAGGCCTTGCTTATTGAGAGTATGCTAGAAACAGGTTACAGAGCTACAGGATAAACTGAATTTGGGTAAACATGGTTAAGTTTTTATTGAAAAATTAATATTCTATTGGTTCTTCTGTTTCTTCTCCAGAAAAAGCACTCTTTACTTTACTGCTGAATAGAAGGTATCCTACAACAACTAAGTTGAAAACCAAGTTGGAAATCCCTCCCAGAACTCCTGTTGTTGCTATGGAAAAAATGGCTAAAAGGATGCTAATGATTAACAAAATAATTGTAACTACTCTTGCCCACTGTTTTAGTTTCCATAATCCCCTAGCTAAGAAAAAAGTAATTAACCCTACAACGATCATAAATATTCCTAAGATAACAAACATGCTTGCCCCCATTAATGCAAGTAATGGAACTTTTGCGATAATTGTTGACATCGTTCCTGCCCCTATTAACATGAAGATTCCAAAAAGTAAAGAAACAACTGCGCCAGCATAATACATAATAGAAATTATTTTTATTCCCTTAGGTATCTCTGGACTCATTTGGAAAAAAGAGGTAACCTCATATTTAAAGTTTTGTAAATTACTGGATATGAGAAAACCTCTTCTAGATCTATTATGGAGACCAAATAAGATTTATTGATGACTGGTTAGCTTATCTTTGGATAAAATTGCTTTAGAACGGCCCTTTTTGCATTTGATTTACTGGTTCGTATAATATACATTATATGAAGTTATCTTCTCCCTAAAAGCAAAGTATAATTTACTTTTGGCTAGCAAAAGTTACTTGATTATTTATTTTAAATATGCTTCTTGGATAGTTTGTAAGATAAGTTTTATTGTGTTGGCATCTGCGCCCCATGATTTGATAACTCTTCGAAGTCTTTTTGTAAGTTGTCTTGCATCCCTATAACCTGCATGACGGTAAAGTGCAACTGCTATGCGCACCACATTAAAAAGTTCTGCTTTATTTCCACAGACATCTTCTCCAATGGTAGGCATCTTACTAAGAGTATTTAGTACTGGGCCTCTCAAAATACCGTTGGCAGTACCAATGGTAAATCCTTGGGATCTCGGATCCAATTCCTTCCACCTACCCGAATCCCATGTTCCACTATGGCCTTTTTCTAAATCATATGCCCTTTCGAAATTTGCATTTCTAAAACCTTCTTTGTATCCCTCTAAAAATTCTGCGTTTCTTTGAACTAGGTATTCTTTATCTAACTCTAAGAAGAATTCTTCAATAACTTTCTTTTCAGATACCATGTTTTTACCATGATCAACAATAAACTGAACCTTTTTATTGTTTTCGTAAATAAGTTCATATAACGTATCTCAGATTTCATCAATTATTCTAATTGCTTTAAGATTATATTTCTCAAATAGAATTTGAGTCTGTTTATTTTTATGTGAGCAAAGGGTAGATATTCCTATGATAATCCCACCTAGTTCCTCAATTAGTTTTATTGAAGCTTTCATTTGAGTTCCGGTTTCAATCCATTCATCTACAATAAGGATTTTATCTCCTTTTTTAATTGCTGATTTGTTTATTTCAAATGATTTTGAAGTTTTGGTGTAATCCATAAAAGAAGATGTCTTTAGAACAGTGTCGTTTATACCTGGAAGCTTTCCACTTTTTCTAATACAGACAAAACCTACGTTCTTCTTTTGTGCTAATGCCCCGCCAATCACAAAACCTAACGCATCAAGTCCTGCAATTTTATCAAAATTTGAATTTTTGAAAGGTTCAATTAAATCATTTAGTAAATTAGAAAATACTTTATGGTTTTCAAATATAGGTGTAACATCATATCTTCCTTTTGTTTCTTTAATGATATACTGATCATAATATTTGTATTCCATTTTAGAAATAAATATGCCTGACATGATATAAATCTTTTGAGTGTCGGAACTTCGTACAACATATCTTATGTGAAATTTCTAAACATTAATCTTAAAAATTGGGTTTGCTACACTTAATTATGTTCGATAAAACAAAATATGATCCTGCTTTTGAATCAATAATTGCAGACATAATTTTCTTTCAAATGAAGATTGATGAAGAGAATACTTGCTTTGAAGCATTATGTGCTGCTCATGAAAAAAGCCCTTTAAACGAGGGAGAAGAAGGTTTACGCATTAGTTCTGAAAATGCAAGAAAGCATTTTTTGAAGTTACAAACTATCTACGCTCAGCTAAAGAAAAAGTTAGGAAGTACTCACATAGATGAGTTGAATAAAATAATTAGTTCTTTGACGCGTAGTGCTGAAAAAGCTTAATCACTCTTCTTGATTTGGGAGAGGTTGTCTGAAATTTCTAAGCCTTAACGGGTTGTTCATGGTATTCGACATGTGCAAATAGTCTATCAGAAAAAGAGGATTGGTAAGTTATTCTATTTTCATCGTCCCAGTTTGAACCTTTAATTGTTTGGAGACCTGAACTCCTTAAGACTTCTTTTTGATCTAAAACTATTCCCTTAGAGTTGGCTAGTTCTAACAAAGTAACTGTTGTTAACCTGTCGTTACTTGGGTCTCCTGCATGATCTAAACTAAGCTTCCTTGCTAAATCTACTGCGCTAAGCATTGCAGGTATATCTCTTGGAGATCTTAATTCGAATCTTAATTCTTCAGAACTAGAGTAATTTGATGTGAACTCGTCTACTCCACCTTGTACATGAAATGTTGCTATGTAAGTCATTTATTTTTTTGAGAAGTGATAGTTTAACAAAGTTTCTATTCCAAAACCCCTTATAAACTACTCTTCAGGCTTCTCTTGCCTATAACCACACTTCTTACAGTATCTGATTTCGTAGACACCGTCTGAGAATTTATGTTCTCCATGATGAAGTTTTTCGTTGCATTCTGGACAATTTTCTTTGTATTTCATGGAAAAAAGAATGTTAGCAATGCTTAAAAGTTTTAGCTATGTAATATGTAGTCACTGTCTAGGAAGAACAAATAGTAAGATATATAAACTATGGAGTGTTTAATGATCGCATGTTAATTGATAGAGATACTCTGGAAAGGATAGATAGGAAAAAATTAAGACTTGAAGAAAACTGTGAACAAAAGTCCAATCACTGTTCTTTGGTTGTCGAGGGGCTTGTAGATGAAGCTTTAGAAAATTCTTACTTGTTAGAAGAAGGCCATTTATTGGAAAAACAGGGATCTCATAAAGAGAAGAAAAGGGCTAGAGAAACTGTTAGAGAGGGAAAGGCAAACCTAAAACATGCCTGGAATTTTGCAAAATCAAATTACGATGGAGAATTCACTCCAAGATTTTTAATGGAAATTGCTGAAAGAATTGAACCTAACAAAGTTAGAGGGTTTCGTTCAGGGAGTGTAATGATGCAAGGAACAAGTATCGTTCCAATTAGGTCTGAAAAAATTGATAGAGATTTGGGCGCTTTATTGGAAGTTGTTAATTCTGGAGAACTACATCCTGTAGAAAATGCATCACTTTTACATTTACATGCTTCAAGAATACAGCCATTTAACGATGGAAATAAGAGAACTTCAAGAATTTTAGCAAATTTGGTATTGGGCCAGGAAGATTATGCACCTCTGCTCATCAAGGAAAGCGAGAGAGCTTTGTATCAAACAATTCTTTTTGGTGCATGGAAAGGTTACAAGGTTAGGGAAGGAGACTTAGGTTTTGAATTAGCATGGGCTTGTCCAGAAGACATTAGTGATAGGGAAAGAGTATTCCATGAATTTAATGCTGTTAAAGTTTCAAGTGCCTTAGACACCCGTTTAAGGGATTCTCAGCCTTATCCTGAATATCAAATTACATTGAAAGGTCCTGACTTCAATCATGCTGGTTACGTTCTAGGGGCTAAGAGAAAGTTGCATGGAATATTTAGAGGAGGCATTAAGACGGGGCAAGTTAAAGTTGTAGATAGAAAAAAAGGCGTTTTAGTGGTTAGAGGAGACTTGTGTGAGAAATCAATAGTCTCAGCATTAGACAGTAGGGCTTATACTGGAAGGTATGATATTGAAAAAATTTAAATAAATAATAATTATCTCAAAAATAGCAATAACACGGTACAAACGATGATAGAAGCTGCATTTAAAAAAATAACTGGCGGAGAAAAATATCCTTCTGGAAGTGAATCTAGGGTGTATATTCTTCCTGAAGCTATGAGCGAGCCATTTGGCGAGCCATGTGTGATTAAGATTTATACAGAGGGAGCAACCCTTCCAGTTTACTCTATGCAAGAACAGGCTAAACATGGCGTACCTGCATCATTAGATTTAATCCCTCTTGAGGACTTGGCAAATCATGAACTGAGTATTGGGAAAGGTCTTGAAAATATTGGTTTAAATGTTCCAAAAATGCATAGAACATTAACTTTTGGATCTCCATTGGAAGGGAATCCCCACTATATTGGCGGTAAATGTGTTCCTGCAGTGATTATGGGCCAACTTGGAGGGATGAGAGATTTCGAAGATTTACATGAAAATGAGCATCCTTCAGCCATAAGGAATTTTATTAGAGACATTACATATGCAATGAACAACGGCTACAGGCCTACTGATGAGACTTGCCATGACCTAAACACTGTTTATGACAGAGAAGGACAAGTAACTTTTTTTGATTTTAGTAGATGGAGAAAAGGGAATCCTCTTGATAAGCAAGATATTAATGATTTTTTTAGTACGGAAGGTGTTCTTCCAAAGAATGTTGGGGATTTAGACTTAATTATTTAGATTTAGGCTCTATTTTTTCTGGTTGTTTGGCTTCATTACCTTTGAAATATGTCTTCCCTTTCTCTGTAATGGCCAAATACGTCTGTTTACCTTTTCTTAACTTATGGATCAAGCCTGCGTCAACTAAAATTCCAATATACTCAGAAACAGTGGATCTTACCTTATCGTAGGATTTTCCAGGGTAGAGGTCCGTAGCCAATGTTTTAAGAGCTGTCCATTCCTGTCCAGACTCTCTTTGAAAGACACCCAATCTAAAAAATATGGCTTTTTGAGTTTCAGTTAAGTCATCTAAGGGAGTTCGTTCCATTCTTGGAGGTAAATTACTACTTTCTTTAGGGTAGTATGGTTGCTCTTTACTTTTTTCTTGAACTTTTGGTTGTTTTTCGACAACATTCTCCCTTTCTGCTAGGTATGTCATGACTTGACCGATCTCTTCTATCCTGGATTCCATGTCAATGAATCTTTTGGAGTAGTCTTCATCCCTTGTTTTGAAAAAAGAAAGCCAATCACGGACAACTTTGATGTCTGACTTGATCCTTACGAAGGAATGTTTCAAGTTGTCGGAGATTTGATTCACATGTGCGAGTGCTTCGTTAACCTCTGACTTTTTTGATTTCTTTTTTCCGAAGAATAAAAACCCCATACAAATTACATGTCGACGTCATTTATAAAGGTATGTCAAGTGTAGGAGACGTCCCTGTACATTCGTAGACGCGTGTAGACGTGTCGTAGACGGTTCGTCGACGCATCGTAGACGCGTTAATCGACGTTATTTATAAAGAAAATAGGTGTTTACCGACGGAATCGACGCATAAATCGTGATTTTTACGAAAGTGAGAAAAGTGAGAAAATGGTCGTCGACGCGTAATGAAAACTTAGTCGACGGGTGAAAAAAGGCTAAATTCTTTCGATTGGGCTTAAGTGAGGGTTAGAATGGGAGTGTGTAAGGAGGACTATTTCTACATAAATAGGGTTGAATAGGACCTCTAAACTAAGAAAGTGAGGAATGGGGAGCATATCAACTCAAATAAGCATAAATGAGGGTTGAAAGGTAGGCATAATGGAGATGAATAGGTGCACTAAATGTGTGAAAAAGGTCTGGATATGGACCTTATTTTGGAAAAGTGAGGGATACCTATAGGAGCATGGCTCCAAAAGTATCTATTTTTGGAGAATCTGGAGATATATGAAGCGTCGACGGACAATAAATGATAGTAAAGAATTTGGCAAATAGGTCAAAAACTGTTTCAAATTGGAAAAGTGAGAGATAAAAGAAGGATTTAATCAAATAATGTTCTTTGATCAGAAGGATTTCCTCTCAAACGAACTAATTTGTTTAGAAGGTTTAGGTCATGAAATGCTTCTTTGATTAAAAGTGAGGTTTTGCCATTGAAATGGCGCTCTTTCTTCACAGGTAGGCCTTTAGAGATTAAACGATTAGCTACGCCTCTTACAGTCGTTTCTGTGACGTTTAGGTGGTTAGCAACGAGGGGGAAGTTAACTACATGCCCTTGCTTCTCAAGCTCTAAAATAGTCATAAATACGGAGAATTCCCTATCTGTGAGAGATCTGAACTGCATCTCAAAATCAAGCTCGAGAGCTTGTAAGGTCTTTTTAGGTAAATTAGAAGGGATTTCTCTTGAAATTGGTTGCCTAGCATTGTTTGGCATTGATTGGTATTGTTTGGCATTGCTTGTTGACTGTTGATCATTGTTGATCATTGTTGATGATTGTTGATGGACCCCATTATTTCCTGTGGAGATTTCTTTAAATGTACTCAATATATCCTTTATTTCAGCTATCCCTTTGTTTAAGCTATCTATCTTAGAATTAAAGGTTGAAATGTCTTCTTTATTTGATTCTACTGAGGTTTTTAAGTTTAATAGGCTATTTTCCAGTCTGGCAATGTCATTTTTGGCATTAGAGAAAGAATTTCGTACTTTTTCCATAAATAAGTTAGTTTCGTCCGCCATTTTAAGGTGTATTATGGAGGTTTTAGGATTATATAAAACTTACCCGTAGTAACAGTTTAGAAGCATTGTTTGGCATTGTTGATGATTGTTGATGATTGTTGATGATTGTTGATGGACCCCATTATTTCCTGTGGAGATTTTTCAATATTTGGTAGTACAGGGCTAGAAATACCTCTTGAGAAGGTTTTAGGCCTGACGAGAGCAGCCTCTTAGCAAGATCTTGTCCAATTTCCTTCTCGGTTGTCTCAGGAGGCTTGTACCTCACGATTTTACGTAGCGTATACTTGGAAATGAAACCCTCATTTGCCTGTATACATAGCTGTTGACCTGTCTCAATGCTCTTTACGGTTAATACGGAAAGGTCCACTTCAACGTCTCCTCTCCGGAAGATATGCTTGTTTACTCGTTGAAATTCCGCAGAAAGCAAAAGCTGCTTAAACATCTGTACGATTGACTCAGACGGCGTTTGAGGAGCATTGTTTGGCATTGTTTGGCATTGTTTGGCATTGTTTGGCATTGTTTGGCATTGCTTAGGTGCCGGAAATAGTTCGATAACACGGCCTAAATACTTAGAAAATCGTTGTTTTGGCGGACGCTTACTTTTTTTACGACGTTTTGAGAAGACTAGGTATGCATATTTCCTTTCATCACCAGATTTGTTTTTTCTGGTCTTTGTTCGTATATACATAACATAGTGGGCACTACAAACAAATATATAAAATTAATGGAAAAAGGGCCTAAGAAGCCTTAGGTTTGTTATCTTTTTCATCACTTTCAGTAGCTTTTTGCTTCAATGCTATCCTTGGTAAGGATATATGAGGTGGTAAGCCTACTTGTTGGGACAAAGTTAATGCCATTACTCCGCACTTGGAGAAAACATAGTTAACTAATTGGCCAGAAAGTGAGGGTTCGATCTTGGAATGTTTATCCCAGTCCTCTAAGATCTTGTCTTTAGTTGCTTTGTCTGTTAGAAAGTGGATTTTTCCTACTATCTCAGTCTTAGCTACATCAGGTAAATAGTCTACCTTGTAAGAAAATTTGAATTTTAATAGTGATTGACCTGTGATTCCTTCAGGTGTAGGGGATTCTGCTATGTCTAAAAACTTGATACCGTTCTTAGCTTCTATTTTACCCTTTATTTGTCCTGTTTTATCAACAGATATTTTGTCTAATGTGAAATGAATTATCATAGAGTGATTGAATCTGAAGAGGTTATAAAACTTACGATTGGTCTATTTAACCTTCTTAATTTTCCTTAGAATACTTTCATGGCCTTTCCATTCAAGAGCTTCTTCAAGAACTGTTTCTAGTCTATCTGCTAGAACGATCTTGATCTTCTTTTTGTCTTCTGGAGATAGGATAATATCTTTGGCATTTGTTTTTGGTATGATTACTTTCTTTATTCCTGCTTGGATAGCAGCTTCTATTTTTTGAGTAACTCCTCCAACAGCTAGAACTTCTCCACGAACAGATAGGGATCCAGTCATTGCTACATTTTGTTTAATGGGTACATTCTTTAGAGCAGAAATAATTGCAGTTGCTACAGCTATTGAAGCTGAGTCTCCTTCTACTCCTCCTGCTTCTGATGCGGTTTGTAAGAATTGAATAAAGATATCATACTTTTCTTTGATGTCTTCTCCAAAGTATTTTAGAATAATTGCTGAAACATTTTGAACAGCTTCTTTTGCAATCTCTCCAAGTTTACCTGTTGCAATAAATTCTGCCCTCTTTCCTCCAGGCGTTACTTCTGATTCAATAGGTAAAACTAAACCTGAGAAATAAGAATCTGAACCCATTACTGCAAGTCCATTAACACGTCCAACACGTGAACCAGTTGTTACAATAACTTCATACTTCTTTTTGTTTTCAATGTATTTGTCAACCATTTGTTGTTCTAAGGTTCTTGCAAATTTCTTTGCTTGCATAACATGTTTACCTTGAACGAATTTAGAATTGCTTTCTAATGCTAAATCTCCTGCAGCCCTTACTAAACCACCTAGTTCTCTTAGCCTTAATGTTAGTTTTTTAGAAGTACTGGATCTAATTCTTGCTTCTTGTACAATTTGATCAACTGCATCTTTAGTAAAATGAGGAATTTTCTTATCTTTGTTAACTTCTTGTGCTACAAATACTGCAATACCATATTGGTTTTCTGGAGTGTCATCCATAGTATGATTCATATTGATTTCATAACCATATCCTCTAATCCTAGATCTTAATGCAGGATTCATTTTCTTTATTGTGTCTGGGGTTCCTGCTGCAACTAGAATGAAATCTGTAGGTGCTTCTTCAGAACGAACCATTGCTCCAGAAGATCTTTCAGATTGACCTGTAATAGGATACTTTCTCTCTTGCATACAAGTAAGTATCTCTTGTTGAGTTACTGGGTTCATATTTCCAATTTCATCAATGAATAATACGCCTTTGTTTGCCTTATGAATCATTCCTGGAACTAACCTTTCATATGCAGGAGTTCCTAACCCTCCACTTTGTAATGGGTCATGTAGAACATCTCCTAATAATGCACCTGCATGACTTCCTGTTGCATCTATGAATGGAGCTTTGTGTTTCTTTGAACTATCAATCAATACTTTTGGAACTTTTACACCTTTTCTTGCCTTTTTATTTAAGTTCATGAATAATACAAATATTGCAATAAACATCATAGAAGAAATTAATGAAGCTGCTGCCATAATATCTCCATATTGTTTTCTAACCCACCAAGGTGAAAAAAGGGATATTACTATTAAGATGTAGAAAAAGATCATTTGACCTTTGAATTGTTTAAGAGATTCAATCTTTAATCTATTAACTTGTTCTATTCCCTTACCTTTTGGAAATGTTCTTACTAAGGGTTGATGTTCATCCGAAGGATTGTCTATTGATAATACATCGTCTAATTCTCCTTCGGGAATTAAGTCTGCTAAAGCTTGTCCTGTCAGAGATTTACCTGTACCGGGTTCACCAATTAGAAGTACGTTTCTTCTTTGCCTTGCAGCCTTCTTAATAATGTTAATTGCTTCGTCTTGACCTATAACTTGATCTACGATAGAAGTACTAGTATCAATGTCTTTAGTTGTTTTAAACTTCTTAGGAGATTTTAGACTAGCCATTTTATGAAATATAAAATTTTAAAAAATTAAAGTATGTCTTCTTCTGCAACAACAACGAAATCGCCAATTGCAATAACTGAAGAATATGGAATAAGTAAATTGTTACTAGAGTCTCTTTCTAAGTCTAATCCCTCTGTATAAGTTGTAGGACTTTTTAGAACTATTTGCATTAATTCGCCTGTTCTAACTTCGAATGAAATGTTTCCAACTTCCCCAAATCTTTTACCTGTTTTAGTTACAACGGTTTTACCTAGAAGTTGTTTTGAATAGTTTTTTTCTTCTTCTGCCATTTTACTTAATTTAACTCCATGTTGTATATAAATCTTTTTGTGCTGTATTGGTTTTTAAAGGAACTATAGTCTGGAAAGGATTGATTCTACAAATGATTTAGGCAGTAATGAAATAAGTGAAATTGCTTTGATTGGAGGTTCAATATTTACCCTCTTTTCTCTATGTTCATCCAAAAAGATGGATAATTTTTCCTTATCTTGTAAATTATTTAATATATCTAATACTACTATTGTGAATGAAGAGTCGATTTCATCTTGATTGGAAGAATGAAGTGTATCTAATATCTCTTCTTTTGTGAAATTCACTCCTTCAGTTATTTGAATAGGATCTGAAAGTAAGTTATCTATTGACTGATCTGAGAAAGTAAATATTTTGAAATAATCTTTGTCAGCTAAAGTGTTGCTATAATCATCATTTAGTTGATTTAGTTCTTCTTTAGTGAAGGGATTAGGTTGTGAGTTCATAAAATTAATAGATATTGCAGAATAATACAAATCTTCATTTTCATAAACAAATAATGAATTAGATGTTTGAAGGTTTTCTAGGTTTTTTGAGTCAGAAATGATAGTTGTTACTAATACTAAAGATAGTACAAAGAATAATGCAAATATGATGAATATTGCCCTCTTAATGCTCTTTAGAATGAAATGAAGTATAAAAAATAAAACAATTGTAGATATAGATATCCATAATAAAATATTCATTGATTATTAATTATTAATTATAATATAAATATGTTGTTAACCCCACACCATGATTTCTTATGGAAGTAAAATAATTTTGAAAAAGGTTCGAAACACTGCTTCTGGAGCTGAAATGTAAGAAAAGCTATTTATTTCGATTGTTTTTTTGTTTTTTTAATTTTTATTTATAAGATTTTATATTATATTATATATTATATATTATTATTTATTTTATATCATATATTTTTTTCATAATTTTTATTTCATTATTACTTAATTTTCCGAGAATTTTTTATTTTTTTTATAAATAATATCTCCAATGGAAACTATGGTGTGGGAGTCTTAGTTGGAATCACAGATATGTTTAAATAAAATATCAAATGTCAATCTGTTAATGGTTGATGTTAAAGATTTTCTAAGAGATTACGCCCAGAAAGAGGGTTTATTCAAAGATAAGAAAGTTTTACAATCTAATTATACTCCTGAAAATGTTCCTTATAGAGAAGATCAAATTAACTCTCTAGCAGGTATTCTCGCACCTTCCTTGCGTATGGAGCGTCCAAGTAACATTTTTTTATATGGCAAGACTGGTACTGGAAAAACTTTAGCCGTAAAACATGTGACTAATCAAATTGCTGAAGTTGCAAAGGAAAGCAATCTTAATTTGAAAATTATTTATCTTAATTGTAAATTAAAAAGAGTTGCAGATACAGAATACAGGCTTATTGCACAGATTTGTAGAGAAATGGGTCAT
>JABHVN010000038.1 GCA_018658265.1 Candidatus Woesearchaeota archaeon | reverse complement strand
TTTTCCATTATTCATATTATCTACAATAATCTTATGGTTGATGGCAATTACATTAACACAAGAATACACTAACACTACAGCTTATTTCTCTACAACTACATTAATCATAATAACATTAGTTGCATTAACAATATCAAAATTCTATAAAATACTCTTACAAAAAATTGTGAATAAAGAATGTGGGAGTAAGGATTCGAACCTTAGTAAGCACTAAGCTACTGGGTCCTAAGCCCAGCCCGTTTGACCACTCCGGCACTCCCACGCGGATTGAAAAACTTTTGATCTAATTACCTTAGCTTTTCAGCATTTCTCAACGGAAATCTCTTTAAAAAATTAACTGTGTCTCCATTAACAGTTCTAAGTCTCTGGTCATAGCACAATCTAATTCAAACATAAAAATTAAATGAAGACTTATTCAATGGCCTTCAGTTAGAACTTAGAATTGCGATTACTAATCTAATTTGAAACCGCTCTTCTTTCTTTTATTCATATGCTGTTTAATCTTAGCAATAATTCTAATCTTACTAACAGTCTTTTTATGCCAATTGTATCTTCTCAATTTAGCACTGTTTCCATAGCCACAGCTACTACAAACACTTTTGATTTTATGATAGGCAGCCTTCCCACATCTTCTACATCGTATGTGGAGTCTACCTTTATTTCTCTTCAATCCTTTTGCTGCGGTTCCTTTTGACATCTTATTGTGGTGAGATAATTATGATTGTATCTCCTCTGATAAATGCTGTTCCTAGTTTTCTTTTAAGCTCTCCGTTTTCTAGCTCTTCTACCTCATCAAGAACAACGTTAATATGAATATCGAATGCTTGTAGAATTCCTACAAATTGCTTTCCGTTCTTAAGCTCAATAAGTACTCTCTTACCTCTGCTTTGGTTTAATGAATCTAATGGTCTGCTTGTTTCCATGGTAATAACCCCCTAATCTAATCATACAAAACCTCTGAAATGAGTATTTAAATCTTGTGGGTAGATAAAAAGAAAGTCTTAAAAATAGAAAACTAAGAATAAGAATTCAATGGCAAACGCACAATATAGATCAAAGAGGAAGGCAACTGGTGGAAGATATGTTCCGCTAAGAACTAAGAAACTAAGAGAGTTAGCTAGACTTCCAACTATGACTAAACTTGGAGAGCGTTTCATTAAGAAAATTAGGGGTAGAGGAGGAAATGATAAGATAGTATCTGTATCTGATTCCCTTGCAAACGTATTTGACCCTAAAACTAAGAAATATTCAAAAATTAAGATCGAGCAGGTTATCGAAAACCCTGCAAACAGACATTTTGTTAGAAGAAATATTCTTACAAAAGGTACAATCATAAAGACATCTAAAGGAAATGCAAAAATTCTTTCTAGGCCTGGACAAGAAGGCGTAGTTAATGCAATCCTTGTTAAGTAGTTTTTTGATTTTTTTTAAATTTAAATTATAAATATTGAGTTAGATAAAATGTTAGAAAATACTGTTAAAGCAATAATGGAAAGTCCGTCTGTAGCAAGACTAGAAGGATTTCCTTTAGACATAGTTCAAAATTATTTAAGTAGCCTTCATAATGAAACTGAAGGTTTTGTTAATCTTCTAGACGGGTTTGAATATGAGATTGAGTGCCATGAAGGAAAGAGAACGTTAACAATAGGTGCACAACTAGATAACTTACTAGTAGATTCAGTTTCTCGTGTAACTAGATTTATGCATGGGCGAGGCCAGGACGATCCTAAGAACTATACGAAACTTGCAATGACAATGGGTGCAGATGCAAGAAAAGCTCTAAGGGGAGCGGAAGTAGATTATATTTCTAGAATAACCTGCATAGAGGGATTAAAATACACAGATAATCAACCTTTTTCAAATAGTTTCATTGGGACAATTACTCAAGAAGATGAAGCACCTAGATTTGGCGCACTTAGAAAAGAGACACCTATACTTTTAGTGCCCCATGACACTGCTCCAGAAATTGGGAAGGTAGTCCACAGCATAATTCGTAATGGTCATACCAAAAGAGAAATCATGACAGAATCTGCATATGAGATGGCAATGGAATCATTGATATTATCTTCTGAACAAGCATTGGGCTATCTTTCTTAGAAATCTTTAAATAATCCTTAACTATCTTTTTCCTATGAAAAAAGAGTCACAATCTAAGACAGTAATTATTTCAGTAGTTATTGTTGCAATTGCATTTCTAATAGGACTATCTTTTTTCGCTCCACAAAAATTAGGACAAACAGTTCAAGTTAGCGGTAATTCACAATTAACCGTTGCTCCAGATGAAATCGGAATATATGCACATATTCAATCTACAAAAGAAACGGCAAAAGAAGCTAAAGATACAAATTCACTTATTTCAAATAAAATAACCCAAGAATTAAAATTATTAAATATTCCAGAAGATAGTATCAAAACAGAAAATTATAATGTGCGTGAACAATACGATTGGTTCCAAGATGAAAAAGACACTGATCCAGAATTTGTTGCTTCACATACAATTAAAATTACAGTTAAAGATCAAGAGTTAATTGGAGACATTGTTGATGCAATAGTTGACAATGGAGGATTAGTTAACCAAATTACTTCCGAATTATCTTTTGATAGAAATAACGAACTTAAATCTGAAGTATTAGCAAGCGCTGCTGCAGATGCAAGAAGTAAAGCTGAAGCTATCGCTTCTGGTCTAAACATGAAAGTAGGGAAATTAGTTTCCGTTAACACTAATGACTACGGTTACAGACCTCAAGTTATGTATGCTATGGCTGAACCAGCATTCGATGAAGCTCAAGAAATAAATTTAGACATGGAAGTTAGAGATATCGAACTAAATTCTGCTGTTTCTGTTGTTTATGAGTTGGTTTAAGCTTAGAAATAACAACCTTTATATACAACCTACCACTTTTCTTTATAAATATTACTATCTTAAAAATTCATAAACCCTTATGAATCAACAGGAGGCGCACACTATGCCCCAAAAAACAAAAAAATGCCCAGAATGTAATTCTACAAATCTAATAGCAGACCACGATAGAGGCGAATTAGTTTGTAAATCATGTGGATTAGTTCTAGAAGAAAGAATGGTTGACTTTGGTCAAGAGTGGAGAGAATTCGAAAACGACCAAGAAAAGAGAAGAAGAACTGGAGCACCTATGACGTACACTAGATACGACAGAGGTTTAGGCACAGATATTGGTCAAAGGGGAGATATTTTCCAACTAGACGGAAAGGGTATGAATAAATTCTTAAGATTAAGAAAATGGCAATACAGAATATCAACAGCTATTGAAAGAAATCTAAAATTAGCATTAGCAGAATTAAAGAGAGTAGCATCTTTCCTTAAACTTCCAAAAGCAGTTGAAGAAGAAGCAGCTAAAATTTATACATTAGCAGTTCAAAGAGGATTAGTTAGGGGACGTTCAATGGAGTCAGTAGTTGCAGGTGCACTTTACGCTGCATGTAGACGTCATGAAATCCCAAGAACCTTAGATGAATTAAGCGAAGCTTCAGGAATAGAAAAGAAAGAAGTTGGAAGAACATACAGATTCATAACACGAGAGTTAGGAATTAGAATTCTACCATCTAACCCTGTAGACTACATTCCAAGATTTGCCTCAGCATTAAAACTTTCAGCAGGAACACAATCTAAATCTGTTGAAATATTAGAAATGGCTGAAGCAGCAGATCTAACTTCTGGAAGAGGTCCAACTGGAATCGCAGCAGCATCATTATACGTTGCAGCCTTAACAAATGACGAAAAAAGAACTCAAAGAGAAGTTGCAGATGTAGCAGGAGTTACTGAAGTTACCATCAGAAACAGATACAAGGAGTTATTCACTAAATTAAACCTAAAAGATAAGTTTAAAAAAGAGATTAACCCTTCAAGGAAACAAGAAGAATAGGTGATTACAATATTTAACAAAGAAATAAAAAATAGTTTGAAACAACTTAGAGTAAAGCTTATTTTTCC
>JABHVN010000037.1 GCA_018658265.1 Candidatus Woesearchaeota archaeon | reverse complement strand
TTTCTCTAGGGCCTTCGTTTCTTCTAGGGCCTCTGTTTTCGAAATCTCCCATTTGCGTATTCCTCCGTAGTTGCATATATATTGAGATAGAATCTCATATGCACTGTAGTTTTTGATCTTTGGAGGGTATTTAAGTCTATGTTTTTTAGTAGGTAGGTGGGCTAAGTGGTACTTTTAGAGTGTTTTAAAGCACAAATTTAACCATTGGAAATCTTTATATATACTACAGACTCTGAAATTTTCGTAAGAGAGAAAGAAGAAAGGTTTGTTCTTCGTATATAATATGCAAAAAAAGACAAAGATTAAGGTGTTAACACCTACTCTGAGAGAGAAGAAAAGGTATCTCGTTTACTCAGTGGACTATTTTGGCAATAAAGCCTCAGAATCTTTGAAGCTAAAGAATACGATGAATAAAGGACTTTTGGACTTTCTTGGAACTTTTGGATATGCTAGCGCTGGAGTAATGTTTATTAAAGGCTCTGGAAAAAAAGGTATATTAAGAGTAGATAGAAAACACGTTGATCATGTTCGCACAAGTCTTATGACTGTGAAAAAGATTGATTCCAAAGACATTACAATAAGATGTTTGGGATTATCTGGAAGTGTCAATAAGGCAAATCAAATTTACGAGAGTATTTAGGAGGAGAATAATATGCAAGCAGACGAATCAAGCCACCAAGCAATGGGATATGACAGAGCAAGTACTGTGTTCAGTCCAGATGGTAGGTTATTACAAGTTGAATATGCAAGAAAAACAATCAAAGCAGGTTCAACTGCAGTAGGTATAACTTGTAAGGAAGGAGTATTAATTCTTGCTGATAAGAGAGTTGTTGAAAAATTAATTGTTGGGAAATCCGTTGAAAAGATTTTTCAAATTGATGAGCACATAGGTGCAAGTGTTTCTGGAATTTCCAGTGATGGAAGAATCTTAATTGAAAAAGCACAAGTTGCAGCACAACAACATAGAGTTACATGTAGTTCACCAATTAGTACAGAATCATTGGTAAAAGATATATGTAATACTAAACAAATGTATACTCAAGTAGGTGGTGCTAGACCGTTCGGAGTAAGTTTAATGTTCATGGGTGTTGGAGATAGTAGCCATATTTTTGTTACAGATCCTACAGGAACATTCTTCGAATACAAAGCAACTGCTATTGGAGAAATGGACGACGAAGTTAAAGAAATTTTAAACAAGGAATACAAAGAAAATATGACTTTGGATCAAGCTTTGAAATTAGCAATGACTTCTTTGAAAAAGACTCTAGGAGATAATTTTAACATAGGTAGAATTGATGGATCTTATATTAGTTCCAAAGATAAAACTTTGAAAAAATTTACAAGTGAGGAGTTGACAAAAGCAACTAAGTAGTTGTTTTACTAAAATGGTTGATGTAGATAGGGCAGTAATTGCAAGATTGAAGAGACAAGGAAGACATTTTGAGATCCTTGTAGATTGCGATAAAGCTCTTGAATTCAAACAAGGCAAGGATATTCCTTTAGAGGATGTACTTGCTACAACTCAAGTTTACTTTGATGTTAAAAAAGGCGAAAAAGTTTCTGAGAATGATTTGATGGCTGCTTTTGATGCAAAAGATGTAACAGAAGCAATCAAGAAAATTCTACAGAAAGGAGAAATACAGTTAACTTCTAAGCATAGGGAAGAAGAAAGGGAAAAGAAACGAAAACAAATTGTAGATATTATCCATAGGAATGCTATTGATAGCAAGACTGGATGCCCTCACCCCGTAGCTAGAATTGAGACTGCGCTTGGCGAATCAAAATTTAGAGTTGAAGAGCATAAACCTGTTGAAGAACAAGTTGAAGATGCTTTGAAAGCTTTGAGAGAATTGATTCCTATTAAATTTGAAAGAAAGGAAATAGAAATTAAGGTTCCTGCTGCGTTTGCAGGTCAAGCAAAAGGTATTGTGCATAAGCACAAAGTCACAAGAGAAGAGTGGCTTAATGACGGTTCATATTACTCAGTTGTTGAAATACCATCCGGTATCATGGATGAATTTTTTGATGAGTTAAATAAAATATCTCACGGACAAGTTGAGAGTAAAATTTTGAAAGTTATTGAATGAGGAAGTGAATATAAAATGGGAGAATTATTTGTAAAAGAAAGACAAATTGTAGTTCCGGGAGACAAGTTAGCTTCGGGAATGGATTATCTACCTGCGGGTGGAGCATATAGAGACGGAGAAGAAATTAGATCTTCTGTTGTCGGAATATTAGGTATTAATGGAAGAGTTTTGAGAGTTATTGCTCTTAAGACACACTACAATCCAAGACCTGGAGATATGGTTATCGCAAAAATAACTGACATGACAAATTCTTTATGGTTTGCAAAAGTAGATAGTTTCAGAGATGGACTTATGACTTTGAGAGAAGTTCCAGAGTATGTTGATGATGGTGCAGATCTAACACAGTTCTATAATTTTGGCGATTATGTATTGGCTAAAGTTGCAGCTGTTGGAAGAACAAACTTAATGTTGACATTGAAAGGTCCAGGACTTAGGAAAATTAGTGGCGGAAGAATTATTGAAATAAACTCTGCTAAAGTTCCAAGAGTAATTGGTAAACAAGGAAGTATGATTTCTTTATTGAAAGATAAAACTGGCTGTAGAATTATAGTTGGACAAAACGGACTTGTTTGGGTTCAGGGTGCACCTGAGCATGAGTTAGTTGCAGTTGATGCAATTAATTACATTAATGAGAAAGGACATTTACAAGGATTAACCGATAAGGTATCTGATCTTTTAGACAAGGCAATGAAGAACGTGGTTGTTCATGATAGTGAAGAGAAACCACAAAAAGATAAGCCTAAGAAAAAAGCTAAGGAAGAATCCGATGATGAAGAGGAAGCTCCTACAAGAAGAGCTGCAGGTAAAAAAGCAAAAAAGACTGCTAAGCGAGGTAGTAAAAAATGAGTAAAAAAATAAAAAGGCATGATGGAAGAGCAGCTGACGACATGAGAGCTATGGAAGCTAAAGTTGGAGTTGTTCCTAATGCAAAAGGAAGCGCAATGTTTAAGATAGGTAAGACTATTGCAGTAGCAGTAGTTAGAGGTCCTAAAAAACTTCACCCTAAATTTTTACAAGATCCAGAATCTGGAAAGTTAAGATGTTTTTACAACATGATTTCTTTCTCTGGAAGTGGCGATAGGGTTAGACCTGGACCAAGCAGAAGAAGCAAAGAAATTAATTTAGTAATGGAAAATGCTTTAGCACCTGCTTTAGATTTAACTGCATTCCCTGGAAGCGCAGTTGAAGTTCATGTAAACTTAATTCAAACAGATGCAGGTACAAGATGTGCAGCAATTACTGCTGCGGCAATGGCTTTGGCTGATGCAGGTTTTAGAATGAAAGACTTAGTTTCCGCAGTTGCTGTTGGAAGCATTAACGGAAATGTTGTTGCTGACTTAGATAAGACAGAAGAAGACATATCAGATGCAGTGGATATTCCAATTGCAATGATGCCTAATGAAGAAAAGGTAACTCTTCTACAACTTGACGGAAAGATTACACAAGAAGCTTTATTGGAAGCAGTTGAATTGGCAAAACCAGTTTGTAAAAAAATTGCAGAACTCCAAAGAAAAGCAATTACTGAGAGGTACCAATAAAATGGCTAAAGTAATTAAAGAACATATACATTCTTTGTTAGAAAAAGGATTAAGACAAGACGGAAGGAAACTTTTGGATTATAGAAAGGACATTTCTGTTGAATACGGAATTTCACCAAAAAGTGCAGAAGGATCTGCGCGAGTAAGAATTGGCGAAACTGAAGTTGTTGCAGGAGTTAAATTGGGAATGAGTACACCTTATCCTGATCAACAAGATTCTGGATCTATTATGTTTGGAGCGGAATTATCTCCAATCGCAAGTGATAGATTTGAGATGGGTCCTCCTTCAATTGAATCAATTGAAATTGCAAGAGTAGTTGACAGAGGAATTAGAGAAAGTGGCGCAATTGACTTCAAGAAGTTATGTGTTAAAAAAGGCGAAAAAGTATGGCAAATTTGTGTTGACATGTATCCAATTAATGATGCAGGAAACTTAAGAGATGCTTGTTCATTAGCTGCTTTGGCTGCAATGAAAGATGCTAAATTCCCTGAGTTTGACAAAGTTACTGGAATTGTTAATTATGAAAAGAAAACTAAAACAAGTTTACCTTTGACTGATGAACCAATTGAAGTAACTGTTTTGAAAATAAACAATGACTTTGTTATAGACCCTAGTTGCGAAGAAGAAGAATTTTTGGACGCAAGACTAACCACTGCATTTTTAAAGGATGGAGCAATCTGCGCAATGCAAAAAGGTGGTAAGGGAGCATTATCAACTGAAGATATTGGCAAAATGGTCAAAATAGCTTCTGATAATGTAAAATTACTGAGGAAAGCATTATGAAAGTTACAAAATACGAAAAAGCAAGAATCATTGGTGCACGTGCATTGCAAATAGCAATGGGCGCTCCTATGTTGCTTAAGCTAACTAAGAAAGGACTTGAAGAAGTAAGATTCAGTCCTATCGAAATAGCTAAGAGAGAATTCGAGGGAAATTTTTTACCAATTTCTATCAAAAGGCCTTTACCGACTAAGGCCAATTAATTTTTTTTATTTTATAAAAATTTATTTTATTTCTGATCAATTAAGAAGAATAAAAACTAATCTTTTATTTAGACACGCTTTCTATTCTTTAAAAGAAGAATTTATTAATGGGTAAAAACTAATTTATTTATGAAAAATTATGAGAGGATTTATATTCTTGGAACATCTGGAAGTGGAAAATCATTCTTAGGAAACAAACTTTCTAAGCAACTCAAAGTTCCACATTATGATTTGGATGATATTTATTTTATAAGAAAATATGATAAACCTCGAAGCAAAGAATCAAGAACAAAAAAAGCAAAGAAATTATGGGCAAAAAAGAAATGGATCCTTGATGGGGGCGGAGGAATGTGGAGTAGAGGTGCAATGAAACATGCAAAATTAGTTATTTGGCTTCAAACACCCTTCAGAATAAGATCTTGGAGAATTTTTAAGAGGTATATTCGCAGAAAAGGTAAATATAAAGAAACTGTAAAAGATTGCTTAGGACTCATTAAACATTCAGGAAAGTATAGATTTGGTAAAAGGCATTTTCATTATAGAGGACATAAAAATTATTTAGACAAACACAATATTAATTATATCATAATTAAAAATAAAAAACAACTTGAAAAATTATATAGGATGAATAAATAAAAATAGTATGCATAGTTAAAAATAGTGAAAATCTATTTCTTTATTTTATTGTAAGTACACGCTGTGAAACATATTTTTTCAATTTGTGTACACTATTGAATGGTTATAAATTCTTTTAAAGCGAAACCATCTAAACATAGCCATGACATTCCTAATTATTAGGGAAAACGGAGGTGAACAATAGTGGTTGGTTTTTTAGGTCAGACTACAACGTCGATAATTAATCCGCTTAGCGCTATATGGTATTCTCTGGTTGGACAACTTCCAGGAATCGTTGCAGCGATAATAGTTTTAATTGTTGGAGGATTTGTAGCAGTTATACTAGGCCATGCACTGAAGGTTGTGCTTGAGAAGTTGAGAGTGGACGATTACGTTCGAAAAGCTAGACTTACCAAGACAATAGGACATACCCACGTGCCAGCAGTGGCAGGTGAAATCTTCAAGTGGTACATACTAATTTTGTTCTTACAACAAGCAGTAGCACTCATTAACTTGGGTACATTAACTGTTTTATTAGGACAATTTGTGGCATGGTTGCCAAATGTTATTGTAGCAGTAGTTATTTTGTTGTTCGGAATTGCATCAGCAAATTATATCTATTACAAGACATGGGAACATTCCAAGCAAAAAGGTGTTAAGGCAAGTGCAAGTATACTGAAAACAGTTATTATCTTCATGGTACTAATGATGTCCCTGAAGCAAATAGGTGTAGACGTTGGAATACTTGAGCATACATTCTTATTGATTGTAGGCGCTTTAGCAATAGGTATTGCATTGGCTTTAGGAATAGGCTTAGGTCTAGGACTAAGGAAAGAGTCAGAAAACATAATTAAAGGGATCAGGAAAAACTTCTAGTTTTTCCCCTTTTTCTTTTTTTTAATTATACATTTTAAAATTTTAAAATTTACTTCTAAGCGTCTGTAATCGCATTCTAATACAGTTAACTTTATAAATGGAATTTGAATTAATCATGCCATGGTTACTAAAAAAACTTCTGAAAAAGTTGTGGCTGCGGAAAAACCTATCGAAGAGGTTAAGGAAGCTGTGACAAAAGAAGCAACAAAGAAAGTAGTGAAAACTGTAAAAGAAGTTGTTGCTAAAGAAGAAGTAAAAGTTGAAGTAAAAGAAACTTCAAAAAAACCTAATGACGATTCTAACTTAATGGTTCCTTTAGATAATTATCTTAAAGCAGGATTACATATTGGTACAAAGTTTAGAACTAAATTTATGAATAAATTTATTTACAAAGTTAGAACTGATGGACTAACTGTTTTGAATGTTCAAGCTATTGATGAAAGAATTAAAGTTGTATCTGAATTTATTTCAAGATATGCTCCAGAAGATATTGTAGTTGTTGGAAAGAGAGAAAATGGCTGGAGAGCAATTAAACTATTCGCAAAAGTAACAGGGATTAAAGCATATGCAGGAAGATATAATCCTGGAATTTTAACAAATCCTAATTTAGAAGATTTTCACGAAGCAAAATTAATCATTGTTGCAGACCCTTGGCCTGACAAAGATGCATTAAGAGACGCAGCTAAAGTTGGAGCTACAACTATTGCACTTTGTGATTCAAATAATGACAGTACTTATGTTGACTTAGTTTTACCTTGTAATAATAAAGGAAGAAAAAGTTTAGGTTTAGTATTTTGGATATTGGCAAGAGAATACATGAAAGCAAGGTCTCCAGAATTACCAGAAACAACATACACACTTGATGATTTTATGGGCGAAAACGAAGTTAGACCTCAATACAAAAAGAAAAGTTTTACACCTAGGCCTTCTAGACCAAGAAGAAATTAATTAGGTATTTCTAAAATCTCTTCAGAATTTGATAATAAGAACTTAGATACATCCTTAGATAGTCTTGAATGATTAGTTAATACAACTGTCTTAGTTCTATATTCTTCCATGTTTTTGGATAGATTGTCTATGAATCTTCGAGTGTTTAATTCTCCATGGTGAGGTATTAAACTATGTAATTCATCGATAAAAAGTGTTTTAGGTCCTGGACCCATATCCTTTATTTTGTTTACAATGGCGTCATGGATTTCTGTTAAAGTTACTTTGTGTAAATATGTAGTTCTAGGATGTTCTAGACTTGAGTTAATGTGCTTGGATAAAATGTCTATGTAGCTTGCACCTTGAATATCAAATCCATTTTGGTCCAATAATTTTTCAGTAACTCTTGAAGTTCTTTTTAGTGGAACAATTAGTTTTGGTTCTCTTGAGAAGTTTAATAACTCATATGCGTGAAATTGATTTCTTGCATCTGTCTTGAAAACAAATAATCCTTTTTGAGAATTAGCTATTCTTGTTAATTTTTGTGTAGGTATTATTTTCTTTGTCAAATCAATCACCAGTTCTCCAAAATTTCTTTTGCTTCAGGAAGGCTTGTTTGTAGTATTTCCGAAGCTTTCCCCAAACTAATTTTCTTTGAAGTGTATAGTTCATATGCTATTGCTATTCTTAAGTGTTTTTTATTCTCTAATGTATATCTAATTGAGTCTCTTAAAAATTCAGAAAGACTGTCGTAATACCCTATTTTTTGAGCCGCTTCTAGGATCATTTTGATCTCTGAAGGGACTGTGAAAGTGACAACATTGCTTTTTTTCATGAAATATTACTGGGATAATATTATATATAAATATCGGTTTTGTTAATAATTCATTTAATGTCACTTTTGGGTTGAAAAAAGGCCTCTACAAGGCTTCTATTGCCACTGTATTGGCGATTTAGGGGCAGAAAGGTTTTTATATGTAGGGGTACTCTAATTTGTAGAATATTTGTAACAGTGACAACTTATTCTTAACTGAGGACTATTTTAATGGAAGAAGACCAAAACACACCTAGAGAGCCGGAGAGCACTTCTATGGAAGATAATACTCCTAATCAGAATGATGCTCAGAGAGAGGAAATAAATGCGCCTGAGAAGTCAGAAAATGAGGATTATGGTGCTGAAAGTATCACCGTTTTGAAGGGTCTAGAGGCAGTTAGAAAAAGACCTGCGATGTATATTGGAGACGTAAGTTCTAGAGGATTACATCATTTGGTTTATGAGGTTGTAGACAATAGCATTGATGAAGCTTTGACAGGTAATTGTACATATATTTCTATTAAGATTAACAAAGATGGCAGTGTAACTGTATCTGATGATGGAAGAGGTATTCCTACTGAGATGCATGCTGGTGAAGGGAAGAGTGCATTGGAATTAGTAATGACTGTATTACATGCTGGTGGAAAGTTTGATAAAAAAACTTACAAAGTTAGTGGTGGTTTACATGGTGTGGGTGTTAGTGTTGTAAATGCTTTGTCTAAGAATTTAGATATTAACGTTAAACGTAATGGGAAAATTTATAATCAAAAATATTCAAAAGGTGTTCCTCTTTGTGAAGTTACAGTAATTGGAGATTCTACAGAAACAGGTACTACAGTTACATTTTTACCAGATGATGAAATTTTTAATACAGTTGAATTTAATTTTGAAACTTTAACATCTAGGCTAAGAGAGTTAGCTTTCTTGAATAAAAATTTAAAGATTATTTTAAGTGATGCACGTGATGGTAAAGAAAAAACATTCCAATATGAAGGTGGAATTGCTCAATTTGTAAAACATTTGAATAGAAATAAAAGTCCTATTCATGAAGAGCCAGTGTTTGTTTCTAAAGAGTATAGTGGTGTTGGTGTTGAAGTTTCCTTACAATATAATGAAGGTTATCAAGAAAATATTCATTCCTTTGTAAATAATATTAATACTGTTGAAGGTGGAACTCACTATAGTGGTTTTGCAACAGCTCTTACTAGGGCAATTAATGATTATATTATTAAGAATAAAGTAGCAGATACTCGTTTAGGTGGCGGAGATGTTCGTGAAGGATTAACTGCTATTATTTCTGTTAAAGTTCCAGAACCTCAATTTGAAGGTCAGACTAAAACTAAGTTAGGTAACTCTGAAGTTAAGGGGTATGTAGATACTTCATTCTATGAGGCCTTTGTTAATTTCTTAGGAGAGAATCCTGCAGTTGCTAAAAGAATAATTGGTAAATGTGTTAGTGCTGCTAAAGCAAGAGAAGCCGCAAGGAAAGCTAGAGATTTAACTAGAAGAAAGAGTGCATTAGATTCTGCAAGTTTACCTGGTAAATTAGCTGATTGTCAATCAAAAGATCCTGCTTTATCTGAAGTTTATATTGTTGAAGGAGATTCCGCTGGCGGTTGTTTTTCTGGAGAAACTAAAGTAGCATTAGTTGATGGAAGGAATCTTTCTTTTAAAGAACTTGTTGAAGAACACAAGAAAGGTAAAAGCAATTTTTGTTATACTACTAAAAAAGATGGAACTATTGGTGTTGAAGAAATCAAAAATCCAAGAGTTACTAAAAGAAATGCCAAGGTAGTTAAGGCGATTCTTGATAATGGGGAAGAAATTATTTGTACACCCGATCATAAATTTATGATGAGGGACGGAACATATAATGAAATATGTAATTTATCCTATACTGATTCTCTTATGCCATTAAGAAGAAAATTATCTGAAAGACAGGGAAAGGTAACGATTAAAGGATATGAAATGATTTATGATAATTCAAAAAATAATTGGATTTTTACTCATTTATTGTCCGATAATTGGAATTTAAAAAATAAGGTTTATGCTCCTGTGTTAAACTCTCATAGACATCATAAGGATTTTAATAAGTTGAATAATTATCCTACTAATTTAGTTCTTTTATCTTCCAATGATCATTTAAAACTTCACAGGGATCATGTTAAACTTACATTGCATACTCCTGAAGTTAAAGAGAAGTGTAGAATTCTAAAACGTACTAAGAAGTTTCGAACAATGATGAGCAATAGGATGAAAAGACTAGAAACTAGAAAAATTCTTAGTGAACAAGCTAAAAAACAATGGGAAAATAAAGAATATAAGGAGTTTATGAAAAATAAATTTTTAAATTTTTATAAAACTAATAAGAACTATAGGGAACGAACATTAAAAATTTTGAATGATTCACAGAAAAAACATTGGGCAGATGAATTTTCAAGAAAAAAACAGTCTGAAAAAATAAAGATGTATTTTAATGAAAATCCTCATAAGAGGGCAGAACTTTCTGAAATTGCAAAAAAACAATGGACTGATTCCAAATTAATCCAATGGAGGAGAAATAAAACTAAGGAACAATGGACTCCAGAATTTAGGTTATCAAGAAAGAAATCTTATGATCAAACTTACAAAGAAAAAACTATCAAGGCACTTCACGAAGTTTATGATGCCTGTGGATTTGTTGATGTTGATGAATATGATAGTTTGAGAAAACAAAGAAAAGATAGCTCTCTTTTAACTTTTGGAACATTTACAACTAAATTCTTTGAAGGGGATTTTAGTCTGGCTGAAGAGGCTGTTGAAAATTATAATCATAAGATTAAAGAAATAATTTCTTTGGATGAAACTATTGATGTTTATGATATTGAAGTTCCAAATACTCATAATTTTGCACTATCTAGCGGAATTTTTGTTCATAATAGTGCTAAACAAGGAAGAAGTAGAAAGACTCAAGCAATTTTGCCTTTGAGAGGTAAGATCATTAATGTTGAAAAGGCAAGATTGGACAAAATATTTGCTAATAATGAAATTTCTGCAATCATTACTGCATTAGGTGCAGGTATCGGTGAAGAATTAAATATTGAAAAATTAAGATACCATAAAGTAATTTTAATGACTGACGCAGATGTAGACGGTGCACATATCAATTGTTTATTGTTGACATTTTTCTATAGGTACATGAGGCCTTTAGTTGAAAACGGATATTTGTATATTGCAATGCCTCCATTGTATAAGGTTACTAAGAATAAGAAAATTCATTATGTGTATAATGAAGATGAATTAGCTAAATTATTTGAAGAAATTGGAAAGGAGGGATATACTCTTCAACGTTACAAAGGTCTAGGGGAAATGAATCCTGACCAATTATGGGATACTACTATGGATCCTGACACTAGGTTGTTACAACAAGTTACAATTAGTGATGCTGCTCAGGCAGATGAAATGTTTAGTGTTTTAATGGGTGAAGAAGTTTTACCTAGACGTAATTTTATTTTAGAGAATGCAAATTTAGTGAGGAATTTAGATATTTAGAATGGAACTTAAATCTTTAATTGATGTTGAACATGATCGTGCAGTTGGATATGCCCATTTGGATAATATTAGGCTTCCATTTGGAGATGTTTCAGAAATGAACTTGCGAATGATAGAGTTTCTAAATGATCATTTAATGAATGGCCATGATCTTGAAGAACATCTCGGATTCCATATTACCTTGTTACCTAATCATGATGAAGTGCCTATTGAATTAATGCCTTTTAACAGATCTTTCGATGTTGGAAATTTTGGAAGATTTAAAGTTGAAACAGTGTTAAGACCTTTAGACATTAATGGCGACGCAATTCTTTTTTACACATTTGTTCCAAAAAACTCAGGAAGTTATATTGGAGTAATTAACTAAAATGACTGACAAAGTAGAGCCAAGGTTAATTGAACAAGAGATGAAGGAAAGTTATGTGGACTATGCTATGTCCGTTATTACTTCTAGGGCTTTGCCAGATGTTAGAGATGGTTTGAAACCAGTACATAGAAGAATTTTATATTCAATGAATAAAATGGGCTGGTTCCATAATAAACCTTTTAAGAAATGTGCAAGAATTGTTGGAGACGTCTTAGGTAAGTATCATCCACATGGAGATACTGCAGTTTATGATTCATTGGTTCGTATGGCTCAAGAATTTAGTTTGAGATATCCTTTGATTGATGGACAAGGAAACTTTGGTAGCATTGATGGTGATCGTGCTGCTGCAATGAGATATACTGAAGCAAGGTTACAAAAAATATCTGATGTAATGTTGAAAGATATTGAAAAAGATACTGTTGAATTTAGACCTAATTTTGATGAGTCCTTGAAAGAACCAATTGTTTTACCAAGTGCATTACCTAATTTATTGTTGAATGGAAGTACTGGAATTGCTGTGGGTATGGCAACCAATATTCCCCCACATAATTTAAATGAAGTTGTTAGTGGTGTTATTGCATATATTAAAAATAATCAAATTACTTTTGAAGAATTAACCAATTACATTAAAGCTCCAGACTTTCCAACTGGCGGAATTCTTTGTGGAAATTCAGGTGCAAAGATGGCTTATCGTTCTGGAAAAGGAAAAGTTGTAATTAAGGCTAAAACCTCCTTTGAAGACCGGAAGATCATTGTTCATGAGATTCCATATATGGTAAATAAGTCTAATTTATTGGAGAATATTGCTTCTTTGGTAAAGAATGGTACTATTCCAGATATTTCCGATTTAAGGGATGAAAGTGATAGAACTGGAATGAGAATTGTTATTGAGTTAAAGAAAAACTCGGATGAAAATTTAGTTTTGAATTTGTTGTTTAAACACACCGCATTGAAGAATACTTTTGGTATGAACTTATTGGCATTAAACAAGGGCAAACCTCAAGTTATGAATTTAAAAGATATGATTAAACATTTTGTTTCTCATAGAAAGGAAGTTGTAATTAGAAGAACTCAATTCGATCTGAAAAAATCCGAAGATAGGGCACACATTTTAGAAGGATTAAAAATTGCTTTAGAAAACATTGATCCAATTGTTCAAATGATTAAGAAGGCCGATAATGCTGAAGTTGCTAAATTAGGTTTAATTGAAGGTTATGATTTGAGTGAAAAACAAGCTGTAGCTATTTTAGAAATGAAATTACAAAAATTAACTTCTTTGGAAACTGAGAAATTAATGAAAGAACGTGAAGAATTATTGAAATTAATTGAAGAGTTAAAAAGAATTTTAGATTCTGAAGAAAGAATTTATACTATTATTGTTGATGAGTTAGAGTTTTTGAAAAATAAATATTCTGATGAAAGGAAAAGTCAAATTGGCGAGGAAGAAGGAGATTTTATTATTGAAGATTTGATTAAACAAGATCAAGTTGTTGTTAATGTTACTAATTCAGGATATATCAAACAAATGCCTCTAGAAGTGTATAAGGTACAGAAGAGAGGCGGAAAGGGTGTTAAGGGTACTGGATTGAAAGATGAAGATTTCGTAAGTGATATTTTTGTTACATCTAATTTGGATTATTTATTATTCTTTAGCAATAAAGGTAAAGTTTACTGGTTGAAAGCATATCAATTACCTGTTGGAAGTAGATATTCTAAGGGTAAGGCAATTGTTAATTTATTGAAATTGGATCAAGATGAAAAGATTAATGCAGTTTTACCTGTTAATGAATTTGGTGGCGGTTCTGTTTTGATGTGTACTAAGAATGGAGTTGTTAAGAAAACTAGTTTGAAGGACTTTTCAAGACCTAGAAAAGGTGGAATCATTGCAATTGGTTTGAAGGAAGATGATGATGTTGTTAGTGTTAGACTTTGTGAATCTAATGATGAATTTGTTATTGCAACTCGTGGCGGAAATGCTGTTAAATTTAATGAGTCGGATGTACGTGTTATGGGCAGAAGTGCTGGCGGAGTTAGAGGAGTTAGACTTGGTACAGATGATTATGTTATTGGGATGTGTGGATGTAAAGATGGACCTGCATTATTTACAATTACAGAGAATGGTTATGGTAAAAGAACTTTATTAGATAATTATAGATTGATTAAACGTGGTGGAAAAGGTGTTAGAAATATCATTACAAGCCCTAGAAATGGAAAGGTAATTGGTGCTTCTGTTGTTTTAGATACTGATGAATTGATATTGATTAGCCAGAAAGGTGTTGTTATTAGAATGAGTGCTAAAGATGTAAGTTGTATTGGAAGGAATACACAAGGTGTAAGAGTTATGAAGCTATTAGAAGGAGATAAGGTTGTTAGCGTTGCTAAGGTTAGATCTGATGAATCTGATGAATCTGATGAATCTGATGTTGCTGAAGTTCCTGAAGATACTGTAACTGAAGTTCCTGAAGAAACTTCTGAAGAAGTTGTTGTTGAAAGTGAGGAAGTTAGTTCTGAAGAGGAAAGTGAAGAAGTTCCTGAGGTTCCTAAGGAAGTTATAACTGAAGACGTTGAAGTTAATGAAGAAGTTAATTCTGAAGAAGAGTAGTTAATTTAATAAATTAGTTACTTCTATTATATTTTAATGAATATTAGAAAAGCAACTAAAAAAGACATAAAATCAATTGATGAAATATATTCTAATGGTTCTATGATTGAGTGTAAATTACAATTTCCAGAAATTTCAATATCTAAATTAAAGGGAGACTTGAAAAAATATAAATCTTCAAGGTCTAAAAGATACTTGAAAGAAATGAATTCTAGAAAATATTATTATGTTGTTGCTGAAGAAGAAGATAAAATTGTCGGATTTGGACAAGCCGAAATTAAAAATAAAGACGTTGGCGTTTTAGAATTAATTTATGTTGATAAAAAATTCACCAAAAAAGGTATAGGTCTAAAATTGTTAAAAGAACTTGAAAAATGGTTGAAACTTAAAAAAGTTAAATTTATTGAATCTGGGTTTTACTATAATAATTCTCCTTCTGCTGCATTGCATAAGAAAGCAGGATATAAGCCAATTAGGATTAAGATGCGAAAAAAAGTTAACTAAATTTCTTTTTTTATTTCTTTCA